>CAYUUX010000047.1:0-2697 GCA_964448085.1 uncultured Gammaproteobacteria bacterium | reverse complement strand
CACATCACTTCGGATAGTGTTTTAAGATATACTTTTTGAATGGAGTTGATTCATATTCCCGGAATGATTCAGAATTTGTCTTTTATTTCACCGGGAATGCCTTTTGACATGTTGGTGCTGATGGAAGCCGTGTCGGTCTGGTGGGTAGGTTATGCGGCCTGGGCTGCTTGAAAATGGTGGGAATTAGGATTGCGAACATTATCTAAAGATACGTGCGCGCTCTGAATTCTTCTTTTCTTCTTTTCTAAATTCAGAGGCTATTTTAATAATGTATTTCAGCAACTTACAGGCATAAAAGTGAGGAAAATCACGTCTAGCAGTGAGGAAAATCACGTCTAGCAGTGAGGAAAATCACGTCAAACGGTGAGAAAAATCACGTCAAACGTCTGTGAGAAGTGTTTACCATCTTTCACTTTAGAGATATTGAGGGGGCCAGGAAGGGACAAGATGGAAAAACAAGTCGATATAGTTAAAAAATCCAATGCACTAGCCAGGGCGTCTTGGTCGGTGAAAAGTGTGTACGAACCCCGTCTTATTGCCCTTGTCGCGGCACGTGTCGGTCCTGATGACAAAGATTTCCAAACCTATGAAATCCCAGTCAAAGAACTCCTTGGTGAATCGCAAGATGGTAGATCATATCAACTAGTTGCTGATGTAGTTGACAACATTTTTGGTCGTGCCATCACAATCCCTAAGGAGAACGGATGGACAAAGTACGCTGTTTTTTCAAAATGTGAATATGACAATGTAAGAGGATGCATTATAGCTAGATTTGACCCGGACTTAAAAGAACATTTTTTAGGGTTAAAGAGTCACTTTACGAAATATTCACTTGTTGAATTCATGACTTTGCCGAGCATCTACAGCCAAAGATTGTTTGAGATACTAAAATCGTGGAGTGACAAACATCAAGTAGTTCTTGATTTGCAAGATTTGTATAAAATACTACAGGCTCCAAAATCAATGCAAAGATATCCTGACTTCAGAAGATATGTTCTTGAAAAAGCTCATAGAGATATAAATTCAAAGACATCTTTTAGGTACGAATGGGAACCAATAAAAAACGGCAGGGCTTATGCGGCTATAAAATTTATATTCTCTTTAAAACAAAGAAAATCTTTTGAAAACAATAATGTTGACAAGCAATGCAAAGCAAACAACAAAATGTTTATTGCTGCAATAAAATGCCTGGAAGATGGTAATTGCAATTATAAAGAAAGTTCAAAAAAATGTCAGGTATGTAGAAGGATTCATAATAGCTAGATTATTTTATTTCCCCTTTGATTATCTTACTCACTGTAGATTTTGATAGCTGGCCCTTCCCGTTGAGAGAGGGGAAGCCCGCCCGAACCATCGCCGTTCTGATTCTCGCCGCTCCATAGCCGAGGCCCCGCAATCGGTGGGCCTCGGCAATCACCTCCTGACGGGGCATCCGAACTTCATGCAGCTTGGTGCTATCGGGACGGGCCATATGCGGCCCGTCCTTGGCTTCCGTGTCCATCCCGTGAACATTTCCCCGTTTAAATCCTTCCGGCGCATCTAGGGGCATTCTGGACGCTTCAAGGCTTATCCTGGTCAATCTCATTTCCTCGAGCATCCTTTCTTGGTTCTCAACCAGTTTTTGGAACGACTTGGACAGGTCGGCCAGGACACCCACCAACGGTGCCAGCTCGTGGAGTGATTCGAGATCCGGCGCTGGTGATGGTGGGGGGGCATCTTTCGGGATGGGCTTCACGTCATGGGTCTGGGTCATCTCCCTGGTCAATGCGGCCATCACTGCGGCAGTGTCATTTCCATCATCAAACAATTGTTTAATCAATTTGAATACTTCAAGCGATGATGCGGGGAATGAAAGAACTCGATTTATTTTCTTACTGCCTAAAAATGTTGGAAATTTTTCACTCCACCGTCTCAAGGTCGGCCCGGCAATCTGGAGCTTTTGCTCGAGGTCTTTGAAGGTCAACCATTCATTCGTGATTATCGTGGTAATCGTCACGGTTTTCAGCCCCTCTCAATTAAGGCCCACAATGTGATAATCGTGAGAACGTTTTCACGGTTATTATCACGATTATCACTGCCTTACCATTCAATTTTTTGGATGCTCCCGAGTAACCAACATTTTTTCTACCCCCGGACGATTGACGTACGTCTAAGTGTACGCAATGAATGGTTTTATTCGTAAGTATACGAATTTAATGGCCATTTAATCTACAATAGTCAAAGGGGGATATATGGACGCCACCACGCAACAGCTTAACGCCCTGCAATTGATAGCAAAACGTGGGATTGACCGGGGTGATTATCATTTCACAGTGGTTGCGTCTGAAATGGCGTTAGCAATCAACCCAGTGGATCACATTTCAAGGGCGTTGATTGGCGTAGCTCATCACAAGATGAAGAACTATAAGCAATCCAAGAACCATTTTGAATATGTAATCAAGAACGTAGACGCTTTGTCAAAAATAGAAGTTGAAATTTTAACGACAGAATATAACATACCATTAGATATATTATTTTTGGAAACAATCGTCGCGGTCCAAATTAAAGCAAGAATGAAATTGATATCGCGATACGTGGCGATGATGGCAGTTGTATCCGTTCTACTCGTTTATTGTATTGGTAAATTCTGATCATTGCTTACCCTGGCGTTAAAACACGGCATCAATCGTGCGGCGTTCCGGCGTTTTTGGGCCAGCG
>CAYUUX010000046.1:0-2769 GCA_964448085.1 uncultured Gammaproteobacteria bacterium | reverse complement strand
GGATATGCATATTGGCATTGATGCAAGACTAATAGGTGAGACAGGCGTTGGACGGTATATCCGTAATCTTATCGCACACCTTGGGCTCATTGACACAAAGAATGCTTATACCATTTTTCTTCCAAGTGGTGCGTATGAGAGCTTCACACCCCCGAACAATCGGTGGAAAAAAATACGGTGTGATATCCATTGGCACACAATAAAGGAACAACTCCTGATGCCAACAGTTTTTACTCAAGAAGGTTTAGATCTGTTGCATGTTCCGTATTTTAACGCCCCCATTTTTTATGCAAAACCGTATATTCTCACTATTCATGACTTGACTATTTTGCATGTCACAACAGGAAAAGCAACAACACTTCCAAAACCGCTTTTTTGGCTCAGGCGACTTGGGTATCAGATTATTCTTCGCACAGGAATTCGAAAAGCTGCACATTGTATTGCTGTGTCAAACGCAACAAAAGATGATGTTGTCAAAAACATTCATATCCCAGAGGAAAAGATCACCGTGACATATGAAGGAATAGATACACATATCAAAACGGCGATGACAAAAGCACATCAAGTAATGGCACCTTATTTTTTGTATGTGGGCAATGCCTATCCGCATAAAAATTTGGAGTTTGTCATACGTGCGTTCGGTGCGTTTCTTACAAAGACGAATAAAAGTCATACACTTGTGCTTGTGGGGAAGGAAGATTTTTTCTACAAACGACTCAAGCGATGGGTTGCTACGCTTCCCTATACGGAGCGTGTCAAGTTTTTTGGTCCGGCAGATGATGCGCAGTTGGCTTCATTGTATCGGCAAGCGGACGCATTCGTTTTTCCTTCCCTGATGGAAGGATTCGGCCTTCCCGCATTGGAGGCAATTTCATGTGGCTGTCCAGTGATATGTTCCGATATACCCGTGTTCCGCGAGCTTTTTGCCGATATACCGACCTATATTGATCCACACAGAGAAGAGACACTGGTACACGCCATGGAAAAGGCGATTGTTCGGAAGGAAGTAGTTCTGACTGATAAGCAAAAGCAATTGCTTGTGAGATATGACTGGAAAACGATGGCTGAACAGACGGTACAAATCTACGAACGTTTTTTCGTATGAATGTTGCACTCGTCTATGATCGGGTGAATAAAAACGGAGGAGCGGAACGCGTGCTTCTCGCGCTTCACGAGCTTTTCCCCCAGGCGCCGTTGTATACGGCAGTCTACGATCCTACAGGTGCTCCATGGGCACGTGCCTTTGATGTCCGTCCCTCCTTTATCAATAGGATTCCTTGGGCAAAAAATCACCACGAAGTGTTTCCCTGGCTAACTCCTTTTGCATTCGAATCATTCAATTTTGATATGTATGACGTCGTGATTTCAGTAACGAGTGCGGAAGCAAAAAGTATAATCACGAAACCGCAAACAGTGCATATCTGTTATTGTTTGACTCCGACGAGATACTTATGGAGTGGTTACGAAACATATAAAAATATGCCCGGACTGGGACATATAAGTGGCATTGCGGTTTCTATGCTTTCTTTGCTTGCGCCCACACTTCGCAAGTGGGACAAGATTGCCGCCATGCGGCCGGATGCATATGTTGCAATTTCCGATCGGGTCAAAGAACGTATTAAACACTATTACCTAAGAGATACAGACTCGGTTATTTATCCTCCTGTTGAAACTGATTTTTTTCGCCCCGCACCAGAGAAAAGGGACAACGAATATTATCTTTTCGTATCCCGGCTTGCGGGGTACAAGCGCGCGGACATTGTCATTGATGCATTTAAAAGTCTTAATAAACCATTGGTTGTGATAGGAAGCGGTCGTTGGAAGAGGGGGCTGATGCGGCAACTTCCCCCTACTATCCGTTTTATTGATGAATGGCTTTCCGATGAAGCACTGCTTTCCTATTATCAAGGATGCAAGGCATTGGTGTTTGCCGGAGATGAGGATTTCGGTATTGTTGCAGCGGAAGCGCAAAGTTGCGGTAAGCCTGTTATTGCATATAAGGAAAGTGGCGTGGCAGAAATAGTCCGTGACAAAGAAACGGGTGTATTGTTTGATAAACAGACTGCAGCATCGCTTCAAAACGGCATTAAGCGTTTTGAAAAGATGCGATTTTCTCCTGGTGTGTGTCGGCATAACGCAGAGCGTTTTTCAAAAGAACGGTTTACGCGTGAAATGGCATCATATATTCAATCGAAAAAGAATCAGGTATAATAGCATAATTATATGAATGCAATTGTTTTTGCAGGCGGTGTGGGGACACGATTGTGGCCACTATCAAGAAAAAAATCCCCAAAGCAGTTTGAAAAGATCATCGGAGATAAATCCACATTGCAGCTTGCCGCAGGAAGACTCCAGCCAGATTTTGATTGGAAGGACATATACATTTCCACAGGTCTCCAATACGTGCCGATAGTGAAGGAACAATTGTCCCAATTACCGGAAGGTCATGTTATCGGGGAACCGGTCATGCGAGATGTCGGACCTGCTGTCGGCCTGGTAACATCGATTCTTGCACAAAAAAATTTGGATGAACCAATGGTCATTTTATGGAGCGACCATCTGGTCAAAAATGAAGAACTTTTCAGAAAAATTCTGAAAGCCGCAGGGGAGGTTGTCCAAAAACGTCAAGACACCATTGTTTTCGTATCCCAAAAAGCGCGGTTTGCAAGCGAGAATTTAGGATGGATCAATTATGGGCAGAAACTGGTATCGGAAGACGACATAGCGTTCCATGAATTTGTGGATTTTCAGTATAGACCCGATGCTGCA
>CAYUUX010000045.1:0-3292 GCA_964448085.1 uncultured Gammaproteobacteria bacterium | reverse complement strand
TAAGAACAATGTCATTCCTATACAACGCAGTTTTGATGTTTTCTATATGAATATTTTGTGGAATATGGGCAATATTACTGGTTTCTATTATCGCATTCCGCAAATCTGAAATTCTAACAAATGGAATTCCGGTTGACACATATGATTCCGCTTTGATGTCAAAGATGCCCTTTTTAAAACTCTTTTCTATTCTTTTTATTGTAGTGTGATGGCATTTCAAAACAGCGCTTTCTGCTTGTATGTATTTTTCCTGATAACACTCAGGATCGAGTCGAAAAGATCCGACTGTATCTTTTATTCTAATGATTGAGCGTGTCATATTTTTTTGTCCAGAATGATAGGCGTTCTGTAGCAGCCCATTTTATAAATGCTTCGGCTATTCCATCCGGAAGTTCACCATCGTGGTTATGCAAATCATGATCTACGATAAGGTGGCCGTTCTTATCCAATTTATACTGTCCATTGCCATTTTTTAAATAAACGTAATCGCCAGAATTGCTCTTTCCCCCCTTCTCGCTAACGGCAAAGAAAATTGGATAATCATCAACCTTGGGGCACAGTTTATCATCCCATTTTTGCAGGATAAGAATGCTCGTCTTGGTTCCTGCATGAGGTTTAAATGTATTTACGTGCAAGCCAATTACAGCCAGAATTCGCGCATGCTCGGCCATGAATTTCCTTACATTCATATCTGACGTGTTATTTAATCTTCCTTGGGGTAGAACTATAGCCATCCTACCTCCTGGCTTGAGAAAATCCAGGTTCCTCTCAATGAAAAGGATATCTCTCCCAACCTGATTCTGTGTTTTACCTTTGGCATTTTTGCAAAGCTCATACTTAGCGAGTATTCTACTTTCTTTGATATCCCCGGCAAAAGGGGGATTGGCCATCAGAAGGTCAAAATTGAAACACTTGTTGCTCCCCTTCTCCGCTCTTAGTTTCTCAAGTCTTTTAAACCCCTTGCCATAGGTATCCCGCCATTCAGGGTCTTTTTCCGTTTTCTCCTTCCAGCGGTCATAGTCAAGCGTGTTTAGATGCAAGACATTGGATTCTCCATCTCCGGCGATCAGGTTCAATGTACGAGCCACACGCACGGTTTTTTCATCAAAATCAATCCCAAAGATCCTCATTACATCATCTTTGTCGCTATCGGGTATCGAAGAGTTGGTGAAAAGATGTCCTGTAATTTTAAACATCGTGTGCACCGGGAAACCGCAGCTCCCCGAGGCTGTGTCGATCATATATTCACCTTTCTTTGGGTTAAGCATTTGGACACACATATCAATCACATGGCGAGGAGTGAAGTACTGTCCCTTCTCGCCTTTGGAAGATTTGTTGACCAGATACTCAAACGCCTCATCCACCACCAGCAGATTGGAGTTGAAGAGTTTTACGTCTTGTAAACTAGACACGCAAATGGCCAGATGACTATCTGAAAGCTGAAAAACTGAGTTATCAGTGAAGATACCTGGCCATGAGGTTCTGGCTTGTTCAAACAGGTGATTTAGTTTCGTTTTAAGCTCGAAATCAGTTTGCCCGGTGTTCCTAAATTCCAAAACTCGGAAATTGCTATCATCCAATTTCTCTAAACATGTTTTCACTTTGTCGTAATCTGAGCGCTCTTCAGGACTTAGTTTTCTGCGCAGAAAATCATCGAGTATCACTTTATCGGTCTTGCTCCCCATTTCGTCATATAGTTTAGTGAATATGAGTTTAAAGACTTCTTCAAATACATCAACCCCAGCATTGGCAAGCACCTCATCTTCCATGTCCAAAATAATGTCTTTCAGGGATTTACGTTCATTGGCGATTTTGTCTTTGACGATCAGGTCTCGCAACGTAAAGCGTTCCTTGAGGATATCTTTTAGCTCCTGGCTTGCATTGGGTATGTCTGTGATATCTTCAAAATAATTGGGGTCTTTACGGTGATAGTGTGATATTTGCTCTCCGTTGGTCCATACCCCAATTTGCGCTCCAGTTGCGTTACAATAACCCTTTAACTGCTCCTTGCCATCCTTGAGTTTCGGTTTTTTTAGTTCGACTATTAAATATTCGGTATCTGGCCTGTCTTTATCGAATATTACGATATCCGCGCTTTTTACTTCTCGGCCAAAATGAACCGGATGCTCAAACTCCATGCGGTTCTTGGGATAATTATATTGGGTAATCAGCCTATAAGCGTATAGCTGACGAACAACTTCCTCGGGATAAAGTCTAACCTCCTTATCTCTCAGGATGCACTTGACAAAAGCAGTGTCCTTTCCCTTTGTTTCTTTTATTGTAATCCGTTCCAATAGGGAGTTGATCTCATTTTCTGTAAACAACGATAAATGATAATTGCTGTCCTTAAGAATTGAGCCTAGAATGTCTTGATTTTTCATCGATAAGTCCTTGTGTTATGTTGCAAATTATATTTTCAGATATTATGTTATATTTATACTAGAACCAATCCTGGTTTTAGGACTTGTTTTCTGCTTAATCTCCTATACCGCTTCTTCAACATCCTCGTCTCCGTTCGCACTTTTTTTCAGGGTATTTTCATGGTGGATATCTGTCAATCTGAAATTTGGGTTTGTCCGCTATAAGGTGTTCTCAGATGCACACTCGGGTTGCATACC
This sequence comes from uncultured Gammaproteobacteria bacterium, assembly GCA_964448085.1. Lineage (GTDB taxonomy): Bacteria > Patescibacteriota > Microgenomatia > UBA10105 > UBA927 > CAIJMI01. Next base: position 674 of record CAYUUX010000045.1, on the reverse strand, counting down.
AGCAGAGGCATCCGACAATATCAACTCTACACAATTCTAAACAGGCGTTTGTGTAGAATTCTCTCGTTGTGGGGCAACAAGTTAGGGCAACTTTACACAGATATCCACAAGGTCTCAGCCCCCTGGGGTATGTGGGTGCTAAGAGTGCAGTTTTCCATCTCTATCATATTGGTATATGTAGGTTATATAGTATATGGTATATAATAGTTTTATATTTATATATTTCTTTATCTTACTCTCTTCTCCGTAGCCGGAGATTGCCAAATCTCCGCACCATTCAATATCAGATTTGCGGAGGATCAGCATCCTCCGGCTACATACAGCAGCAAAGGCATGCTGCGGAGGGTAGTGTCGCTTTCCAAAGCGACAATATATGTCGGATTGGAATCCGACACTACGGCGGCGGGCTGAGAACTTTCGGATATTTGTGTAAACTTGGCCTAAGTGTTTGCGGGACAAGGTATAAATTTTACACAAGCCTTGTTTAAAGTTGTTTAAAGTTGGCCTAAGTGCTTGTGGTGCAAGGACTCAATTCTACACAAGCCCTTGTGTATTTTTGGTGATTTTTCCTCGGTAGCCGGAAATCTCCCCTCCTCCGCAAGGACAGCAGCCGGGATCGTCCGCTGCCTCCCCACCGTCGCCCACTATATATAGGGGGGCAATGCCCACGCCCG
>CAYUUX010000044.1:0-3409 GCA_964448085.1 uncultured Gammaproteobacteria bacterium | reverse complement strand
GCAAGTTCCACCGCTTCGTTTTGAACTTCTTTTTGCATTTGCTCTTTTTGCTCTTTCGCTTGTTGTTTTCCTTTTTCGACGATGTCTTCTGCTTCCTTATGAGCAGCGTCAAGAATCTGCTTTGCTTCAACTTTTGCTTGCGCCTTCGCTTCTTCTATCATCGCCATTCCTTCCTTTTTTGTCTCCGCTATCATTTTGTTTTTCTTCACTTCCATTTTTTCTTCTTCAACTTTCATCTTTTCCGTCAGCTCTAACCCCTCTTCAATTTTCTTTTTTCGTTTTTCCAGCATCGACAAAATCGGCTTATACAAGAGCTTTGTCAAAACGAACATAATAACCCCGAAATTTACTAACTGCGCAATAATTAATTTTGGTTCAATACCTAATTTATCCATACATTTCCTCCCCGCTGTCAGTACTCATTTTTCTATTTTTTGAAAGCGGGGCTTCTGTTTTTACACAAATTTAATAATAAGAGCTACAACCAATGAGTAAATGGCGATAGCTTCAGCAAATGCCATACCTAAAATCATGCTTGTTCGTACGTCACCTGCAGCTTCTGGGTTTCGACCCATTGCTTCCACTGCTTTTGCTGTAATAAGACCAATGGCAAGAGCAGGAACTGCTCCTCCAAGTGCGATTGTTGCACCGGTCATAATCAATTTCCATGTGTTTGCGTCCATATATCCACCTCCTTTCAATATACTATTTTTTTATTATCCTTCATGCGAAGCAGCAACGTTTACGAATACTGCTGTTAATGTCGAAAATACCAAAGCTTGTATAAATCCAACAAACAATTCAAGTGCTAAAAATGGCATTGGCGCGACAAATGGCATTAAAAATGCCATAACGGACAATAATACCTCGCCTGCAAAAACGTTTCCGAATAAACGAAATGCAAATGAGATAACTTTAGAGACATCGGATACAAGCTCTAATAGACCGACAAACCCCATAATGGGGTTTTTAAAATTCACAAAGCGTGCGGTATACTTTTTTCCCAAAATTTTAAATCCAAAATATTGAATTGCTCCGAAGGCGACAAGCGCAAGTGCGATTGTTGTATTTAAATCTGCTGTTGGTCCTCGAAACAATGGAATGAATTCAACTTCTGACTCAGTTTCTGCAGCTTGAGCTTCTGCTGTTTCTTCCAGGTGTTCTGTGGTTTGCTCTTTTTCACCATGGGTTTCACTTGACGTGGTTACTACAGTTGAGTGTTCTGTACGGAAAAAACCAACAGTTCCAACGCCTGGCAAGAGGCCGATCCAATTAGAAACTAAAATAAACAAAAAAAGGGAAGCAATGAGCGGAAACAGCATTTTAACCTGATGTCCAACAACAGATTCAAAAAAAGTGTGTAATCCATCAATGAGCACTTCCATAACGGACTGGAAACCGGAAGGAATGAGCTTAATATTTCGAGAAACAGCAACGGAAAGAACAATAAGAATTGCCATGACGAACCATGTCAAGGCAAGTGAGTTCGTTATAGGAAACGACCCAATATGCGCAATCGGTTCTGCGGCCAATGATATATGTAACATATTAGTTCTTTGAGCCTGCAATAATTTCTTTTATCACAGCAACGAAATTAAAAACTGAAATGACAAGACCAATACACAGTCCTGTCATTGTTATTTTCGGATAGGTTCCAAGTTTGGCGTCAACATATCCGCCCAACAAGGTACCACCCGCAATAGGTATCGCAATCACAAACCCTACTTGCCCAACATATCCAATATAAAAAAGAGCTGGTTTTGATTCTTTCTTCTTGTTTTTTTTCTTCCCAAATGTCTTTTCTACAAGGCTATCCTCATAGAGCGATACTTCGTATCGTTTTTCTGTATCATTCGATGCATTTTCCATTAAAGAAATAAACCTAACGGTCTATTTATATACACATTGTAAAAAAAACCTGCGTGTTGTGTCAACGGTCAAAATCGATCTTTTTCACAGCGTCGACAAGGAAGGTAAGCTTTTCATCTTTCTCATCGATTTTTCCACTCACATCAACAACGGTATCAATCACCCACAACGCACTTGTCTGACTGAAAATCTTAGGAAATACAACAACCTCTATCGTCCCTGTCATGTCTTCAATTTTAACAAATGCCATTTCGTTGTTTCCCGCTTTGGTAAATATTTTTTTTACGTTGACAATAATGCCAGCAATATGGCTTCGCGATCCAACGTCTTCTGCAGAAATTTCACCGATTGGCTTAGCTTGTACAGCATTAATCTGTTTTTCATAAGAAGACAATGGATGTGCTGTTAAATAAAACCCCAGCAATTCTTTTTCTTCAGACAGCAATTCATTACTGGGTAGTTCGGGAATCTTTGGCACTGAAATTTCATGTGGTGTTGCAACGCCATCTTCCATGTCATCAAACAAACCAGATTGACCCTTATCCGTGTCCTTCTTCTTTTTATGAAGGACGTCAACAATCTCAGGTACAATGGTAAGCATCCCAGATCGCGTTCCGAATTGCCCAAGCGCACCAGCTTTAATAAGGCTTTCCATTGTCTTTTTATTTACCTTAGAAAGATCAACGCGTGACAACAGATCATACAACGAATGGAATGGTTTGTTGTTTGACCTGGCATCTAAAATACTTTCGATTGCAGCAGTCCCAACGTTTTTGATTGCAGAAAGACCAAAGCGAATCTTGTTTTTTTCTACTGAAAATTCCATCTCAGAAGCATTAATGTCAGGAGGCAACAGTGTCAATCTCATACGACGACATTCATTGACAATATTAGAAATCTTCTCATCACGCGTCGGTCCGGTATTAGCACGTGATTCGGCTGTTAATACGGCTGTCATGTATTCAACGGTATAATTTGCCTTCAAATAGGCGGTTTGATATGCAATCATCGCATAACATGCTGCATGTGCTTTGTTAAACCCATATCCTGCGAATGGCTCGATCAAATTGAATATCTCCTCGGATTTTTTGGCTGAAAGCCCGTTTTTCACACACCCGGCAATAAAGTTTTCCCTCTGTTTCTTCATTTCTGTTGGAATTTTCTTTCCTACTGCTTTTCGAAGTTTATCTGCGTCCCCCCATGAATACCCAGCAAGAGTAATTGCTGTAAGCAACACATCATCTTGATAGGCAATAATACCGTACGACTGTTTCAATACATCTTTGAGTCGTGGATCTGGATATACAATCTGTGAAGGATCATGTTTTCGTTTGATAAATTCAGGAATAACCTGCATTGGACCAGGCCGGAATAACGCAACCATTGCCATAACATCAAAAATAGTGGTCGGTTCCAGTTCCTTCAAGTACCTACGCATTCCCGCAGACTCTAGCTGAAAAATACCTGTTGTTTCTGCACTTGCTAACATTTTATAGGTTTTTTTATCATCAAGAGGTATGGTGTTTAAATCAATTTTGAT
>CAYUUX010000043.1:0-3453 GCA_964448085.1 uncultured Gammaproteobacteria bacterium | reverse complement strand
AATAAACACTATGATTGATGTGGGTTTTAGGCCGCTTATTTCTCTAAATCGGTTGTCAGGTTTTCCAAATGTCGTTTCCATATTGCAGTCAAAACTCTCATTATACAACACATCCGTCCAAGATACATATTTAGAAAAAAATTAGGGATTGGAGATACTCCAATATGGGGTAATTTTACAATAGCGAAAAAAACCAATCCCTATGATAAAATTATCTCTTTTTTCGCAAATCACAAGTGTAATGCCCAGAGAATTGTTTAGCAGCATTGTGAAAAAGCACGACACGGATAAATTCAGCAAAGGAATCGATAGCTGGACGCATCTGATTAGTATGCTATTCTGTCATTTTGGTCATGCTAATTCAGTACGAGACATCTCAAACGGTTTGCAAAGCATCACGGTGAAAATCAAGCACCTTGGATGCAATCAGGCTCCAGCCAAATCCACTGTGTCGTACATGAATGAACACCGTAGCTATGAGATTTTCCAGGAGTTCTATTACGCCCTGGCAGGACACCTGCGCACCCAGACGAAGTTCTACAAGCCAGCCTTGAAGAGGATTAAACGCAAAGTATTCCTGTTGGATGCCAGCGTGATATCCTTATCGCTTTCTCTTTATAACTAGGCTAAGTTCCTCACCCGAAAAGGTGTAGTTAAACTCCACCTACTGCTCGATTACGAGGGCTGCTTGCCAGCTTTCGCTGATCTCACGCACGAGAAGGTACACGAGATCAATGTTGCCCGAAAGATGAAGCTGCCTGCCGATAGCATTCTGGTTTACACATGGGCTACTACGATTTTTCTTGATGGTATAACTTGGACAGCATGAACAACTGGTTCGTGACCCGTGGCAAAGACAACATGGCTTATGAAATCGTTGAGGACTTTGATTTATGTCAAATTGCATGAAAATTGACCCAGGGATTTGCAACAAAATTGACCCACCCACAAAAGTAACATTAACTTGCTTCGGTGACCAAAACCGAAGCTTATGTACAGAGTGGGTATGTTTAACACAATCAAGACACATTTAGGACTGGGACACTCCATACGGAGCATCTCGAAGTTACTGGGAATCAGTCGGAACACTGTCCGATCTATTGCCCGTCAATTGGAAACAGGACAAGAATTTCCAAAAGATCCTACCCGTAAAAAAATACTCCAGGCTTTTCAATCTGAGATTGTTTCGATGATGAACAAAGGGAAATCATCGGTTTTAATCCATGAATATCTGGTTGATCGATATCAATTAACGGTTGATTATACTACGGTATCACGGTTTGTAAGAGGATTAAAAGGGACAGAAGTCTTTGTTCCTGTTTTGACACCACCGGGACAAGAAGCCCAGGTTGATTTTGGATATATCGGTCGGTTTATGAAAGATGGTAAGAGAGTCAAAGTCTGGGCGTTCTGCATGGTGTTAAGTTATAGCAGGTATAGCTTTTACTGTCTGGTGACCAACCAGAGTGTTGGAAGCTTTATTCGTTGTCACTGGCTGGCTTTCGAATATTTTTGCGGGGTTGTCCAAGTTGTCCGCATTGATAATCTGAAGGCCGGAGTCATAACTCCCGATTTTTTTGAACCGGTATACCAGGAGGAATATGCCCGGTTTTTGGATCATTATAGCAGCCACCCGATGGCTTGCCGTCCTCGCACCCCTGAGCATAAAGGGAAAGTGGAACGTGGTATCAGCTATTTGAAAGAGAATTTTGTTAAACGCTATAATGATCATGAGCTTGATTATTACGGAATGGAACAAAAGCTTACGGTGTGGCTTGAGAGCGTGTGCAATGCAAGAAAGCACGGGACCACACGGAAGATCCCGTGCGAAGTATTTCAACAGGAAGAACGAACGGTATTACAATCTTTGCCTGCATTACGCTATGAATATCCCGTGATTGAACAGCGAAAGGTGGATTCTTACGGACATATTCATTATGGGTATAATTTTTATTCCGTACCGGATTATTTAACTGGTCAGGAGCTCACCGTCAAGATCACTGGCAGCATTCTTCGGGTGTACCAGGGACAACTTGAGATCACTTGTCATGCAGTGGCCTATGGACAGGGAATCTATGTTACCAAAAAAGAGCATCAGCCTTCATACAAAACCAAGAAAGATCTTAGGTGGTATGAAGAGAAGGCTACTGAAATGGGGTCTGATGTTACCGCATTTATGGAACTGGCCAGGCAGTATCGTCCTGTGCACTGGTATGATTACATGAAAGGGGTGATCAGTCTTAGCAGATCCTACTCCCATCAGGAAATCAATCTGGCTTGTAAGCGAGCGGTAATGTATGATAACATCAGTTATCAAACCGTAAAAAATATCCTGGATAAGAAACTGTATGTTGAGAGGCAGGAGATAATACCTGCGGTGACACTCGGTGGTTGGGGGCATGAGTTATCCATTTATGATCAAATCCGGTAGGCCATGGAAGCAGTGAGAGAAAAAATGAAGGTCTTACGTCTGAGTGGTGCCAGTGCATCGCTTGAGAGCCGCAATCGGTATGCTTTGGATAACAAGTGTAGCTATCTGGAGTTTTTAGAGATGCTCCTGGAAGATGAATGTGTTCGTCGAAAGAGCAACGGGTTCGAACGAAAACTGAAAGCATCGCGGCTGAATCCATCAAAAACGCTGGAATCATTCGACTTCCGTTTTCAACCGGATATCGATAAACGACAGATCCAGGAACTGGCTTCCTGCCGGTTTATCAACAATAAACAAAATGTTATTTTTATGGGCAAGCCTGGTGTGGGAAAAACTCACCTGGCCAATGCCATTGGACTTAGTGCCTTGCATCAGGGACATGAAGTCATGCTGGTTCATGCCAATACCCTTATTGATGATTTATATCGGTATAAAGCCGATGGAAGATACCAGGCAGCACTTAGAAAATATAAACGGCTGGATCTTTTGATCATCGATGAACTCGGATTTAAACGCATCCCACGCAATGGGTTAGACGATTTTTTTGATGTTATTCGTAGCCGATATGAAACCGGTTCGATTATCATCACAACCAACCGGACTTTTGAAGACTGGGGGAGTTTGTTTGAAGATCCGGTTATGGCTTCCGCGATAATCGACAGACTCATTCATCATGCGCAAATCATTAAAATCGCCGGGAATAGCTATCGGATAAAAAAAAATAGTGAACTAACTGAAAGTGAAACAACAAGATCAAAATAGGCGGATCAGTTTTATTGCAACTTGCAATAATATTGACCCGGGGAAACACACAACCAAGGAATGATTTATTCCTGGCGGCATGCCGCCAGGAATAAATCCTGAAAAAAAAGTAATATCGATGATTAATGAATTAATTTTGTCAAACAAGGTGGGTCACTTTTAATGCAAATAGGTGGGTCAAAATTAGTGCAAGGTGACAATCAATGATTACTTTTGGTTAAAAAATCTGATTTCCAATGAGTACAAGTTTGCTTAACCAC
>CAYUUX010000042.1:0-4364 GCA_964448085.1 uncultured Gammaproteobacteria bacterium | reverse complement strand
AATGTCATGTTGGTACCCAGGAGTAGCCAAAATGCTAGCGAAGCTTGTCCTGTTATGGGATGAGCTTCTTTTTGTTTCAGATTGCCAGGGGATGCGGAGAATCGAACGGCGCGGTGTCGTTTTGCTCACTCCACCCCCCTCGGTCCTGTTCGCTACCGGATCAGTCCCCAAACAGGCCCCCAAATCCCCCTTCTCCTGGGTTTTCGGACCCGACCCCATGGTTTGCCCCGGACACCCCAAAAGCCCCGGGAATCGCAGCCTAGGGCCAACCAACGATTTCAACAGGTATAGGACCATGATTTTCATGCATATTTGCGCGTTTTTCTGCGATTTTTGAGCAAAAACTGCGCATTTTTAAGCACTTTTCCTTGCATTCCTTATTGTCGATTCAACAGCGACCTACAGATATTTATTAGTACAAATCCAACAAGGAGTTTTGTCATGTCGAAGAAAGACGATCAACCCGCCAAGGGAACCAAGATCGAATCGAAGTACAATCCGACCTTGCTTCGGGAGTGCATCAAGAACAATGAATCAGCCAATGAAATCATGGCGAAGCTTGGGATTGCCCACAAGCAAACCCTCAAGCAGTACGTCTTGAGGCTGATCAGCGATGATCGCATCTTCTACGAAGTCAAGGGCATGTACGTGAAGAGTTCGACCAGACCAAAGGTCAACAAGAACAACGAGGTCAAGCTCTATCTGAAGCATCTCGGACTAGGCGACCTTCAACTTACCGAAGGCGACGAGTTCACGGTGATGGTCGAGAACAATTCGATCATCCTGACCAAGATCGAGCACTGACGCCTTGTTGGGTAATGCCATGTAAGCAATTGCGTGGCATTATTCTTTGTTGCATCTCCAGTTCCAATTTTATGGACAACTGAACTTGAAGCGTTTCTTTGCTCAATTCGATTGCTGCTTATGTAATTTTAAGCAAAAAAATACAGATATTCAAAATTAAGCCAATGTACGATTTGCCGTAGAAACGTACATTGGGGACCAGAGTCTTCAAAAGTCTTTGGATTCCAACAGGATCGTTCCGGTTAGCCCGGGACCTCCGACTCTCCCCCTGTTTTGAATGTGGGTTTACCCATCATTTAAAACCAAAATCGAACTTTGGAGGAAGTTACCTATGAAAGTAGAACCCATCATCGATTTGAAGAACATTAAAAGCATCAAGAAGCTTTTAAGCAACAACATCCGGGATCGACTCCTCTTCATCGTGGGAATCAATTCCGGGCTCCGAGTGCAGGACATCCTTGCACTCAAGATCGGTGACGTCAAAACGTGCAAGATCGGCGATAGGATCGCTGTCAAAGAAAAGAAGACCGGCAAGGAAAACGTGTTCATCATGAACAAGGAAATCTTTGCCGCTCTTCAAGACTACTTGCAGACTATTGACCCTAAAGACGATCATTTCCTGTTTAAAAGCAGGAAGGGAAGAAACTATCCACTGACAACCTATGCCGTAACGCAGATGGTGCAACGCTGGGCTGACGAAATCAACCTCGTCGGCAACTTCGGAGCACACTCGCTTAGAAAAACGTGGTGTTACCATCAGCGGAAAACATTTGGTGTCAGCTGGGAAGTTCTGGCAAAACGTTTAAATCACAGTAGTCCCTCGATAACACGTCGTTATCTCGGGGTGCAAGAGGAGGAAGTAGAGGAAATTCTTCTGAATACAATCTAGCTTTCCTAAAAGGGGTGTTCTGCCCCTTTTGCTTCAATCACTCGTTTTCAAATGGCTTTTCTAAGAACTGAATAGTGTTGCTTTTCAGGGTCTATGTCCTTTGTAAACTGTAACAACAATGGAGATTTGTATGGGAATCTATCAACGCAACGAACGGTGGATGGTCTACTTTTGGGAAAATGGTAAACGACATGATCGTTCCTTTGGAAAAGGGGAAGCCGGGCATGTCAAGGCGATGGCATTCGATGAGGCCATTAAGAACAAGAAAGAAACCCAGGGAAACATCGCGCAGCCTGTTGCAAATCATGCGGAGTTTGTACCTGCTTATATGCCGATACAGGTTGTTCAGCAACAACAGCAACCACTGCCTGTTCGGTACGGGATTACATTGGTGGAGCTTGCGGATAAGTTTGTCGACCACTTAAAGGCGTCGGGAAGCTCGAAGCGACATATCCAGAACGTTGCGACCCATTTTAAAAATCAGTTTCTTCCGGTTTTGGGGAACAAGTTCGTTGATAGCATGTCGTATACAAACGACATCATACCGTTTATTCGGCATTATCAAGAAGCGAGGAACAATTCGGGAAAGGTGCTTTCGCGGGTGACAATAAATCGCTATACGGATTATCTCAACGCGATGTTCAACTTTGGCATTACGATGGGACTAACTTCCGTCAACCCCATAAAGGGAAGGAAAAAGACTAAAGAGCGCCCCCGGGAAGTGCAAATCACCCTCAAGGATGTAAAAAAAATTATGGCTCATGCTGACACACATGTCGCTTGGGCTATTGAGGTCTGTTTTAACCTTGGGCTTCGTCCTGGTGTTTCAGAGCTGTTTGCTATAAAATACAGTCAGATCGATTGGGATAAAAGTACGATCAAGGTCTTTGCTACAAAGACCAAAACCTACCGAACTCTCCCGATCACACCGGAGTTTCTCAAGAAATTGAAGGAAAAACAAAAGGAGTCGAAGCAAGGGTTTGTAATCGAGTATCACGGTAAGCCTGTGGAGCGGATGAACAAGGCATATCAGGCAGCAGTTCAGCGCGCAGGCATCACCGTCCCTACAAGGATGTATGATCTTCGGCATCTGTATGCGACCACGATGCTCACAAATGGAGCAGACTTGGCAGCAGTTTCAAAGTTGATGGGTCACTCCACAATCACCATGACTGCCGATACCTATTATCAGTACATGGTCGGGGAGAAGGAACGGGCGGTTAGCCTGTTGCCGAGTCTGGGTTAAATTGAGTACCTACTTCACGGGAGGAGGGAATCTCTCCTCCCGTTTTATTAACGTTCTCGGATAGCTGGCTGGTGTAATGGTTTTTTATTCAGAATCCAGGACCTGAAAAGCACGGGCTTTGTTTTCAAGCCAAACCAAAAGCGCAGGGGCCTGCGCAAATGAACCGGCATGGCCAGGTATCAGTGGGAGTTTCGTAAGCGACTTCGGGCCAGGGCTTTTTGCTGGAGAAGTTCAGCCCTTGCCTGTCAGCGGATCAAAGAGGCCGTCTCGGAAATCAAGAGGGTTTAGTATTTGTAGATTGCTTATGGCATAAGATTCTTTTTGATAATTTTACTATTTCCATGATCGACCAGTGGGAGTTGAACTCCAGATACTAGATTTATTAACATTAATACTAAAATCGAGAGCCTCAGGTCCGAGTATTATTAATGTTTTTTGATTATTTTCTGGGGATGGGCCTCTGCCACGCTGTTCCCATCGATCAAAATAAGGTTTTTCTTTCTCTGCGATATCGTGTCTAAGCCGACATATTTCCTCAGGAGAAGGGACGGCATTAACACGGGCCACCTTCGGTATCAATATATTCAATTCAGAGAAAAATTTATTTGGATCAAGACGATGACCGCTGCCCCCATCAACGAAAAGTACACTTAGTAGCTTTCCGTAATCGTCTCCAAGATAGGTGGCAATCTTATAGCCTGGCCGTACATCAAATTTAAAAAACCTGGGATTAGCACCCCGCGATGTCATTGACAGCACGAATGGCGTTTCTCGAGTAGAAAAAAGACAATCGAACTCAGCCGCACCAGTCCTTATTCGGAACTGCTGTATATCAACCCCCGTCCTGATCATATCCTGATGAAGTTCACGTAGACTTGTCATTTCCATGGCGTCGTTTCTCCTGCGACCGGAGTAAATTATTGAAAATGGTATTTGTCAATAGATATGGGCTATTGTCACCTCTGCCCCCCAAGTCACCTCCCAAGTCACCCCCCAAGTCGGTCAGCTGCTCCAGGTCATGAAGGATGCAATGTCCGTGAGGCGTTACAGGATATCCTTCGATTGCAAGACCGGAAGTCGTTTCGGGAGCGCTATCTCAGACCGGCCCTGGCGGATGGACTCATTGAGATGACCATTCCTGACAAGCCCAATAGCCGCCTGCAACGATATCGACTCACGGACAAGGGACGACAGTGGCTTCAATCGAGTAGTGAGCGATAAAGTTGCGTTGGTTGACGCGCCATGGTTTGCATAAAGTCAAGTGTTGTATAATATATTGTAATTATTATATAAATTCTGTTTCCGCCAACAGCCAACGGCGTGTTTGGCTGACCGTTGGCAGCACCGTTGGCCCACTGAATCCGACCGTTGGCTTGACGCATATTTAGTCAATAAAAACCGTTGGATAACCGTTGGCGCGCCAAC
>CAYUUX010000041.1:0-4454 GCA_964448085.1 uncultured Gammaproteobacteria bacterium | reverse complement strand
TCCATTACGTACTTCTTTTTGTTTTTCGACATATGCCTATTCTTGACATTATGGCTCTTGCAACTGGATATGCACTGCGTATTTTTGCTGGCGAAGTAGCGAGTGGTGTTCATATTTCTATCTGGTTGGCATTGTCAGCATTTTCTCTTGCACTTTTGTTTGCTGTTGCAAAACGTCGACACGAATGGAGTATAAAGCAGTCATTGACGGTTAAAGAACGGTATTCTGACCGTCTTTTAGACACGTATATTGCGGTATTTGCAACATCATCATTTTTGTCATATACGTATTTTACCTTTCTTTCTACATTTTCTTTAGAGGGAATGAATGGTGCAGGAAGGAAGTGGTTAATGGCAACAACACCATTCGCTTTGTACGGTATTCTTCGGTTTTTACAACAACTGTACGAAGAACAGCAAAAGACTTTTCAGAAATTGATTATCACCGATATTCAACTATTAATGACTGTGTTTGGATGGGGTATATCCATCCTCGTTATCCTCTACGTTTTGCGATAAAATGCGATATATATGACAGCACGACAACCCAAGTCACGTAAAAAAATTATACGTATCGGATTAGATTTTGATGGAGTTGTTGCATACAACCCTGTGCGTGTTGTTCGTCCCTATGTTGCTTTTATTAAATACCATGTTTTTGGCATACGAAAACTTCGTTTCCTGGTACCAAAAAACAAATGGGTACGATTATTTTGGATTATTGCTCATGAATCAAGCTTTTTTCCAGCGCGCGGTGTAGAGCTTTTTCGTGAATTAGCAAATCGTGACGACGTGGAATTTTATTTGATTACTGCAAGATATTCGTTTCTCGATGCAAGTCTTTATCGGTGGCTTGACCGATGGAAACTACGAAATTTTTTCCGCGGTGTGTACGTAAACACGCACAATAAACAACCACATGTGCACAAATTGGAAGTTATTACTGCATTGCATTTAGATTATTTTATTGAAGACAATTGGGATATTGTCCATTATTTGCAGCATAAAACCCCAACAAAAGTGTGTTGGATATATAATATTGGCGATCGAAAAAAGAAGTATGCCTATAAATATCCGTATTTGCAAAAAGCATTAGAATCGCTGCACGTATGAAGATTCTTGTTGTTTTATCTTATTATTATCCTCATTGGACAGGATTAACACAATATGCGATACGGCTTGCCGAGGGATTTGTAAAGAGAGGACACAAGGTAGAAGTATTGACTTCTCGTCACAATAGGTCCTTGCCAAGGCGAGAAACCATCAATGGGGTTCATGTACGACGGATGAATGTGTGGTTTAGGATTTCACGAGCAGTCATCTGTCCGTTGTTACCGATTGTTTCGATAGTCCGTATTTTTTATTCCGATAGAGTAATTGTCTATTTGCCGTACCCAGAAGTTGTGTGGATTACGTTTTTAGCAAGAATATTTAATAAGCCTTGTTATGTTATTCATAATGGAGATCTTGTCCTGCCATCAGGAATCATAAATAGATTGATAGAATGGTTGTATCGAATTCAGACACAAACAGCCTTTTTTTTGTGCACCTCTATTGTGATACAGACGATAGATTACGCTTCGCATTCTTCTGTATTGTCGCCTTGGAAAGTAAAATGGGTATGCATTCTCCCTTTATATCCACCAGTGCATCCTTCAAAACAGACTATACGACGTATACAACAATTTTTACCGCGTCATTCGTACATCGTCGGTTTTGCAGGAAGGTTTGTTCGTGAAAAAGGATTTGATATATTGCTTTCGGCAATCCCTCTTGTGGTAAAAAAGATTCCAACTATACAGTTTGTCTATGCAGGTGAAATACATATGGCATATGAACGGTTTGCTGATTCGCAAAAAAAACGTATTTATCGCTGTGCTTCCCATTTGAAGTTTTTGGGGAAGCTTACAAACGAAGAAATGGCAGTATTTTATCAACGCATTAACCTTATGGTTGTTCCATCGCGCACAGATTGTTTTCCTTCTGTTGAAATAGAAGCGTTGTTGTCAGGTGTTCCGGTTATTGTTTCAGATATTCCTGGAGCTCGATGGGCAGTGTTGCAAACGAAAATGGGTAGCATTGTTCCTCCGGAAGATGTGAATGCATTAGCAAACGCAATCATTCGTCATTGCACCATGCCGAAGTCTCGTACGAAGCATGACCTAGTGGTAAAAACACTGTTCTCATATCAACGAACATTGGATCAGTACGAAAAACTTCTTTTACGCCCTATGGATTAGCGAATGTTTTATCCTTGTGTTGACAATATCGCCAGATACCAGAGGAACGCCATATATCCAATAAGACTTGCTATGTGCCATATAAATTCGTGTATCTGTATTGCGTGTGTCGTTTTCCAAGGATGGGCGCGTATTCGAAAGGCAATAATCATCAATGTGATAAGCAGCACATCCATGAAGGGTATTACTAATTGTTGAAGCACTGGATGAAATGTATATGTGATTGGATTAACAGGGAGTATTGTCCGAAACAATGTGTGATCAAATAGCCCAGGAAACTGAATAAAAAGATACACAAACACCAGCGCTTCAAATACAGCAGTCCAAACTCGCATAGGGCGATTTATGCTATAGAGTAGATACAACATGGGCACCATAATCATAACGCGTTGAATACACCATCCTGGAGCAGTGAGATAGTAGGACACAATACAAAACAGGCATGTTACAAGGAGTGTGGTAAATGTTTTTTGTTTTGTTTTATATCCAATAATACAAGATGTAATGTAAAGAAGAGGAAACACTGGTATAGGAATATTTCCTAGCGCAATTTTTTGACTTAGCATTCGTGTATTTTCTGAAAATAACATCATATGAACAAGATTTGCATTGTTTTGTATAAGTAGTAATGACAAACCGTATATACCAACAGAACTTATTGCAAACAAGATCTTTTTTTTGACTGATTCCTGCATGGTTGCCATCATAGGCAACAGAAGGAGCAGTGGATAATGTTTTATTGCTCCTCCTAATCCAAGCACGATTCCTGCATAGATAGGTTGCTTTTTGTGCAGCAGATACAGGGATACAATCATACAAAACACTGGAATGCTGTCATATTGTCCCATGACGAAATTGACAAATATTGCAATGGGGCTTATGAACCAGAAGAAAAACCATCGGGTTCGATGTGTATGGAAAAACTTACTAAAAATAATTGCGCTGCCTATATGACATAAAAGGTAGGGAAACTTAATCCAGAAAAGAAACATTTGATTATAGGCAAGTTCAGCAAACGGACATGGTGTACTGAAAAATGGTGCTGAAAACGAGGGTATTAAGATCGTAATTCCATGGAGATATGCACGAATCAGCGCAAAGTATAACGGTGGGTATGTTGCTGACACCCAAGAACACGTTTCACTATAGGTGTTTACCCACGAGTAAACAGTTGATACTGGCGCCATGAATGGTACATAATTTACCGCAAAAATATCCGGAAATGAACAAATAACAGACAATCCGATGCATGCTAGAAGCACTACGATAACACCGACTGCTATGATTCTTTTGTTCATATATTATGGATACTGACTTTGTTGATCCACTTTTTGAAAGACAGTAATTTTTGGGTGATCGTACACAGTCCATGATTCATCAACGTAATCATCGACAATTTGTATTCCAGGGGTGCTACAATCATTTGATTTGCTGATGCCGCCATACATAAACACAGGGAGAGGTATACAGAGAGGAACTGGAAACGGTATGCTGGGACGGGAAGTAAATTCAGCTATTTTTTTAAATCCAAGAGACCCATTAAATAGTTTTGTGTAATAAGCGGATGTTATCGGATACCGATCTGGAACAGATGTTATTGATGCATACACTCGATTACTCGATACAATAATATATTGAGCTTCCTGGAGTTTAAGAGACAACAACGCCCATTTTTCCTCGTTGTCTTGATCATAGAGAGGGAGTTCGATATTGGTATATGTGACTGCGTCTCGGTTTTGCAGATTGAGCGGTAAGCCATCATCCCAATGCTCCGTTCCTATGATTGCCTCAGGTGGTATATGTTTATATATCCATTTCGATGCAGTGACACGTGAATGTGGATGAGTGTAGATGGACAGGATCATACAAGCAAAGATTGTGGCAAACAACAAACATACGGTTAGTATCGTCCGGTATATTCGTTGATGTCGCATCCATTGTGATGCTCCTATCCCTATGAGCATTGCAATGACGGGATACAGTTGATAATAATACCGATTCGCTTTAACAAATTGTCCTCCTTGATATCCAAATCCTATGCCAATCCACAATAAAAGCAACACATATGTCCAATTCAGTTTTTTTATCGTATGTAGCAAACCCATACCAAACAATATACTTAAAGGAACTCCAACGCTGATCCAAATCATGTTCCACAAAGGGGTGAAATACGGGATTGTATGAATCCACTGTAATGAAGGAGGAAACCAACTGT
>CAYUUX010000040.1:0-5117 GCA_964448085.1 uncultured Gammaproteobacteria bacterium | reverse complement strand
CTTCTTTTAGTTGTCTTTATTCCCGGAATTGGTATTCGTGCGTTGGGGGCAAAACGATGGATAAATCTTGGATTCACAGTGTTGCAACCAGCTGAGTTGGCTAAATTGACACTGGTTATCTATCTTTCAGCATGGTTTTCCTCTCGAGAAAAGGGGAGGATTGGTGCATTTCTACTATTAATGGGGATGGTCGGAGGTTTGATTTTACTTGAGCCAGATTTGGGAACAACAGTGATAATTTCGCTAATAGCGATAAGCTTATATTTTTTTTCCGGCGCGCCGCTGCAACAATTCCTCATACTCATTCCCATTTTCCTTACTGGGGTTCTTGGTTTAGCACTCACTTCACCATATAGATTCAGAAGACTGACAACATTTCTCAATCCGGAAAACGACCCTTTAGGAGCCTCATATCATATTCGACAAGCAATTATCGCGCTAGGATCAGGCGGATTGTTTGGGTTGGGAATCGGCCAATCCAGACAAAAATATGAATATTTACCGGAAGCAAATACGGATTCCATATTCGCAATCATTGGTGAGGAAGTAGGATTTGTAGGCGCAGTGGTTCTTATTGGGTTGTTTGCACTACTTGTGTGGAGGGGATTTCGTATTGCGCGCATGACTGAGGACCCATTTGGAAGATTATTGGCATTGGGCATTACCTGTTGGATAGGGTTTCAGGTTATTATGAATATAGCTGCCATGGTTGCATTGATACCGTTAACTGGTATTCCGTTACCTCTGTTATCATACGGAGGATCAAGCCTTATCGTGCTTATGGCAGGTTTAGGCATACTTATGAATATCAGTAGACACGGGAAACAGCAATAGTATGAAAACACGAAGAACAATTTGTATCACCGGGGGGCATTTAACCCCCGCACTAGCGGTAATAGAAAAGATATTGGAAGCGAAGAAGCCATGGGATATTGTATGGGTGGGCAGAGCAACATCTCTTGGTGAAACGCATGTCCCGTCCGAAGAAAAACAGGTGGTAGAAAAAATGGGAATACGATTTATCGGAATAGCCTCGGGTCGTTTCAATAGATTTTTTTCTTTAGGGATTATCCGAGAGGGCATTCGTCTGATACTCGGTTTTTTCCAAGCATGTAAGATTTGTTTGACCATACGACCCGACATAGTTTTTTCATTCGGCGGCTATGTAGGATTTCCAATGGTCATCGCCGCATGGCTATTTGGTATTCCTGTGGTCGTTCATGAGCAAACGCATGTTCTTGGATTTGCAAATAGAGTGGGTTCACTCGTTGCCACGCTGACATTGCTTTCATTTGAGAATACCAAATATACAAAGAATATACACAACACTATTGTTACGGGACTTCCGGTAAGATCATCATTTTTTTCGAAAACACGCAAAATATCTATTGCAGTACCCAACGAGAAGCCGCTACTGTATATAACGGGCGGAACGACTGGTGCGAAGTCATTGAATCTATTGGTATTCCCGATAGTCGAAAAATTAACACGGGATTTTGTGGTGGTACACCAAACAGGAACACAGTCCCTGGAACAGGCTACTAGCGCACAAGACAAATTACCCGAAAAGCAGAAGCGGTTGTATTTACCATTTGCGTATATACAAACAGATGATGTTGCATGGATTATGCAACACATGGAGCTTATCATTGCAAGGTCAGGAGCAAATACGACGGCAGAAGTAGCAGTATTGCAGAAACGTGCAATTTTTATCCCGCTTCCATGGTCTGCAGATAATGAACAATGGAAAAATGCCGAGTGGTATAAAACGAGCGGCAATTGCAGGATCCTCAATCAAAAATCGACAACCTCCGATAGTCTCTATGAAACTATAACGAAGACGTCCTCTACACCAGTAAATCGAAAAAAAAGTATTGTGCTCCTGAGTCATGCAGCCGATAGCGTAGTAGAAAACATTGATACAATTATGTCTGCACATGAAACCAACACGTAAAAATATCCTTCGAAAAATTTTGTTTTTGTGTATTTTTGGAATAAGCATTGTTGCTATAGTAGTGACCATTCGATGGGCATTATCCTTATTTACTATTAAAACCGTTATCGTTTCAGGTGACGCAGCGGTGATTGCAATAGACAAGGAACGGTTTGTGGGGAATACGCTTCTTTTTTCCCCCAGTGCCATCGAGCATGAAATTCAAGATACGAACGCGTTGGTAAAACACGTAAGAATAAAAAAACATTTTCCATCCACGTTGGAATTCATTATTGAAAAAAGAAAATCTATCGCCAGATTAGTGACAGCTGCTGGAACCGTGGGGATTGATGAAGAAGCAATAGTTATTGAGGAAGATGTTACTTCCGATAAGCCGTCGATTCTTATGGATGTGCCTTTGGCAGGTGTCGGGCAAAGAATTCAGGATAGTCTCGTGAAACGAGCGGCGGAGACGATCTCTAAGACATCATCATTGTTTCCTATCCAAAGAATTCTAAAACAGGATAATTCGTCCATACGGGTTGAAACTCCACAATCAAACATATTTATTGCGCAACAAGGGGATATAGAGGATGTAGTGAACACTTTACAAACCTTGATGGAGGGGTTTAGAATAAAAGGACTTATACCGAAATCTATAGATATACGGTTTAATAAACCAGTTGTGCAATTTTAACTTATGGCACGTGATCGGATAATCGCAGGAATAGACATAGGATCCTCAAAAATTACAACGCTTATCGCTTCTATTTCAGACGAGAATGATATTCGTATTATTGGCGTATCAACTGTTCCAAGCAAAGGACTTCGGAAAGGCCAAATTGTAAATATTGAGGAAGCAACATCGGCAATATCTCAATCGCTTGATGCGGCAGAACGAATGGCTGGCAGCTCTGTATCAAGCGCGTTTGTTCTTACCGGAGGAACACACATCGCTTCTTTGAATTCTCACGGCGTTGTTGCCGTCGCTGAACCAGACAAAGAAATATCAGAAAATGATGTACGAAGGGTTATCGATGCTGCAAAAGCTATTTCCCTCCCATCATCAAGGGAGATTTTACATATTATTCCAAGGGGATATTTAGTTGACGGGCAAGAAGAGATTGTCGATCCGGTGAACATGACAGGTGTTCGACTGGAAGTAGATACACATTTAATAACGGGCGGTTCCATATCAATACGGAATCTCTATAAATGTGTGGAAGACCTCGGAGTAGAAGTTGACGGTATTGTCTTTGGAGGACTGGCATCAGCAAGTGCAACACTTTCTGATACGGAAAAAGAGTTGGGTGTGATATTGGTTGATATTGGTGGCGGCACAACGGACGTCGCGATTTTTGTAGATGGGGCATTATCGTATTCTTCGGTTCTTCCTGTTGGTGCAATTAATATAACAAAAGATCTTGCTGCAGGTCTTCGTATTTCTCTTGAAAGCGCGGAAAAGATAAAGTTGGCATTAGCTGCACAGCCGAAAATACCCATGTTGCCGGATGATGAAGATCATGCAAAGAATAAAACAGATAAATCAGATGAACTCGATATTAGCGACCTGCATCTTGTTGAAGAATTGAAGATTGTTTCCCGTAAAACACTGGTTGAGGGTATTGTTAAACCTCGACTCAACGAGATATTTTCTCTTGTTGGGTTAGAGATCAAAAAGAGTGGATTCGGAGGAATGACACCGTCAGGAATCGTGCTTACTGGCGGTGGTGCGTTGACAGTGGGAGCGGTAGAGGCTGCGCGTCGAAATCTGGCTATGTCCGTGCATGTCGGGACACCCAAAAATATTTCGGGGCTCATTGATGAAATTACAACACCAGCTTTTTCAGCGAGTGTTGGATTGCTTCTGTATGGTATTAAAGCTGAAAAAAAAGATAGCGGACCACTATTTAAAGGAATTGGGAAAATCGGTGAGAAGATACAAGGAAAAGGTATTGCGGGAAAGATGATAAATCTGATAAAGTCATTCCTGCCCTAAAGTACGAGAGAGATCCTTCAGCGCTGCCTCTGACGGAAAGAACATTATGCTAATTAAACCGGAAATTGCTCGCTTTGCAAAAATCAAGGTAATTGGGGTAGGGGGTGGCGGAAGTAATGCAGTCAACTCAATGATAGCTGGTGGACAGATTAAAGGTGTTGATTTTATTGCAGTAAATACGGATGCTCAAGCGTTGCTTACCAATCAGGCACAAACTAAAATTCAGATAGGTGAAAACGTGACGCGTGGTCTAGGAGCGGGTGGAAATCCTGAAATCGGCAAACAGGCCGCAGAAGAATCACGGGAAAAGCTCAAAGAATATCTTCGTGATTGCGACATGGTATTTATAACCTGTGGAGAAGGTGGAGGAACCGGTACCGGAGCAGCACCCATCATCGCAGAACTTGCAAAAGAGCAAGGAGCACTTACCGTTGCTGTGGTGACGAAGCCCTTCAGATTTGAAGGCACGCGACGTATGGTGGCTGCAGAAGAGGGTGTGATGAATTTGAAAGATAAGGTTGATACACTTATCGTAATTCCCAATCAACGACTTCTGGAGGTTATTGATAAAAAGTTGACGCTCCTTGAAGCATTTCGAGTGGCCGATTCCGTTTTAAGTCAAGGTGTGCAGGGTATTTCAGATTTGATTACCATGCCGGGTCTGATTAACGTAGACTTTGCTGATGTTCGCACTATCATGACAAATGCAGGGTCTGCTCTAATGGGAATAGGTACTGGTGTTGGAGAAAATCGCGCACAAACAGCAGCACGAACTGCTGTCGCATCGCCGCTTTTGGAAATGTCTATCGAGGGGGCAAAGGGGGTACTTTTCAATATTATAGGTGGCAAAGATTTGACCATGGCGGAGGTAGACGAGGCAGCAAAGCAAATTGCAGGCGCTGTGGATCCGGATGCAAACATTATTTTTGGTGCGACCATTGATGAGAATCTTGTCGATCAAGTAAAGATATCTGTTATCGCGACAGGATTTGATGAGACAAAAAAGCGTCTGCGAGAGATGGCAGCATCTCGAAGTTCGTCACAAACAAGTTTTGGTCAAGCGTACACGCCTCGACAAGTGCAAACGCAAGAAGTACGTACTCAACCGATACCATCGGTTTTTACGTCACCCACAAATGATCTTCCTCCTGAGGAAGATGAATTTGATATTCCGGCATTCTTAAG
>CAYUUX010000039.1:0-6922 GCA_964448085.1 uncultured Gammaproteobacteria bacterium | reverse complement strand
TGCATCCGACAATCATAGGAGCGCCAACAACCTTCGATATGAACTATTGGGATGTTGAGCTTCATTGCTGCTATGCACCCCATGGTTGTATTAGTATCACCCAAAAAGCATACAGCACACGGATGCAATTGTTGTAAGAGGGGATACAACCGCATGATGAGTTTGGAACAAATTTCTGCATCCGTTTCCCCTTTGCATCCAAGGTCATAATCTGGCTTTTTGATGTTCAGGTCTTTAAAAAATATACTTTTCATGTTCGGAGAATAATGTTGTCCGGACCAAATAAGCCGAACGTCTATGTCTTTTGCCTGTTTGAGAAATTTCATCAAAAGCGCGGCCCGGATGAGATCCGGTCGAATACCCAATACTATGGCAAGGATTGGTTTTTTGCGTTTCATCGATTCCCCTCAAATTCTAGCAAATCCTGTATAGCTTTTTTTATCGATGGAGGAAACTGTTTTCTCCATAGTGCAGTATACAGGGATGTGAGATGCCGATGTATAACGGGTGTGTCTGTTGGTAAAATTGTTCGTTTGTTATTGTGTGGTACTTGACTGGAAACAAGAGAAAGCAGTGTATATTTGGAAATTGGTCCCAGTGGCGCAAAGTGCAGAATAGCCGTTTTCCTACGGATTTTGGAAAAGAGATTCTTTGTAATAATGAGAGTGATAAAACGAGCAAGTTGAAGACATGTGCTTCCTGCCCAAAGCACCTGTGTATACCCCAAAACGTCACTTTTTTGTTGCAGTAGCCATTCCAGTAATCCTTTATGATGTCTCCTATCAAGACCAATAAGGGATGAGCGGATTGTAAGGCTTTGTTGATTGTGTGGTTCCCCTTGATATTTTGATTGGCCGTACTTTGTATTTGGATTTGGTTGTGTTTTTTCATTAGATTGCGTTGCACGTTTGGCAAACACAGCATCCGTTGATATGTAGATATTTTTACATCGGTATTTTGCTGCAAGTTTTTCGATGTACATTGGGAGTCTTGTATTTACGATGTGATAGTGTCTTTTTGTCACTTTTGGATCATCAGTTTCAAGTAGCGCAATGCAATTTATTACGTAATCTGCTTTCGCAACAAATGTTTCTAACCTGTGCAACGAACGCACCGAGTTGTTGAATGTAAATTGAATGAGGGTTGGTGACGAACTTCGTGTCGTTCCAAGAACGGTAAGTGTTTTTTGTTGCCGTAACATTTTGTAGAGAACGTGCCCCAACATTCCTTCTGCACCTAATACCAGTACGGTTATCTTATGTGACATATGTATGGTCAATGATTTTTACGTTTGGAAGCGGCAAGATATATTTTCCTCCAGCGGCAAGATAGCGTTTATGTTTTTGGAGAATATCACTAAGAAATGTCCATGCGAATACCACCACGTAGTCTGGCGGATTCTTTCCGTACAGTACGGAAGAGGATACGATAGGGATGTGGTTTCCCGGGGTAAATGCCCCGATTTTTGCCGGCGAATCGTCAATGATGCAGAGAAGGTCTTTTTGGGTGAGATTGCAGTAGTTCATGATAATGGTAGCTTTTCCGGATGCTCCGTATCCAACAACTGTTTTTTTGTTCCGTTGTATCTTTGCAAGTATGGTTTGTAATTGTGACCGTTTTTTGGCAACACGAGCTGCGAATTGTTTGTATGTACGTATGTTCGTAAACCCCAGTGCTTTTTCTTTTTTCCTCAGGTGTATGACCGTCATATCCTGTTTGGCAGCTGCTGTATGTTGTACGTAAAAACGTAGCGATTTTCCGTGGGTGGGAATGGGTTCTACATGGGTAATGGTGAGGTTGTAGGAAGCAAGAAATGGTTCGAGTGCAGTCAACGAATAATAGCTATGATGTTCATGGTATACCGTGTCATACTGTTCTTCCTCCAACAGCATACCAAGATATTGGATTTCAAATATAAACACCCCTTTGGGGCCTAACAGATAGCGAATTCCCTGTGCCACGTCATCCATGTCATCGATGTGTGCAAAAGAATTTGCACTGATGATGCAATCAGCTTTACCCCGTGTTTTTACGATGGTTTTGGCGAGTGCTAGGGAAAAATAGGTATTGAGCAGGGGAAAGGTACGTTGGGAATGTTGTCGTCCGATATTTTTTGCAGGATCAATACCAAGCACACGGAAGCCCTGCTTTTTTAACGGTTTTAACAAGACACCGTCGTTGCATCCAATTTCCACGATAAACGGGTGGGTGGGTTTCGTGATTTTTTGTTTCAGTTCCAACGCGAAGTTTGAAAAATGGGTTACCAAAGACGGAATTGTTGAGGAAAAATAGAAATAATGAGAAAACAACAGATCCCGATTCACCACAGTGTTACATTGCACTAGAAAACAAGAAGGACACACGCACAGCTGCAAGGGGTACACCTGCTCGTTTTGGAAATCTGATGCAGTCGCTTTTTTAGTAAAAAAGCCACCAGCAAGTGGCATCATACCGTAATTCAAAAAAGGTTGTATGGGTGTGTGTTTGCAAAATCTGCATTCGGTATAGTAAATATGAGAGCCAATATGCAGTGCGTTTCGTTTTGGCACTATTACTTGCTGACTCGACTTTTTTTCCATATAGTTTTTCCCCAATAATCCCACGCATATCTTTTATCGTCTTTTTTTGACTGCAAAAGCGTACTGGTGGAAAAGACGATGACGATGGTTTTTGGAAGCAACATGTGGAACCCATGTGCATAGCGTGCTGGAATATGAAGAATAGTTGGTTTATCGGCAGACAGTGTATACTGTGCCACCGTACTTTTCCGAGAGGGATTTTGGAAATTTGTGAGCGGTACCAGACAAAAGTGTGCCGATCCTTGTGCAACGAACATGTACTTTTCTTCTTTCCAATGTCCATGAAACGCCCGGATTGTTCGCGTTGACCTGTTTTGTATTTGGTAAAACCGTTTAATTTTCTGAAAAGAAAACCCATTTATTGCAGTGAGATACCCCCGTGCGTCCTCAAAAAGCTGGCCACGAATACGAAGCGGAGTAGCATGAGATGGATGCTGTTTTTTTTGGACAATGCGTGGCATTGATATGATACGGGGCAGACAGTTACTACTTGGTATATTCCCTGAGTATTATATAGTATTATAGTACAAAGTTATATTTGCCAACGCTTCTGTGAATTGCATAGTTACAATTATTTGTTCGCGATTACAACGAAAGAGCCACGCACCCATGGTGTATCGTATGTACCTAGCCTTTGATTCATAAACATATGGATAACACAAAGAAGACGATTACCTTGGGAACGAGAATTCTTATGGTGTCTTCTATTCTGGGGACACTTGTCTGTGTCTTATTGTTGTTCTGGATTTTTTACCCACCGGGTTTTTATGCGTATAAAGTCCCTCTATTAGATCTCTCACTGCCAATCGTACAAGTACTTTTATTTATTGGGGTAGGTGGTATTGCGGCAACTCCAATAGTATTTTTGTTTACACTGTTACCTGTTTATACGAAAAGGATAATTATTTTTACTACTCTGACATTTGTTATTTCTTGTTTTTTTGTATTTACCTTTATACAAGAGATAATCGATTTCTTTCCAAAACCCCATATAGGTCAAGAGAGGATTATCGGGTACGCGCAGTATTTCGGGTATCCGCTGTTTGCTGAGCCGGTTGTCGTTCTTGGTTTCCTTGGTATACCCTTGATTATTTTTGCTGTTGCATCCCGGAATCGTTTGTCTAAGAAACGTGGTTCGTCCACTCTTGTATGAAACACATACTGCATCAACTATCGCATCTGCGAACGTACGGCACCATTGTGTTGTATCTTTTTCTTTTTATTATTAGTCTTTCGTTTTTATCAGGGTACGTGTTAAATTTTTGTTCCGTACCTTCTGAGCTTCATTTTGATGCACAAAATTTTTTTACATGGCAATATGGAGGACTTGAAGGATATATTCCCTATAAAGAGTATTTTTATCCCTATGGGATTCTTGTCTATTATCAAGATATTGTACTCGCCGCTCGTATGTTCTCGTGGGTTTGGATGGCACTTCTTCTTCTTGTTACAAGTTTTCTTATACATAAAATTACCAAATCCGCATTCTTTGCGATCGTAACCTTTGTCCTCTCGCTGATCGCACTACAGTTTGATACACAATATTGGTATTTTTTACGGTACGGAACAACGATCACTGCGGTCTGTGGCGTTGTGTATTGGTGGTCCACAATACGAGACCGTCGCGGTGTAGTGTTTGCGGGGGGTATTGTATCCGGTTTTATATTTTCTCTTCTTACTATACAAGGTGTATATATTTTTTTGAGCTTAGGTGCGTTGTTTACTATTGATTGGGTGTGGTCGCTTCTTGAGAAGAATGGAAGATCATTCTGGAACATATGTTTGGATTTTGTACGCACATTACTTATTTTTTGCGCAGGTAATCTCGTTGGGGCGTTGCCCCTTTTTGTGTATCTCGTGTCCCATCATGCCGTCAACGATTTTTTCTTCTTTTTCCGATTACTTTTTACCATGCATCAAACGGGAAAGGTGCCGTTTTTTCCAGGCGGATGGATTGTAGAAAATACGTGGGGGATTATAACGCTTTGGATTGTTGGGACAATACTTTTATATCGATGGTTTTTTAATCGCAAAAATCTTAGAACCACAGAGACGTATGTGTTTGTTGCTGTATGGATTTTATTGCTTCTGTTTGAACAAAAGAATTTTATGCGTCCCCCCGTAGGGTATCAGATTATGCACCTGATCGTTGTGGTAGGCGTACTGTGTTTCCATTTCCTTTACAGATATTTCTCAGAGCGCGGGTTTCTGAAGTTCTGGATTCGTATGTACATATGCATGCTTATTTTTGGATTTGCGTTATTTGCACAACAGACATCATTTTTTTATTACGAACATAGTATGTTTGCCCAGATACTATCAACCAAATGGATGAAAGAATTGGGAAGTAAAGCATTTCTATCTACGACAGAACAGTGTCTCAAAGACGATATGAGCGAACAATTACAGAATGCATCACACAATTATCGATCTGTTTTATCGTTTCTTGAGAAGCAGCCAGATTACAATGGAAAACTTTTTAGTTATCCGGCGGATCCTGTGATGTATTTTTTTGTCCATCAGGTTCCCGCCCCATTTTTCAATGGGTATGACGCATCGCCTTTATCTGCACAACAAAAAAATATTGAATATATACAAGAACAAGATATTCGGTATATTGTCTATAATTTGCAAGAACGAGGGTATGATGGTGTTCCGCATGTTTTTCGAAATGCTACATTTTTGCATTACATGCTTACGATGTATGACCCGCTTGTAATAGTTGATGGGCGCCTTATTTGGAAACGGAAAAATACCTAATGAAAATTGAACCTTCTTATACTATATGAAAACAAAAATGTTAATCATAGTTACATCAATTGTTTTATTTATTAGATTAATTTATCCCATCATTTTTCATAGCGTCAATATATATTATTCAGACGAATGGGCAATTAATGAGACATTTGCCCATATAAAACCCGTATTCCAGGTAGCACTTAGTCAATACAACACCATGCTTCAGGGTCCTTCGTACGTTCTATCATATCTACTAGCACGTTTTAGTAATTTCGATTCACGTTCAGAAAATTGGCTTACCGCATTCCAATTATTTTTCGCTTGCATTATCAGTCTTCGTATTATATGGAATCGATATAAAAGCACTCTCATAGACATATCGATCCCGTTAATATTCCTAAGTCTTAGAAATTTTTATATTGTAAGCATAACATCTGGGGCTCCATATAGCTCGTTCCCCATATTGTTGGTTGTTGCATTTGGATGGTATTGTTTACAACCATGGACAGTCTCACGCTGTATTTGGAGTGCATTGATCATACTGTCTTTATTAATTTCTGGATATGGATACGTGATTGTTCCTTTTATAATTCTCTTTTTGTGTATCCAAATGTTTTGGAGCAAACGCAAGCAAGAAAAGCGTTTGATAGCCATGCTATTGCTTGGGACTATCGTTACTTTCTCTATATTCGTGTATTGGTATCAATCTATGTTAATTCGTGATGGATTTGCCGCTGAAGTACTTCATGCGTCTTTCAAGGAAATATGTATTTATATGATACATTTTGTAGGATATTACTTTTTTCAAACACCGCATATACCATTGTATTTTTTAGACGTACTTACATTTATAAGTATCGTAAGTATATGGCTATACACGTTCATTAAGTATTTAAAAGAAAAGAGTAATACATTGTTTATCGCCTTTATATCAATGAGCTATACAATGGGATTTTCTGTTCTAAATGCATGTGCGAGAGCTATTTTTGGATTGGAAGGGGTTGCTGCTTACCGATATGCTTCTCAGTTTATGTTGTTTATGTTTGGTTTATTCTTCGTAATTAAAAATATTAAAAAATCACGCATAAAAATACTGTGCATGGTTTTACTTTTTACATTTCTTGTTTGGAAAGAGGTTCACTTGCAACAAGATATAATTAATCAAATTTTATCAGGTGAATCTATAAAGAACACTTTACGATTATGTATTCAAGAAGGTCATACGATTGAATCGTGTATGGATACTGAGCACTGGGATCCAACCATTCCAGATGTTCCTGATGATCCAAAACTTAGTGAATTTTTAAATTTTTTACGTTTACGTAAGGCAAATGTTTATGCTCCGTAATCTGATACGCAGTCAATAGTATCCCATTGACGAATTTTCTGAATCTGCGTATAATAGACCTTTGCAATGAGGAATTAGCTTCACGCTTGAGTGTTTAAGGGAAACCCCGCACACAGGCGGGGATTTTTTTCGCTCATTTGCTTCATTTTTGCTCCTTAACATATTTGCAAGCAGTAAATATATTTACTTGGTGAATTAGATGGTGATAGGAAATTTTTTTGAGAGTTTGATCCTGGCTCAGGATGAACGCTGGCGG
>CAYUUX010000038.1:0-7341 GCA_964448085.1 uncultured Gammaproteobacteria bacterium | reverse complement strand
AAGCTGCGATAACGTTTTTGACTCTGTACATAACAGGGACAATACCATTAACGCGGTAAGAATGCCGCTTTCAGCCCGGAAGAAATCACGGTGATAATAATGCCCTGAATGTTCACCCGCAAATATGGCACCGGTTTCCTTCATGTAGGTTTTTATATAGCTATGGCCCACACGAACGCGTTGGGAAATACCGCCGCTTTCCTTCACTATTTTCGGAACTATGCGTCCACAAATCGCGTTGTAGAGAATCTTTTCACCGGGGTGTAGTTTGAGAATATATCGCGCAAGGAGTGCTGTGGTAATCGTTCCGCTGACAATTCTTCCTTTGTCATCAATCAAAAACATCCGATCGGCATCGCCATCAAAAGTCAAACCGAGGTTTGCATGGTTCTCAAGAATTGTCTTTTGAAGCGCTTCGTTGTTTTTGGCAATAAGGGGGTTTGGCGTGTGATTGGGGAAATGCCCGTTGAGTTCAAAATACAGCGGTATGACTTCAAACGGCAATCCGGTAAAAATTGCCGGTACGATTTTACCAGCCATCCCATTGCCCGCATCGATGGCAATTTTCATCGGCTTAAATGTCTTCGTATCCACCAGTGACATAATTTTCGCTTTCCATTCGTTCCATACATCAATCATTGTTACCGTTCCGGGTGTCGCCGCTTTCGGTAACGGTCCTTCCTGTATGAAATCGCGGACATCATACATGCCACTGTCACTAGTGACCGCTATTGGACCTTTCAAAACCATCTTAAATCCGTTGTATTCTGCAGGATTATGAGATGCTG
This sequence comes from uncultured Gammaproteobacteria bacterium, assembly GCA_964448085.1. Lineage (GTDB taxonomy): Bacteria > Patescibacteriota > Microgenomatia > UBA10105 > UBA927 > CAIJMI01. Next base: position 6,553 of record CAYUUX010000038.1, on the reverse strand, counting down.
AAATCATAATAACTAGATCGTAGTCTTTCGTGCCTGCGATATAATATTGCATTTCCGTACCAACCAGACCCGCATCAAATACGTTCACCCCCAAACTCACAAATACCTCAACAAATGCATTACGGATTTCTTCACCTGAGAGACGCATATCTCGGCATATCGCTACGCTTCTCGGATGAAATTTCCTCACAATTGCATATGCGATTGCTTCTGCAACCTCACCGTTAAGTTGATTCGGATACGTGCCGCGTACGTCGTAGTCCTTGAAAATGGAGAGATCAACTGCCATAGCGCCTCCTTATATATCCATAATAAACTGTATAAGTAGTTCTTTGAGCGAGAACGGCGTGGTACCGTGTTTGAAGGAAGATTCTGCCTGTTGAAGCTTTGTGTGCATATCCAGCAATTTATCCATCGTAAATGACCTACACTGGTTTGTCAAACGAGAGAGTTGCCAAGAAGAGATACGTTCCGGAGCAGCATGTTCTTTTATCTGCAAAAGCATGCGAATTCGCGTTATTACCATACTCCAAATTAACTCAATCGGTTCAGTCTGTAAGGTCTCAAGAAGGTTATGAAGGACTTTTTGCGTGTTACCCGGTTGTATACCGTCCAAAAACGAGAATACGACTTTAGGAAAGGTAAATAATCGCACGCGCATGTCGTCTTCAAGCTTTGAAAGTATATCTTTCCCAAGCTCCTTTGATTCCCACAGCATCACTGTCGTATCCTGTGAAGTTGTTTTGAGTATTTCTGCGTATGTTTCTGCAACTCTCGCCTTTTTCCCAAGGAACGAAAACAAATTATCTATGCACACAACGAGATTTGTTCCGAAAAGGGATTCCGATTGGATAGCTTGAATAAGAGCCGTATCGGTAATATTTCGTCCATCAATATTTCGAATCTCCTGATTTTGGAATTTCTCTTTATATAAAATAAACTCCTGACGGGAATATTCGATATTGTCTCCATGAAAAAGAATGTGCATATTATTGTTTAGTGTTGTTCCTGTATATCGTAAACAGTTTTTCTACGGTTCTTGCATCGATACGTTTATGAATTCCCCTGTGCGGGACAAGTGCTCCAGAAAAATTTTTCGGTATATGCATCAGTTCGTGAATTACAACACGGGTCTTATCATCAGTGGAAAGATGATCAAAGTGCTGTGATAAGACTTCAATGATGTAATATGCGGGCTTATCGAGCGCCATTTGCCAGATTTTTGGAAAACTCCAGATTCTTGCTCTTGCCCTGCTTGTTGCCTGTTTGCTTCGCATGCACACGATACGTCTACAATCAACATAGTCAAACGGTACATACTTCACAACTAATCGAACCAAGCGATCAATATCGGGTGCGCGTTCAATGATCATATGTGTGGAGAATCTTGATAGACTCAGTGAGAAGTTTTGTATTTGATTTCGGGTAACCAATACTATTGATCGCTGCTGATAATGGAACCCAAAGTACCTCCGATATTCCTTCTTCCTGTTGCGGACGAAGACTTTCTTTTCCTTCATAGGTGAAAAGAAAATACCGTACTGTTTTATGAATCACAGTACCACCACGCTTATAGATATACCGAACATTCGGTAGCGTATCTTTTAGGAAAATGTTTTCTATGCCCGTTTCCTCATGTGCTTCCCTCACAGCCGTGTCAACTGCCGACTCACCTTTTTCTATTAAACCTTTGGGAAAGGTTAAATTGCCTTTCATATCTCGTATAACTAATACCTCCCAGGAATTTGGGTCTTTTCTGCAAATAACCGCGCCTGCTGATAATTCCGTTTGCATATGTCTTATGAACGATAATACCGTTTCCCTTTTACTTTGTCAGGAAGAAAACTTTCTTTGGAATATTTTTCATACCCTTTCCCATACCCAAGCTCCTTCATAAGCTTTGTTGGGGCATTTCTGATATTCATGGGTATGGGAAGGTTACCGTATTGTTTAACATCGCCTAGTGCCGCCATGTATGCGTCATATGCTTCACGATTTTTCGGAGCCTTGCACAGATAAACAACGCCATGCGCAAGGTTTTCCTGACATTCCGGAAAACCTATCGTTTCACACGCTCTAAATACTTCATTTGCAACAACAAGCGCTGTTGGTTGGGCCATACCGATATCCTCCGAAGCAAAGACTACCATGCGCCGTGCAATAAACAGGGGATCCTCACCGGCATCAACCATGCGGGCGAGATAATATAAAGCCGCATCGGTATCGGATGCTCGCATGCTTTTAATAAACGCGCTTATCGTGTTGTAATGCTCATCGCCAACCCTATCGTACTGGAGCATTTTGCGCTGTGCCGCTTCCTCTATTTCGTTTTGGTCAATGGCCTTTGTTCCTTTGTGCAGCTTATCCGCTATTTCCAAAATTGTCAGCAATTGTCTTGCGTCACCATTGGAAAACCCGAGAAGCAATTCTTCTGCCTCGTTTGATATTTTTCTGTGCAGATACTTCAGACCCCGATGCAATATTGCACGTAACTCCTCCATGCTTAATTCCTTAAGTACCAGTACCCGACACCGCGAAAGAAGGGGTGATATGACTTCAAATGACGGATTCTCTGTCGTTGCACCGATAAAAATCACCGTTCCCTTTTCCACATGAGGAAGAAGCGCATCTTGTTGCGCTTTATTAAACCGATGAATTTCGTCAATGAAGAGTATGGTTCGTTGCTTGGATGTCTCTAACCGGTATGCTGCCTCTTTAATCACGGCACGGATGTCAGCAAGGTTTGTCGTAACTGCGGATTTTGATACGAACACTGCCTGTGTTAAAACGCTAACGAGCTCTGCAAGCGTCGTTTTTCCACATCCGGGAGGACCCCAAAAAATCATGGACGGGATGAAACTTGAAGAGAGCATCTTTCGAAGAATTCCTGTCTTCCCCACAAGGTGTTCCTGACCTATTACCTCGTCAAGTATTTTTGGGCGAAGTAGTTGCGCGAGTGGTTCCAGACGATCATCTCTTTGTGTCTTCACGCTGTTATTCTAACACCGCTTCCCATGGGAATCCATCTCTCCCAAAATGTCCATATGCTGCCGTTTTCTCATAGATCGGCTGTCTTAAATTAAGGGTTTGTATTATTCCCTGAACGGACAAATCCATGAATGTTTTTACAAAAGATAAAATTACAGACGTCGATTTTAGCTCTGTTCCAAAACATTCGACCCCAACATCAAGTGGATTTTTCTGTCCAATGACGTACGCAACGCGAACTTCAGCACGTTTTGCAAGTTTGTTTGCTATGATTTGTTTTGCTATATACCGACATGCGTATGCGGCACTTCGGTCCACCTTGGTTGGATCCTTTCCGGAAAAACATCCACCCCCATGACGAGCAAATGAGCCATACGTATCAACGATTATCTTTCGACCGGTAACGCCAGTGTCTGAAGCGGGACCGCCGATTTCCCATACACCCGTGCCATTAACAACAATATTCTTAACGGAGGGCGTCTGGTATCCATACGTTTGAAGAACCGGACGTATTACGCTATACACTAGGTTGTCTTTTACCTCCTGACTTTTTTTGCCCGATTCATGCGGTACTGCCAGTACAACCGTTTCCACGCTTTTTGCCTTTCCGTTTTCGTATCGCACTTTGACCTCCACTTTACCGTCGGGCCGTAAATAGGGAAGCCTTTTTGTCATTCGCGCAGTATCCATAGCTTCAGCCAGACGATGAGCAAGAAAAATGGGTGTTGGCATCATGCTTTTTGTCTCGTCACATGCATATCCAAACATCATCCCTTGATCACCAGCACCTCCATCATCAACACCCTTTGCAATATCAGGAGATTGTTCATGAATGTAGAGGGAAATAGGTGAGTTGTTGGTAAATTGATATACGGTTTTCGTATATCCCAATCGTTTTATCGTTTTTCGGATGATGGCAGCATAATCAAGCTTTATACTGCATGTTACTTCGCCAGCGCACACAATTCTATTTTTTGTCACAAGCGTTTCAACCGCTACACGCGTATACCGATCTTTTTTGATAGCTCCATCCAAAATTGCATCCGATATTTGATCGCAGATTTTATCAGGATGCCCCGAACATACGGATTCCGAAGTAAAAAAGGTGGTCATACAGTATCCTTTCTTGACCACCCGCAAAAAAAGAATTTTTCCCTTTTTTGGGGCGAATCATTCCCCTCTTGTTACCCAAAAGGGGACTCATTGTGGCACCGTGTTCACTTTTGAATCGGTTGTCGGATGGGTATCGAGTGAGCTCTCTCCCATCTCTCTTGATTTATCACAAAGGGTATCATGTCCTTTGAAGCTCGTCAATCAAAGCCACGTTTCCCGAATGCTATTCTGTCTACGATACGCTGCGTTGGTTGTAGTGCGATTGCTGAAGTGATGCTATTGCTTCCGAACTTCTCGCATATGGTATCTATTGCTTGCGTACGCTGCTGTTTTTTTATTTCATATTCGTCTAATGTCTGTTGTGCATACAGAGTGGATACGATATCTTGTATTCCGACAAAAATAGTATGAATACCTTTTTTGGGAGCTTCTTGAATAAGAATTTTTTCAAAACCGTAGATATCCTCTGTTGCGTATACGGGATGTTTACATGTCATATGCCTATGCCAGAACGTCCTGTCAGAAAAACTGTATCCTACCCAAATCTTCCTTCCACACTTTCCATCATTTCGCAGTCTCAACGCCATTTTGGCAATAAGCTGATAGAGTACCTGTAAACTTGGCAAGTCCAACGGTTTTGTTGGGCAACGCAAAGAACTGGACTGATTATAACTTTTCTGTTGTTCATGTTCCTTAGGAGTATAAAGCGTACCCATTTCATATCCATGCATCCAATACCACCAATATCTTCCCATAACGGATCGGAATGCACATTCCAATCTTTCTGGCGTTGCTCCATACATATCCAATGGACTTGCAATACCATTCGTACGTAATCTTGTCGCATTCCCCTCTTTGATGCCACATAAATCTGTTAGTTTCATAGAGTAAAAAATTTCCACAACGTTTTCTCCTGTAATCATTTCTAACCCGTCAGGCTTTTTCCAATTTGAAGCGGTTTTTGCTAAAAACGCATTGGGGGCAATTCCTACGGACACCGTAATATATTCACCTATTTTTTCTTTAATCCGTTGCTTTATCTCCCTTCCTAATTGAAACATTCGTTTCGCAACTAATTTGGGCGTAGAGTCATACGGCGCTAAATATGGAGTATGTTCCATTCGCACAATCATTTCATCAATCGATTGAACCTGTACGCAAGGAGAATACTCCAACAAAAGACGTGTTAATTGCTTATTCACAAATCTATATTTTTCTGGGTCTGGTATCGTTATCAAAACTGATGGACATCGTCGTATGGCCTCCGATACATGCATGCCCGTCGTTATCCCATACGCTTTCGCTTCATATGATGAAGCCAGAATACAACCATTACCCGTAGCATATGCTGCCACTACTAAAGGTTTATGACGAAACGCTGGCCGCGCCTGCTGTTCAATGGTTGCAAAACATGAATTAATGTCTATATACAACACTGTTGGTGACGATGAAGTAAATTGATCTTTCATATTGGTTCAATGCTTTGCAACATCCATCGTAACGTTTTGGTATTGAGTGCTATTTGCATGCATGCTTCCTTACAGACCATATAGAATATGTGACAACAAATATTCCCTTCGGAAATACAATAATGCATGGAACATTCCCCAAATGTGTATATTTTTCGACGCCACACCATATATGCCGGAACGACAGCTGTTTTCTTTATTTCAGTAGCAACACAGACAGATTCGTTGATTATTTCAGCCATATATCCATAATATAACCGAAAAGATATTGAAACAATATGCTTAAAATATATAGAAATAGATCAATAAAAACCGAAAATGGAGTTTTTCTCTTATATCATGCTAAATATCACATAACGAGGTATACTTATATCGATATGGATGAAAACCAACAGGTTTCCACAATCGATACGGGTGTGTCATCTCCACCAGTGGTACCTTCACAAACAGAGCAAACCCCACAATCATCACCTGAAAAAAACACACCAAAAAACTACGTTCGTTTTGCGGTTTGGGGTCTTATTCTCTATGCCATAGCACTGTATGGTTTTGTCGGCTATTCCTATTATCAAAATACAATCAGCAATAAACAACAAAAGAGAGTATTGGAACAACTTCCCGACAAACCCCACATTCCCCCATCACCCATACGGGAACAAAGCAGTGATTCTGCATCGTTTAATACTGTATCAAGAAAGTTCGCTACGACACTTCCCCTTGTGACTATTGCCAAAATGGTAGGGAAAACAAGTTCTACCGCCTCACCATCTGGATCTATCACCTTCCCCGTAGCATTACCAATTGATCCACTCGAAGACTATGTTGCCTATACATTTGATTCACGTACTGTAATTGGACCAAAAAACTGGCAGGTGGATGGAAAAATCGAAGCAAACGGTGATAAAACCATCCATATATATAAGACCTCACCCTATGAATGGCCAAACCCATCCATTGGAATCTATGAACCAAAGATGGGAACA
>CAYUUX010000037.1:5762-7376 GCA_964448085.1 uncultured Gammaproteobacteria bacterium | reverse complement strand
AGTCCCCTAAGGACTAGTATTACCTTAGGGGACCTCTGTGACTTGTGACAAATTGGTTTAAATGATTGGAAAGCAAGCAAAAAGAGGTTGTGACAAAGTTGTGACAATGGCTTGTGACAAGGTAACCTCTGTGACAAAGGGGAGGGGATGACCAAGGACACAAGAAGTCGAAAATGGCAGGTGACAATAAACAATCCTAGTGAGCATGGAATGGATCACTCAAGGCTTCGTTCAATTATTGTGGAGCTGGAATTGGACTATGCGTGTTTGTGCGATGAGATTGGGGAAGAAGGGACGTACCACACGCACGTTTTTATCCAAGGGAAGAATGCTATTCGATTCTCGACAATGAAAAATCACTTTCCTGGCGCTCATTTCGAGATGGCCAAGGGAACGGCGCAACAGAACCGGGATTACATACGGAAAGAGGGGAAGTGGGCAAAGGACAAGAAAAAAGAAACGAATCTAGCAGAGACCTTTGAAGAGTTCGGTGAATGCCCTCAGGAAAGGCCGGGAAGGCGTACGGATCTGGATGATCTGTACGACATGATACGGGAAGGCAAAACGAACAAAGAAATCATGGATGAGGATCCGCGTTACATGATGCATCTGGACAAGATTGAAAGGGCGCGTCAAATCGTTGTGGAGTCGGAATACAGGGATGTTTTCAGGACAATGCAAACTGCTTACTTGTGGGGAGCAACAGAAACGGGGAAAACTCGTGGTGTGATGGAAAAATACGGATATGGAAAGGTTCACCGAGTGACTGATTATGACCATCCTTGGGATAGCTATAGGCAACAAAAGATCGTCGTCTTTGAAGAGTTCAGGTCCAGTCTCAAGATTCAGGATATGTTGAACTACACAGACGGGTATCCTTTGGAGCTCCCCTGTCGTTATGTGAACAAGATAGCTTGTTTCACCGATGTTTTCATCATTTCTAATATCCCCCTGGATGAGCAATACCCCCAGATTCAAAAGGATCAACCTAAAACATGGGATGCTTTCAGGCGTCGTATTCACATTGTGAAATACTTCTTTGATCAAATAAAGGGCCCTTCTCTGAAAGTGGTTGATTGCCCATTCTAAGCACGGTCATGGAATGTAAATTTTGTGGAGAATATGGAAGTTGGTTGTGGAGGGAGGATAGATGGTGGCGCATCTGTTCCGATTGCAATAATGACTTCGTTTGGGGCCTTGATGACGTTGGTTCTTCGTTTGAAGTGGAGATAGGTCCGGCGGCTTGGGCCAGGATAGAGGCAAGGTGTAGGTAAGCGCTGTGCTTTTGTGTCGCGGGTGAGAAAAAAGTTGGGGCTTAGAAGACAAACGGAATCCCCCGCCCACGGGGGAATGAAGTATTGGCTTCTTGGCCCAACGGAACGGTATAGACCAAGGCGTCATGCGTTCTTTTTTTTATTTCTCTGCGGTATGAAAAAATGGTTGACTTTTGGTAGTATGTATGTCATACCCACCACATTCCCCTTTCAGTTAAGGACCAAGGGCAAAGGACAGGGGGTACCCCCCCCTGGCCGGCCCGAGAAATCAGTGGAGGAAAAGCAGATGAGAATGGGAATTAGAAGAAAGGTGAAGAAGTGTTTCGCTTTGGATGAGCGG
>CAYUUX010000037.1:2156-5662 GCA_964448085.1 uncultured Gammaproteobacteria bacterium | reverse complement strand
ATGAAATCACCAAGATGATGCTCTACTGGAAAGAGTCGATTGAGGCGGTTGAAAGAGGCGAGGAAAAGTCCCCTAAGGACTAGTATTACCTTAGGGGACCTCTGAGACATGAGACAAATTGATTTAAGTCAGCGATATACAAGGAAAAAGCAGTTGAGACAAAGTTGAGACAAAGAGTTGAGACAAGGGAACCTCTGAGACAAAGGGGAGGTGATGGCCAAGGACACAAGAACGCGAAAATGGCAGGTGACAATAAACAATCCAAGCGAACACGGAATGGATCACTCAAGGCTTCGGGCAATCATCGTAGGTCTGGAATTGGACTATGCTTGTTTGTGCGATGAGATTGGGGAGGAAGGGACCTACCATACTCATGTTTACATTCAAGGGAAAAATCAGATTCGATTCTCGACAATGAAAAATCATTTTCCTGGCGCTCATTTCGAGATGGCCAAGGGAACAGCGCAACAGAACCGGGATTACATTCGGAAGGAAGGGAAGTGGGCAAAGGACAAGAAAAAGGAAACCAATCTTCCGGAGACTTTTGAAGAGTTCGGGGAATGTCCTCAGGAAAGGCCGGGAAGGCGTACGGATCTGGATGATCTGTACGACATGATAAGGGAAGGCAAGACGAACAAAGAAATCATGGATGAAGATCCACAGTACATGATGCACTTGGATAAGATTGAAAGGGCGCGACAAATTGTTGTGGAGTCGGAATACAGGGATATTTTTAGGACGATGCAAACTGCTTATTGGTGGGGGGCAACAGAAACAGGGAAGACTCGTGGGGTGATGGAAAAATACGGTTATGGAAAGGTTCACCGAGTAACGGACTATGATCATCCATGGGATAGCTATAGGCAACAGAAGATCGTGGTCTTTGAAGAGTTCCGTTCAAGTCTTAAGATTCAAGACATGCTGAATTATTTGGATGGATACCCTTTGGAGTTACCGTGTCGCTATGTCAACAAGATAGCGTGTTTCACCGATGTATTTATTCTTTCCAATATCCCTTTAGATGAGCAATACCCGCAAATTCAAAAGGAACAGCCAAAAACATGGGAGGCGTTCAGGCGTCGTATTCACCTTGTGAAATACTTCTTTGAAGCAAGAAAGGTACCGGACTTGAGAGTTGTGGAGTGTCCGTTTTAGGCGAAGGATCATGGAGTGCAAATTTTGTGGTGAATGGGGGGAATGGCTTTGGCGTGAGGATCGTTGGTGGCGAATCTGTGCTGAGTGCAATAATGATTTCGTTTGGGGTGCTGATGAGGTTGGGGATTCTGTAGAAATCGAGATGGGACTTGAGGTGTGGGCCCGGATCAGCGCGAGGTGTAGGTGAGGGCGGTTCTTTTGTGTCGCTGGGTAGAAAAAAGTTGGGCCTTAGAAGACAAACGGAATCCCTCGCCCCACGAGGGAATGAAGTATTGGCTTCTTAGGCCCAACGATACGGTATAGACCAAGGCTTTCTGCGTTCTTCTTTTTTTTGCTCTTTGGTATGAAAAAATTGTTGACTTTTAGTAAGAAAGATGTCATACCGAACACATTCCCCTTTCAGTTAAGGACAAAGGGCAAAGGACAGGGGGTACTCCCCCCTGGCCGGCCCGAGAAATCGATGGAGGAAAAGCGGATGAGAATGGGAATTAGAAGAAAGGTGAAGAAGTGTTTCGCTTTGGATGAGCGGTCATACGAGATCATTCGGGGTTACACGAGCGCACAAGGGATCTCGATGTCTAGTTGGCTTACGGCGCTATTAAATGAAGTAGCAAAGCAAATTGAGGGGCAACCTTCACCGTTGGATAAGCCTGTGGGCCAGATGACAATCGATGAAATCACCAAGATGATGCTCTACTGGAAAGAGTCGATTGAGGCGGTTGAAAGGGGCGAGGAAGAGTCCCCTAAGGACTAGTATTACCTTAGGGGACCTCTGTGACTTGTGACAAATTGGTTTAAATGATTGGAAAGCAAGCAAAAAGAGGTTGTGACAAAGTTGTGACAATGGCTTGTGACAAGGTAACCTCTGTGACAAAGGGGAGGGGATGACCAAGGACACAAGAAGTCGAAAATGGCAGGTGACAATAAACAATCCTAGTGAGCATGGAATGGATCACTCAAGGCTTCGTTCAATTATTGTGGAGCTGGAATTGGACTATGCGTGTTTGTGCGATGAGATTGGGGAAGAAGGGACGTACCACACGCACGTTTTTATCCAAGGGAAGAATGCTATTCGATTCTCGACAATGAAAAATCACTTTCCTGGCGCTCATTTCGAGATGGCCAAGGGAACGGCGCAACAGAACCGGGATTACATACGGAAAGAGGGGAAGTGGGCAAAGGACAAGAAAAAAGAAACGAATCTAGCAGAGACCTTTGAAGAGTTCGGTGAATGCCCTCAGGAAAGGCCGGGAAGGCGTACGGATCTGGATGATCTGTACGACATGATACGGGAAGGCAAAACGAACAAAGAAATCATGGATGAGGATCCGCGTTACATGATGCATCTGGACAAGATTGAAAGGGCGCGTCAAATCGTTGTGGAGTCGGAATACAGGGATGTTTTCAGGACAATGCAAACTGCTTACTTGTGGGGAGCAACAGAAACGGGGAAAACTCGTGGTGTGATGGAAAAATACGGATATGGAAAGGTTCACCGAGTGACTGATTATGACCATCCTTGGGATAGCTATAGGCAACAAAAGATCGTCGTCTTTGAAGAGTTCAGGTCCAGTCTCAAGATTCAGGATATGTTGAACTACACAGACGGGTATCCTTTGGAGCTCCCCTGTCGTTATGTGAACAAGATAGCTTGTTTCACCGATGTTTTCATCATTTCTAATATCCCCCTGGATGAGCAATACCCCCAGATTCAAAAGGATCAACCTAAAACATGGGATGCTTTCAGGCGTCGTATTCACATTGTGAAATACTTCTTTGATCAAATAAAGGGCCCTTCTCTGAAAGTGGTTGATTGCCCATTCTAAGCACGGTCATGGAATGTAAATTTTGTGGAGAATATGGAAGTTGGTTGTGGAGGGAGGATAGATGGTGGCGCATCTGTTCCGATTGCAATAATGACTTCGTTTGGGGCCTTGATGACGTTGGTTCTTCGTTTGAAGTGGAGATAGGTCCGGCGGCTTGGGCCAGGATAGAGGCAAGGTGTAGGTAAGCGCTGTGCTTTTGTGTCGCGGGTGAGAAAAAAGTTGGGGCTTAGAAGACAAACGGAATCCCCCGCCCACGGGGGAATGAAGTATTGGCTTCTTGGCCCAACGGAACGGTATAGACCAAGGCGTCATGCGTTCTTTTTTTTATTTCTCTGCGGTATGAAAAAATGGTTGACTTTTGGTAGTATGTATGTCATACCCACCACATTCCCCTTTCAGTTAAGGACCAAGGGCAAAGGACAGGGGGTACCCCCCCCTGGCCGGCCCGAGAAATCAGTGGAGGAAAAGCAGATGAGAATGGGAATTAGAAGAAAGGTGAAGAAGTGTTTCGCTTTGGATGAGCGG
>CAYUUX010000037.1:0-2056 GCA_964448085.1 uncultured Gammaproteobacteria bacterium | reverse complement strand
ATGAAATCACCAAGATGATGCTCTACTGGAAAGAGTCGATTGAGGCGGTTGAAAGAGGCGAGGAAAAGTCCCCTAAGGACTAGTATTACCTTAGGGGACCTCTGAGACATGAGACAAATTGATTTAAGTCAGCGATATACAAGGAAAAAGCAGTTGAGACAAAGTTGAGACAAAGAGTTGAGACAAGGGAACCTCTGAGACAAAGGGGAGGTGATGGCCAAGGACACAAGAACGCGAAAATGGCAGGTGACAATAAACAATCCAAGCGAACACGGAATGGATCACTCAAGGCTTCGGGCAATCATCGTAGGTCTGGAATTGGACTATGCTTGTTTGTGCGATGAGATTGGGGAGGAAGGGACCTACCATACTCATGTTTACATTCAAGGGAAAAATCAGATTCGATTCTCGACAATGAAAAATCATTTTCCTGGCGCTCATTTCGAGATGGCCAAGGGAACAGCGCAACAGAACCGGGATTACATTCGGAAGGAAGGGAAGTGGGCAAAGGACAAGAAAAAGGAAACCAATCTTCCGGAGACTTTTGAAGAGTTCGGGGAATGTCCTCAGGAAAGGCCGGGAAGGCGTACGGATCTGGATGATCTGTACGACATGATAAGGGAAGGCAAGACGAACAAAGAAATCATGGATGAAGATCCACAGTACATGATGCACTTGGATAAGATTGAAAGGGCGCGACAAATTGTTGTGGAGTCGGAATACAGGGATATTTTTAGGACGATGCAAACTGCTTATTGGTGGGGGGCAACAGAAACAGGGAAGACTCGTGGGGTGATGGAAAAATACGGTTATGGAAAGGTTCACCGAGTAACGGACTATGATCATCCATGGGATAGCTATAGGCAACAGAAGATCGTGGTCTTTGAAGAGTTCCGTTCAAGTCTTAAGATTCAAGACATGCTGAATTATTTGGATGGATACCCTTTGGAGTTACCGTGTCGCTATGTCAACAAGATAGCGTGTTTCACCGATGTATTTATTCTTTCCAATATCCCTTTAGATGAGCAATACCCGCAAATTCAAAAGGAACAGCCAAAAACATGGGAGGCGTTCAGGCGTCGTATTCACCTTGTGAAATACTTCTTTGAAGCAAGAAAGGTACCGGACTTGAGAGTTGTGGAGTGTCCGTTTTAGGCGAAGGATCATGGAGTGCAAATTTTGTGGTGAATGGGGGGAATGGCTTTGGCGTGAGGATCGTTGGTGGCGAATCTGTGCTGAGTGCAATAATGATTTCGTTTGGGGTGCTGATGAGGTTGGGGATTCTGTAGAAATCGAGATGGGACTTGAGGTGTGGGCCCGGATCAGCGCGAGGTGTAGGTGAGGGCGGTTCTTTTGTGTCGCTGGGTAGAAAAAAGTTGGGCCTTAGAAGACAAACGGAATCCCTCGCCCCACGAGGGAATGAAGTATTGGCTTCTTAGGCCCAACGATACGGTATAGACCAAGGCTTTCTGCGTTCTTCTTTTTTTTGCTCTTTGGTATGAAAAAATTGTTGACTTTTAGTAAGAAAGATGTCATACCGAACACATTCCCCTTTCAGTTAAGGACAAAGGGCAAAGGACAGGGGGTACTCCCCCCTGGCCGGCCCGAGAAATCGATGGAGGAAAAGCGGATGAGAATGGGAATTAGAAGAAAGGTGAAGAAGTGTTTCGCTTTGGATGAGCGGTCATACGAGATCATTCGGGGTTACACGAGCGCACAAGGGATCTCGATGTCTAGTTGGCTTACGGCGCTATTAAATGAAGTAGCAAAGCAAATTGAGGGGCAACCTTCACCGTTGGATAAGCCTGTGGGCCAGATGACAATCGATGAAATCACCAAGATGATGCTCTACTGGAAAGAGTCGATTGAGGCGGTTGAAAGGGGCGAGGAAGAGTCCCCTAAGGACTAGTATTACCTTAGGGGACCTCTGTGACTTGTGACAAATTGCTTTAAATGTTCAAAAAGAAAGGAAAAAGAGGTTGTGACAAAGTTGTGACAATTGGTTGTGACAATGGAACCTCTGTGACAAAGGGGAGGTGATGGCCAAAGACACAAG
>CAYUUX010000036.1:1880-7436 GCA_964448085.1 uncultured Gammaproteobacteria bacterium | reverse complement strand
CCAGGAAAAAGACCTATTTTTGACAACAAAGCAAGTGGACAACTTAATTTATCAATTAGGCGTGGGGTCGTACAAAACCATGAAACAGTACCGGGATTTAATGATATCCAGGAATTACATCCGGCCAACAAGCAATAAATCAGAGTACATCAACGAACTCCAGGCACGGGTCGCATTGGCTGAAGACGAACTATTAGAGGCAGAGGCTTAAATCTGAAGCATTATCAGGGGTTTTACATGAAAACTATGAAATTCGCCAGAAACTTCAGCAAGATTAGTGAATCAAAGTTCACCACAATACGCAGAAAGAACCTATACACCCTGGGGGAACTATACAAAATAGTGACTCCAGAGGGTTATTCCTATGCAATAATCACAAAAATCGAAGAATACCCCTCACTGGAGGCAATTCCTGAGAACATACTTATTGAAGATACAGGCGAACCAACAGCAAAAGAGGCCATGGCCCTAATACGGTCGTTTTATTCTAAGATGAAGTCAGAAAGCCCCTCCTGGTGGCTCTTAACCCTGGAGAAAAAAGAACTCCACGAATATCATGAAATAAGAACCATCAATCCAGGCCATGACCAGGTCGTTTATATTATATGCAAAAATCAGAAATTAAACTACTACATCAGGGGGGAGAATTTCGCCCGTTGCCTATTGTGTGAGGGGGAATTTAGATGAATCAGGCTTTCAGAGGCTATCACATAGAATCACAGAAAATTAAAAGCGAATATGCAGGGGTCGTACTGGAAACTGCGAATTGCCTAAAGCTGATGGAAAAACATCCTGGGAACAAAGAATTTCTTCAAAGATACATAATGAGAAGAAGGAGGAGGGATTGGTTAAAGGGAGAAATAGAATATATAAACTCTCAGATTGAAAAAGAAAGAGAGTAGAGGGGGTAGTGGATTCCCTCTACATCGGTGGACGTGCAAATTGAGCACAATACTAATATTTGTAATTACTCATATATAAAGGGCTCAAAATCGGTGTCCACAGTGGCCGAACGGTACCCTTAAATACTAAAAAAGAGATAGAAAACGCACCTAATACATGAGGTGGAAATCATGAAAACCGTTAAGAAAACCCAAAACGTCCCTATTAGTGACGAATGCTTTGTAATTGGCCGTATGGATTACCACATGGAGATTTATGTGGATTCTGACGGCGAGGATGTTGGCCTGGCCCGTTGCTCTTTTTGCGGGGGCCTAATGTCCTACGATTACGATAAGGATGGTGTGCCCTCCTACTACCAGCACCGGTGCAAATGCCACGAATGCGGCAAAGAAACCGGCGAAGAGGGCCAATATGACCTCTACAAGTACGACGGCCACGTCTTTTGTGGAACTGGGAACTGCCTCGCTGATTACCAGGAACGCAAAGCCCTCAATGACTTCGAGAGGGGCCTGGCCCAATGCTACCGAATGGAGGAGGAATAATGATTCCACGAAAACTGGAGCGGCTTCGAGCCCTCCAAAAAACTCCTTTTATGAAAATGTCCGAACTGCGTCAGATTGAGAGGCGAATGGACAGTGTGAACCTTCGTTTTGCTACAAAAATGAAGTATTGCATGGCCCTGGGTCGTAGTAGGCGGCCCGAAGCCATCCCTCTACTTCGGAGATTCCTGGAAGACGAACGTGAAACCGTCCGGGCCCAGGCTGACGGCAGCTTATTTGTCCTCCATAGGCAGATAAGGGAAGATGAGGACTGGATAAAGGCAAATGACCCCATTATTCCGCAGATTTGGAAAAAAAGGGACTTCAAGCCTCACCAGGAAACGCCTAATAAATGGAAAAACCGGCTCCAAGCCAACCAGAAGGGGTGATTAGGATGGTCGAAAGGACTATTAAAGCAAATGACCAGATATCAATGTCTTATAGGGTTTTCAGGGTATTATGTTACCTCCATAACCAAGACCAGGGCATTGAACTGACATTATCACGGATAGGGGACGGCCTCAGATTAACCCACGGCCGGGTCGTTATCTGGGGAGACCTCACGAAAACAGACGTGAGGAAAATCAGCCGCCTGGCAACTCAGATGGGCATAAATGGCATTGTCAATCTAACGGGATTGGTCATGCACGGCCTGGTCGCCAGGGAAAAAGTAGGGGAAAGGGACGGCCCGCACGGCTATTATGTATGGCTGAACCAACTCCCGGAGGTGCTTTAAATGCCCAAAAAATGGTGTCCTGACTGCCAGGAGTACATGATTGACATAGATTGCAAAGTGGATCAGACCAAGAAGGCCCTCATCCTCAAGTGGCATGAAGGCCCCTGCGTCTGTGGTCGGGCTGAGAAGTTCACCAGGGAGGTTATTTACGTTCGCTGCGAAGAATGCGGCCAGCCTCTCAGGCAAGGGGATGATACAATCTGTTGGAAATGTCAGGGGATTCTGGAGGCCGCAGCCGAAATGGCTGACACCGAAATGATTTTCTGGGGCTTCCAAGACCCTTATGCCCATAGTTACATCCTGGATTACTATTTTGAGCTCATAAATGACGGGGTGAACTACGGTGAACTTATGTACTTCCCGGTCGAAGCAGCGGAGGGAGCATAATGTCAATAAAAACGTTCTTTAAAAGGCTATATGCCTTATTTTACTACCGGTTCCTTTGGGAACCTAAAAGGAGGTGAATCAGATGGTTGTGAACCTACCAGAACCTGAAGAATGCCCTAAATGTGGTGAATCGTTGGAACATTGCAGCGTCATATTCATGGCGAAACTCTGCAAAAATTGTGGCTGGATGAAATACTTCTAAGGAGGGGTTAAATGAAAGCTGTTTGCAAAATCTGTGGAAATGTGGAAGAAATAGGCTACGTGGCCGGGGTCGGAAATCCTCGGCCCGGCCAAAAAGTAAATGTGGGCTGCGGAGAATGTGGCGGCTCCATGGTAAGAGCGAGGGAGGATTGAACCCATGTACGAAAACAAAAAGGAATTAATGGAGCGGGTGGCCCAGGAAATGGACGTGGTATATCAGAACTTCCAAGGGGATGAAAAACAATACCACACCTACCTTTTACTCCAGGCCCAGGTCTGGGAGTATTTCATGGCATACACCCCTAAAGACATAGAGGAACTCAATGAGGAACTGGGAACCCTAAAAGGCGAAGTTCAATATTTAGTTAGGTTCTACGCCAACGGCAGTGTCTCAGTACAAATCACAACCCCTGATATGGTAGAGGGGGGAGCAAACGCTGATGGGATGGACATAAATCTACACTGAGGGGTCGAAATGGCGAACTGCGTACTAAAAAACAACGAAACTGGAGAAATAATAGACCTGGGGGACTGCCAAGATGAATTTGAATGCAGTATGCGGGCTTTGGAGTATCTGAACCGAAAGGAGGCTTCATAGATGGATAGGGGGGACGTGGCTTTAATAAGAAGTAAAAACACTAAAAGAATCCATTCCCCCGGCTGCCCCGCTGTTAGACAAATGAAAATGGAAAACAGGCTCTGGCTGGCTCTGGATGAAGTTAAAAAGGCGGAGGGGTTAGTTAAATGCAAATGGTGTAAAGCAAAAACAGGACAAAGCATATTCAAATAACCCACTTTCCTTTATTTTCAGCCCCTTTAGGGCCCTGGAAACTCCCGGAGGGGAAAATAAAACGAGGTGATACATGTGAAACAAAATATAGTTTCTATACTGTTGGTTTTAACCATAGTATTAGGAAGTGTATCCACAGCTTTCGCAGTGGACACGGTTAAATTAGACAGTATGGACTCTGGCAAGTCCGTTGGTTACGTTGGAGTGATGAATCTAACGGAAACCAGCACACAAGACCCGGTAAAGGGGCTTTGCGTGGAAAAAGGAGAATACATTAACTTTGGGGATAAGGTTCCTTATCAAGATGGGACTGGGGACGTTCCCGAAAGCAACAGCGTTAAGAAGTTAATTGTCCAGAATTACCGGGACAATATGACTCCTCAAGAGGGGAAAGACCTCCAAGAAGCAATCTGGTGGTACACTGATGGAATCACCCCTACCTCTGCCGGGGCTAAGGCAATGATAGCCGCAGCGGACGCAGATTCCAGTACCATCCCTGACAGCGGGTATTCCGTGGTCGTGTCTACAACTAAAAAGTTGATAAGCACAACCATCACGGAAGAAATAATCCCCCTGAACGCTGTATCCAACAGCAGCAGCGAAATAACCAAAGTAAATGAAGAAACCAGTGTTGAAGAGGTAGTTTCTGAAACTTGCGTAAAAACCATCACAACTGTTGTAGAATATTTCAACAAACACACCACAATAGACACCATCACAACCTTCCAAAAAACCATCACAACCATCAACGTCTATGAAATCACTAAAAACCTCTTAACCTTCGACTTTGACCAGGCAGTGAACAAAAGGAAACAAGATTTAATCTTGTTCACCGCAACCCCATCCAGTGAAACCTCCCAGGAACAAACCAAGAAAGTTGAGCGGGAAGAATTTAACCTCACTTCCCAAAGTGAGATAGACACCCCGTTCAACGTGACAAAAATCACTGAGACCTGCAAACCCATCATTGAACCGGAACCAGTAGACCCCGGCCAGCCGGTCGAAGCGAAAACAGTACCCATGCAAAAAACTGGGGCCAATATAGTCCCAATGTTACTTGCCCTGTTAGGTGTTGGAACCACGATAGGAATTGCCAGATTAAGGAGATAAAATAACTTTATCTCCATTTTTTTCTTTTTTGATACCCCGTGAGGCCGCTGGTCGGTGCTCTGGGGCAAAAAAGCAAAAAGGTGGAAATCATGGGAGGGATTAATCCCTTCAAGTGGAGGTTAGCCGAAAATGAAAAAACAACCATATCATAAAGTTGAATGCCCAGGGTGTTTCAGGACTGACGTGGATTTACATCCCGGAAAGGTCGGAACTATGATTTTGCACTGCAAACACTGTGGAGCGTATTGCTACATAAGGCTCCCAGTGACAGGGGTTAGCATGGAAATAGTGGGAGTGGAGAATCTTAAATGATATCTTACCCTCTATTCGGATTCATTGCAGTAATCAATGGAATCATCTTTGTATTCACTGGTTCCATAATCAATTTCTTATGGTTCGCTGCAATGATTGTATTCATGGCATTGGAGTACATACGGGAGGAATTTTATGAGAACGGACGGTATTGACGAAGCAGTGGCAGATTATATCCATGAAGGTAAATTCCTGGAGGCACTGGTGATTATGAAAAATTCTTTAATCCAAAAGGGCCCCGATGACTTTGACCTACTGGATGAAGTAATGATAACCGAAAGTTTGGCAACTTTGGGGGGGGTTAATTTAAACCTCCCAGGGGACTACCACGAAAAACCATTGATAGACCAAGCAACTGAACTTATAAGGGCAATAAAAAAATTGAACAATGAATCCCCTTACCTATTAACAGAATTAGGGGAAATCAGGGATTTGCCAACCATGGATGAATTAGGGGAGGATATAGATGACGCTGTTATCTACAACAAATTTATAGCCCCTCCTACTAATTGGGCATGGTATCCCATAGCTAAGGATGGGGATATTTACTACGGGTTCGTTGATGGATTAGAAAAAGA
>CAYUUX010000036.1:0-1870 GCA_964448085.1 uncultured Gammaproteobacteria bacterium | reverse complement strand
GGGTCTTTTTCACATAAAGAACTTGTTGATTTATGTATCCCTGTAATGGGGGACGCAGTAGATGGTGATGGGAAAAAGGTGGGAAGTATAGCGGCCGTGGTCACGGTTACAATTGATTTATCATGGAAACCCATCTCCGTAAAAACAGCAAGAAAAAGGGGGATTTTCTAAATGCCGGGCCATTATCATTGTGTGAATTGTGGGCATGAAGGGTATACTTATGGTTCCACTATATGGGTTCAGGGATGCCCTAAATGCCACAAACCGGTCGGATTGCTTAGGAAAACCCCCCTAAGAGTTAAGGGGCCGGCTGAAAGAATGACCTCTCACGGGCCCCATTGCCAAAAAGTCCTTATCAACACCTTAAAGCCAGGGGAGGCCGGTTTATTAACAGAGGTCTTTATAGATACCTTTGATACGGCCTGGGTCGAAGTAGGTGATTTAGTATGGGCCAAACTATACACGGGCCAGTTGGGCCTCCCAGTATCGAAAGAAGAAAAAGGATTCTATTATGTCACCCAAGTTAAGAAGGCCGATGGTCGAATCCTGAGAACTAATTTAAGAAATCGAGTAGTAAATCCTCCAGTAAAAATTGAAGTTGGATGTGATGTTCATGATTGAAAACATAAAAAAAGAACTCCCCCAAATAAATCAAAGATTGAAAAAGTATAATGCAAAGGCTGGCCTCAACGGTGATAATTTAGAGGTGGAACTAGGTGAATTATTAACTGAGGTATTTATCCTCAAGGAATTGATGGAATCCCTACATATCACTTACACTGCAATCCACCGATTCCCGCCACATCCGGCCTTACCTGCGAAGATGACGCTGGTGAATATCACAACATCAGTGAAGGAGGGTGCACGGTGAATTATTGCAACTTAATCAGTGAGGAATGTCCCGAGACCTGGGAGGAATATTATTCCGCAAAGGAGTGTTTGGAGAACTTATTCGCAGTCCTCAACGAGGGAGGGCATATTCTTCCAAGGCAAATAGCTATCAGGCTGAATATTGCTTATTACGACTCTCCTTGGGGTTGTTTCTGCCAGGTGAAAAAGAAAGCCCACCGGAACTTCATGCACAGGTTACGTGGAGGTGAAAGATACTATTCTACGGTGTATCTTTACACTGACAACATCAACCTCATATCCACTGTGATATGTGATGTTTACGGCCCTTTTGTAGAGCTGGACGTGAAACCATCAGACGGCTTCATAACAGGGAGTATAAACGGCCATTTCAAGATAGGAATCCCCTATGAAGACCTGGTTCCTTTTCTCGAGAGGTGTGTCGGTGAAGAAATAGATGCTCTTGAAGAATGGAGAGACGAGTTCATGGTTGGGAAGTGATTATCATGACTCCAGCTCAAATAGAAAATTATATACTGGCTTCAAAACAAAAAAAATAACCGTCTTCATTGGGGATTGAAACATGGGAAAAAAACAGAGACATAACTGTGGAGGGTGCCTTTTCTATTATGAAGCAAGAGGAACGATGGGGTTTGTGTCCGCCATTTGTATAAACCCCCTTTCCAAATATCACCGCCACCCCATTGGTCGGAACGGTTGCAGAGTTAATCAATGTAGAGTAATGCAAATCCGATGAAATAGGGAGGCAACCAGATGGATAACGGGCCACGCATGACACTTATCCCGAAGGCATTTTTTACGGCAAGTGTAATTTCCAAGGGTCGGGTGACTATCCCCAGGGATATCAGGGAATATTTCGAGTTGAATCCGGGGAAAATCATCCATTTAGCCTTAATCGAAATAGAAAGAGAGTAATCCGGAGTAGTGGATAGAAATGAACAACCAGCGACTAATTTAAGATGTGAAACAAGAAATAATCACAACAGAATCAGATCAGGAA
>CAYUUX010000035.1:0-7530 GCA_964448085.1 uncultured Gammaproteobacteria bacterium | reverse complement strand
CACCTACTCCACCGGAGTATCAGGATCCTTAGTTCTGAGCCCAGGCCTGTTGCTGAGCCTTAATGGCCAATTCTATTGCGTTGAATACCACTTCCTGGCTCATGGAGGTCTCGGTCCTGTCCAGACAGTCCCGCACCAGGCGGCCGAAAAAGGGGAAACCGACGGTGCCCGCAACCTTGTGGTGGTACTCGCCTTCGTTATTCACCAAAATTACATGGTCGCCCTCAGGGTCGGCGGCCACATCGATGTACTTTCGCAGCTCCAAGTAGCCCTCGGTACCCTGGATGAAGGTGCGGCCGTCACCCCAGGCGCCTAAGCCGTCAGGGGTGAACCAGTGGACGGTCATGTAGGCCGAGACCCCGTTGTCGGTGACAAAGGAAGCGTCGCCGAAGTCTTCGAAATTAGGGTATTGGGTGTATTTGTAGCTGGTCACCCTGGACGAGGTAATGCGGGCATTCTTAGCTCCGGCGAAAAAGAGAATCTGCTCGATATGGTGGCAGCCCAAGTCCACCAGGATGCCGCCGTACTTTTTCCTGTCGAAAAACCACTCCGGTCTGGTGGGAAGACTGATCCTATGCGGCCCGGTGCCGATGATCTGAATTACCTTGCCGATAGCACCCTCGGATACAAGCTTTTCGGCATAGACAGCGGCTTCCACGTGGAGTCGTTCGCTGTAATAGACGGCGAACTTGCGCCCGGTCTTCGCCACAGCTTTTCGGCAGGCGGCCACATCCTCAAGTGTGGTGAGCGGCGGCTTGTCGCAGAAATAGTCCTTGCCATGGGCCATGGCCTTTAAGCCCAGGGCTCCCCGATCACAGGGGACAGGAGCAACGGCAATCATCTGCAGATCTTTCGATTCCAGCACTTCAGCTTCGGAAGATGCAGCCCAAGCGTCGGGAAAAGCCTTGAGAAAACCCTGCATCTTGGCTGGATCCGGATCCCATACAGGTCCGATTTCAGCGCCCGCCTCGGAAAGCCCGTTGCACATGCCATATATGTGACCATGATCCATCCCGATGACGCCTACCTTGAATTGGCCCTTGGCGCAGACCGGTGCCGCCTTGCCCTTGGGGGCGTAAAATTGTCCGTTAGCTTTTTCCTGCATACTGACTCCCCTTAATAGTGCTGATCAATCTCATTCACTAGCGTGAGGCCAGAAACTCTACCGAACTACGGTATCCTGGTAGTTATTAAAATTAAGCTTCTTTAAACAGTTTGTCTATTATTTTTTTCATAGCCGGGCATGCGACTCTCACTTTATTGTTTTGTATTCTTTTTGAGTTTAAAAATTCCGCTAACTCCGATCAATGCGACTAAAATCAGCAACCCGCCTAATATAATATTAAGGTTTATAGGATCGGAGAATAGTAAAATTCCCATTATACCGCTGAACAAAATGCGTGACGCTGATATTACTGACCCCATGCACGCATCTACCTGGGAGAAGCCCCAACTCATAGTGAGTTGTCCGAGAACTCCAAAGACTCCAGAAATGACCATTAGAAATAGCACCCTGAGCGAGGGCATGGTAAATAGCGGCAATACCATCAAAAAACTAATGATCGTTGAAAATAAATATAGGTAAAATAGAATCAGCGACGTGTCATCGAATTTTCTTGCCTCCCTCAATATTGACGTGGATATTCCTGCTGTAATTCCTGAAAGAAGGGCGAATAAATCCCCTATTTGTAGAGTATTAAAATTAGGGTTTATAACGAAATATGCGCCCACCATCACGAAAACGAGATACATTACTCCAGATAAACTCTGTTTTTCTTTATTCAAAAATGGTGCCAAGAAAAAAACAAATACCGGTGACGTCATATTCAACATATTTGCTTTTGTAACACTAGTGAATTGAATACCCAAGAAAAATAGAATTATCGAAAAAGTATTCGTAATAGAGCGGCCGAAAACATATTTCAACTTTACAGGTTTTAATGGTTTCTTCTTTACTATGAAATATGGGGATATTATGCATAATCCTACCAGAAAACGAACAAATGATATTTCAAGAGAATGGGTATCTGAGGTGTTATTAATAATTTTTGCGAAAACAGTTCCTAGAGACAGGAAAAGCGCGGAAAATAATATTGATATTTCTCCTAAGTATCGAGCGCTTTTCGCATCATCTTTTTTGCCGGGACTCATTTAGTACGTAAGCTTCTTTCTCGCTTCTGCAGGAACCGATTTATCCCGTTCCCACTTAACAACCGGAGGCACCAGCTCTGTCGGCGGTTCGATATGAATATCTAGGAATACGGGTTTTTTTTGCTTTAGGCTCCATTTTATGACCTTCTCAATTTCTTCATTTTTATCAATTTTGATTGCTTCAATGCCAAACCCTTCCGCGATGCGTGTGGCATCGATTCTATCAAAATCAACAGCATAATATCTTTCTTCGTAATAGAGCCGTTGTATAGTCTTTATCCAACCGTAGCTGTTGTTTTGGAAATTCATGAAAATTATAGGAAGACCTAAGCGTTTTGCTGTTTCCAAGTCTCCTACAGCCATACCAAAACTGCCGTCACCAAACATCGATATTACTGTTGCTTCGGGTTTCGCGACCTTAACACCTATTGCCGCCGGAAGCGCATAACCGAGGCTCCCGTGGGCCCTCGGCATCACAGTATGACGTCCAAATGATTTCAAGCGACAATATGAAGCGAGATACGGAGTTGGCGTTCCTGCGTCAGCGACGAATATTGCATTTTCATCGGTATTGGAGAGAAGAATCTTAAAAAATAGCGCGGGATTGACGAATTTTGTCGGAGCATTTATTTCTTTTTCAATTCGATTCCACTTATTTATTAAAATCGAGTTTACCTTACCTATCCACGGATCTCTGTTGATATACCTTTTTTTTATTTCATCAAATGATTTATTTAAATCCCTTAAAAATAGATCAATATCACTTAGAACAGGAATATTAGGATGGACGTTTGCCCCTAGAATTTTTTCAGAAATATCCACCTGTACAATTTTTTGTCCTTCTTTGAAAATACAACCACCCATCGAGGTAACATTATTCATCTTAGAGCCGAGTATTATGACTAAATCAGACGAACGGACAACCTCGTTAGTTTCTTCAGAACCCCCATTGGCCCCAATAACGCCAATGCTCAAGGGATTAGTTTCATTAATACATCCTTTCCCGTTAATTGAGGTAGCGACAAATACAGTAAATTTTTCTGAAAATTCCGCCAAAGACTCATAGGCTTGGGCTGCATGAACTCCACCACCGGCTATGACAACGGGGTCATGGGCGTTCAACAACGCTTCCCTTACCGATTGGATGTCGCTACCCATTGGACCGGACCTTAACGCACTAATTCCAGAAGGAGGTGGAGTCCTGGTATAAGTCCACGATATCTCCTCACCATGGATATTTTCTGGTATAGATACATGTGTCGCGCCTGGTTTCCCAAGCGTGGCTATACGAAAGGCTTTTTCGATATATGTCTGAATTTTTTTCGTACTTTTAATTTTGCAATTCCACTTTGTGGCTGGTGAGGTTAAATCCAGTTGCCTGACATCGGTGAGGGCTTCAGTCTCTTCGCTGGACATTGTTATATCGGAAGAAATGCAGACCAACGGAATCGAAGAATCATTGGCTTCCGCTAAGCCGGGGATAACATAAAGAACACCGCCCCCGCTCGGTACATCGACAACGCCCGGTCTATGCGAAACTCGAGCATAGCCATCTGCCATATATGCCGCGTTTCGTTCATCGCGACATACGATATATTTAATTTTTCCGTTGCGAACCAATGCATCGTGAAACCCCATACTGGTATCACCAGGAACGCCGAATATTTCCGTAACTCCATTATCGATAAGAGAATCAACGACGATATCAGATCCCTTCATAGCGTACCCCTTTATGTGTTTTAATTATTCCCTTCTGCGACCCTGAGCATGCATTCCAGCGATTCCGCTCCCGTCATTCCAGGCGAAATTCCGATTTGTTCCCCTTGTTTAGTAGTCTCAACAACCCTAGCTTTTAAAAGATCCTGAAAGGTTTTTACACCAACAACTCTGGCTGCGATAATTCCTCTTTCAGGATGCAAAGTATCCATAGCCTGAATATTTAATACACCACACATTATGTACCCTATGTTTGGAACGGTTATCGAAAGGAGCGTTGTTTTTGGATACGCTATCTCAACCCCAATAACGCAATGCCCATTGAGAAAAATAGGTTCCATTTTTACCATAATTCTCTATCGCTCCTTGGGTTTTATTCTTAATTTTCCTTTGAAGTTTCTCCTGATAACGACAATTAGAATAGAAGCAATTGATAAAAGAATAAATACGAGAGAAATTGGCCTAGTGAAAAATATTGACAAACTTCCCTGAGACCTTATCAAGGCTGTCCTAAAGCTTGTTTCCGCGATCGGTCCCAATATAATGGACAAAGCAATCGGAGCTAAGGGAAATCCGAATTTATCCAAAATGTAACCAACAATTCCAAACCCAAGCGCTATTAGCAAATGAGCGAAGCTCCCTTCTGTCGCGAAAGCCCCAATCAATGCGAAAATTGAAACCAGGGGTATTAATAAGCTTCTTTTCAACGATGCGATTCGAGCAAAAAATAGTGTTCCAAAAAGACCAGCAATTAGCATAACTACATTTGCGACAATTATTCCTGAAAACATAGGATTAATGATATCCATATGTTCCTTGAATAAAAGCGGTCCTGGTTGAAGTCCTTGAATAGTAAGAGCGCCAAGCAATACGGCGGTTACGGCGTCACCAGGTATGCCGAGAGTCAGCATTGGGATTAGAGCTCCGCCAGTTACTGCATTATTGGCTGACTCAGCTGCAGCCACCCCTTCTATCATTCCTGTACCGAATTTTTCCGGTGTCTTTGAACAACGCCTTGCTTCGCCATACGAAATAAACGAGGCGATATTAGCGCCAGTGCCTGGTAATGCGCCGATGAACGTGCCTATAATACTGGATTTTATATATACAGGTATAAGTTTTTTTGTCTCTTCTCTTGTAGGGATAACTCCCCTTATTTTAATTTTCGGAACTTCTATTTTTTCATCCGGTTTTTCAAAAAGCCTGAAAACTTCAGTAATCGCGAACAAGCCAATAATAGCGGGGAGCAGTGGAAACCCTATTACGAGGCTATCGAGACCGAAGGTGAAGCGAGCATACGGCACAATATAGTCCAGACCTACCGTAGATAAAAGCAAGCCGAATAAACCAGATATTGTTCCTTTCAATATTGATTTTTCCGAAATGGAAAATATGACAGTCAATCCAAAAAGAGCTAAAGAAAAATACTCCGCAGAGCTGAATTTCAATGCCCACGATGATATTACCGGAGAAAGGAAAATCATGATTACTGCACTTATTACTCCACCGATAAAAGACGCTATCACCGAGATACCTAGAGCTTTCCCTGCCTTGCCTTGTTGCGCAAGGGGATATCCATCTAAAACAGTCGCCGCAGCCCCCGGCGTCCCTGGAGTATGTATCAATATCGCGGTGATTGATCCACCATACATACCGCCGCAATAAATTCCTAATAGCATGATCAATGCCGGCACAGGGTCCATTCCAAAAGTAAAAGGTATTAACAGCGATATGGCTAAAGTTGCCGTAAGACCTGGGATGGCACCTACAATTATTCCCGCTAATACTCCAATAGTTATGAACATTAAATTTAGGGGCTTTAATACTGTCAGGAAAGACAACCAAAAATCCATGCTCCGCTCCTGCTAATAAAATAGTATACCATCGGGTAGATTAATATTGAGGAACTCGCCAAACAGGAAATATATGGTGACTACAAGGATGGAGGCCTGTACCGCTGCGATAAAAAACTTTTTCCAACTATATTTTTCTGTAACAATAACAGTCAGTAGTATAAAGTAACTGAATGTGCCAATGATAAAACCAAAAATATAAAGTAATATAATAAAAAAAACAGTTGCCACCATACCTATAAGAGGTTTTTTAAAATTACTAGTTTTTTCAGTAGTATTTGATGCGGTTTTTGTAGATTCGATATCGGTAGATCTCTTTTCTTTTCTGATATCATTCGCTGATTTCACTATAAAAAAAATGGAAAATAACCCTAAAATAACACTCATCACCCTAGGCCAGAATGCAGGTCCTGCTGCTTGTACTGGAGGTGTAGGAAATGAAAACGTTGAAATGAAAAAAAGACATGATATTAAAAGGAATGCGCACCCAATTATGAGCTCTTTAGCTTTCAATTTGTGTTGCTCCTTTTTATGGGATAGTTGAAGGGGATTTTATTAACCCCCTTCAACTAAGCATAGACAGTGCGAATGCTATTTAATGAGCCCAAATTTTTTCATTACTCCCTCAACCATTGGATACTGATTTTTCATGTATTCCGCTGCCTCGATGTGGTCCAGGAAGAATGGATCGATATTCGCCTTATTCGCCCAATCCTGGAACTCAGGATTGTAATATGCTTTCTTCGCCGCGGCACGCACGGTTTCCAATACATTCGCCGGCACTCCTTTGGGGAATGCTAAGGCACGCCAACTAGTATACTGAACATCGTAGCCAAGCTCTTTAAACGTAGGGACATCGGAAATCGCAGGGACTCGCTCATTCGTCATAGTTGCAAGGACTTTCAGTGTTCCTTCCTTAATATGCTGCACCGACGCCGTCAACGAGGTAACCATCGCATCTATATGCTTACCGAGCATATCAGCCAACTGATCACCTGACCCCTTGAACGGCACATAGGTATAGGCACCTTCAGTCCCCGTCTTTTCCGCCATTATAGCGCCCGCCTGGTGCCACAGGCCAAGTTCTCCAGCTATACCGATTTTTAGAGTACGTCCTTCGCTTCGTGCTTTTTTAGCAGCCGCGATAAACTCTTCAAGGTTATCGTATCCAAAATCAGAATGCGTAATCAGCATCATTCCCTGTAGCGTAAACATATTGACGATGTCGAAATCGCGGTATGAAACCTTGGTCATTTTTTGGGCTTCATTGGTTAGGATATCAAAGGTTAGTAAAATAGCCGTATACCCGTCCTTGGGGGAGACCGCGGCTTTCGACCATGCTATTCCACCGTTTCCGCCAGTTAAGTTCTGGACATTGATATCCGTTCCCAATTCTTTGGACAAATACTTCATATAACCGCGAAAAGCGATATCCGTACTTCCGCCCGCACTCCATGGGCAAATAGCATCGATCGCTTTACGTGGATATGAAGCCTGAGCGAATGCAGCCACCGCTATAAATAGCAAAATAGCGACCACGAACAACCGTTTCATTGCCCTTTTTGCAAACATTCTTCGCCTCCTCTTCCGGAAAATCATAAAGTGGTTAACAAATTACCACCTCATGTGCCTAGAATGTAAAGAACCATTACCGTAATCACCTGTTACTTCATAGCATTATCACAGTTTCCCTTAGATGATTCCCGCATATTTACAAGTAATCTCAATCAGTTTTACCATTCCGCGAACTGCCCACCTAGTTCTTTCATGAATAAGATTGCCTTCCAAATCAGTAGTACCTAATCCCGGC
>CAYUUX010000034.1:0-7598 GCA_964448085.1 uncultured Gammaproteobacteria bacterium | reverse complement strand
CCCAACCTTTTTCTTCATTATCAGTGAATTTAAAAAGCTGTATAAAAAATACTCGCTTAACTGATGAAGCTGGCACCTCTTGCCGAAATTTTTTGTAATCCTTGTACCAATAGGAAAGAAATTCGTCAACCGATTGAGTACCACTACTATCAGCAACTGCTTGTTTGTTTTCCATATCAGTGGGGAGTAATTTTTGTGAAGATGGTGTTTCATCTACCATATCTGCTTTTGTAAGAGTCTTGTTTAGAAAAAGAGTTATAAATCCAAATGCCAGTAATAAAATAATGAAAATAACTAAAATAAGTAATTTAACAGAAAAAGCACGTTTATTAGTTTGGATTATGTTATTACCTGTCAAAATATCATTCTGGATTGTTTCCATAATGCATTACTAGATTAACATTTTATATATAGATTCAAAAAGTGCCTCCGAGAGGATTTGAACCTCTAAGGGTTACCCCATACGCTCCTGAAGCGTACGCGTCTACCAATTGCGCCACGGAGGCTCATTTCAAGAAAATTATAACATAGTTCCTACGCTTCCCCTATAGTACAATAGCCTTATGAAACAACCATGGCGGCAACTCCCCGAGGCGTTTCTTGAACGGCTTTCCAAAAACGTACCAAAAGAAAAGCTTGATGAAATTCTTGTAGCGTATACAAAGAAACGACCAACGACGATACGCATCAATACCCTCAAAACGTCAAAAGAAAATCTTGTTCAATATTTTGATAAGAAGCATATTCGATATGAAGAAACGCCGGTTTCGCCGATATCGCTTATTATTCACAATGAAAAGCGAGCCCTTCTCAATTTAGAAGCATACAATGAGGGTCTTTTCTATATCCAAAGTCTTTCCAGTCAACTCCCCGCAATTGCCCTGGATCCACAAAAAAGCGAACGGATTCTTGATATCGCAGCCGCACCCGGCAGCAAGACAACACAAATTGCAGCCATGATGGAAAATACCGGAGAAATTCTTGCAAATGATAATAGTAGAATCCGCTCCTATAAATTAGAAGCCAATTGTAAAGTGCAGGGGGTCACGAATGTCAAAATATCGATTAGTGCAGGACAAACAGTATGGCAATCATATCCCGAATATTTTGATCGTTCCCTTGTGGATGCGCCATGCAGCATGGAAGGAACATTCACAACAACGGATCCGAAAACCTATGCCCACTGGTCGGTAAAAGAAGTTAAGGAGCTTGCAAACAGACAGAAATGGTTACTGCGCTCAGCTGTTAGCGCAACAAAACCGGGCGGCACAATAGTCTATTCCACATGTACCTTGGAACCAGAGGAAAACGAACGCGTTATTGAATGGATCCTGAAAAAAGAAACAGGGAAAGTTCTCCTTATGGATGAGCCTCAACACATATATCCCTCCACAACAATGGAAGGCTTTTTTATCGCAAAGTTAAGAAAAACAGCTTCCACAGTCCCAGCGTCTGTATGGAAAACTCATTGAAAGTACAGTAAAATGCAAAGAGGATGCCGCGGTGGTGAAATTGGTATACACGCAGGACTTAAAATTCTGTGGGCTAAACACCCGTGTGGGTTCGATTCCCGCCCGCGGCACAAAAAGTATCAAGTATCAACGCTATCATTCGTATGTACAGAACATTTCCCTATCTTGAAATGACCGGCACAAATCGCGAACTTGGGCAGGCCATTGGTGAAATGTTTCGGGGGAAAATTCAGGAAGTTATTCAGGACAGGAAGCACTACATACGCAATTACCAACAGCGTTTATCGAAAACCGCGTTGTACGTACGGGAAACAAAAAAAGCTTTTCCAAAGCTTATCGACGAAATGGAAGGAATGGCAGAAGGTGCAGATGTTCCCTTTGTCGATCTATTTTTCCATAATACACCGGAAATATATGACAGGACACTCGATTGGGACCGGGAACAAGCACAAACTGAAGACCACTGTACCATTGCTGTAAGTTTTACAAAAGACGGACCGATTATCGGCCACAACGAAGACTGGGCTATAGAAAGCCTTGATGAACTGTACGTTTTGAAAGCGACAGTTAACGGAACGACATATCTGGGATTAAATTATGCGACATTTCTCATCGGTTGTTCTGCAACGCTTACCAGCAATGGTCTCGTCCAATGTATCAATGAATTACACCAGGAGTCCCATGTCGGCGTAGGAAAGTATTTTATCGCACGCGCAGTGTTGGATTGTAAAACAATAGAGGATGCATGTGCTCTTATCCAAAAAACCCACCGTGCTTCGGGATACAATCATGTGCTTGTGCAAAACGACACGGTGACAGATATTGAAACGGCTGGCATGGATATTGACATCGAAACAAAGGAGCATACTGCATACGCACATACCAATCACTTCATATCAAAACGTATGATCGTATTTGAAAAGGACGAGGCGACACACCATAAAAACTCCTATGAACGATTGGATAGGGCAACGGAACTGGTAAAAAATGATATGGAAGTACAGGATATGATTGCCTTACTTTCAGACACAAAGAATCCGAGATTCCCCATATGCAGAGAAGACGCAACGATTGGATCCGTCATTGTTGAACCGAAAAACAATCGTGTCCGTATCTGTTACGGTCCTCCAAACGAGGGCGTTTTCATTCCATATACGTTATAATACAAACGACACGGGACGTAGTTCAGTTGGCTAGAACGCACGCTTTGGGAGCGTGAGGTCGGCAGTTCAAGTCTGCCCGTCCCGACAAGATTATTTTTGCTTGACTAATTGAAGAAACTTGTTATGCTTTAGTGAGATTATGAAAAATAAAAAAGTTCGATTGATCGTTATTATTGTATTGATTATTGTGTGCGCGTATTTACTGTATTCTTTATGGTGAACCTATGGCACTCCCTAAACTCAAACCATTAGCAAATGCAAGCGCTGAAACAAAAAAAATTGCAAAACCAGTGTTGATTGTAATAATCGGTATTCTTTTAGCCGCGTTTGGTCTGGAATCCACGAACAATGACTGGGATCTTGGGAAACTACTTTCCGGATCCTCACCACAAGAAGCGAAAGTACTGCGTGATAAAGAAGGAAACGTTGTGACAAGCGGGGGGAAATATACGGACGAATATAACTGCGATGATTTTAAAACGCAGGAAGAAGCACAAAAGTTTTTTCTGAATGCAGGCGGCGTATCGAAAGATACCAATAACTTGGATGGCGATGGAGACGGCATAGCGTGCGAAGCTCTTCCAAAAACAGCAAACTAAGCCAATTGTTCTTCCCAACGTCAGTGTATAGTACAATTGCACTATGTTTTCCGACTATCTTGCCGCTGTAAAACCACAGATTCAAAAAGAACTCAAAAATTTTCTTACATCCGAAAAGAAAACGGGAAATGATCGCATGTACCAGGATGCACTGGATAGATTAATTGACTACACATCCAATGGAAAAATGATACGGGGATCACTCGTGTTTCTTGGCAGCGATACTGGCAGTACAAATAAATCTCCCGATCTTATTAAGGTCGCCGCTGCAATGGAGCTCTTTCATGCCGGCCTTTTGATACATGATGACATTATGGACAGCGCCGAAACACGACGAGGGCAACAATCGATCCACTCATATTACACTGCTATTATGCAAAAGAATCATTCACGATACCCAAAAAATTCGGGTAAATCCCTTGCAATGTGCGTGGGGGATGCAGCGTTTTTTCTTGGCTACAACATGCTTCTCACCTGCCAAAACCACGAGCATGCACATACAATTATGCACTTGGTTTCAGAGGAGCTCCAGACGGTTACCGCCGCGCAAATGCAGGATATTGTCCTTGGGTCAAACGTGCAACCGGTAAGAAGTCTTGATGAAATACTCTCCGTCTACAAGACAAAAACAGGTCGGTATACACTTTATCTTCCGCTTGCGTCAGGCGCTGTCATCGGAAAGCTTCCAAAAAGCAGTCTTTCGCACCTGGAACGATTTGCCAATCATCTTGGCATTGTCTATCAACTTGTCGATGACTATCTTGATATATTTGGAAACGAGAATGTCACCGGTAAGCCACAGGGGACCGACATACGGGAAGGGAAACAAACTCCCTACATTTTTTTCTTACGACAGGTAGGGGACCAATCGATACGAAAGCACATAGATGCGATGTTCTCAAAAGGTGCTGTGACAACCGATGACATTACCTGGGTGCAACAGATGATGACACGGTGGAATATTGATACAAAAATACACGATCTTATTTCCATGCACACAAAGCGTGCCAAAGAAGCACTAGAACGAATACCCATGGAAGAACACATAACACATATATATGATTCATTTGTCCAGTACCTAATAAAACGTCTACAATAAGCATATGAATCCAAAAATTCTCATTCTTATCGCAATTTCACTTCTTATTCTCTTCACCTATTGGTTCTACACCAAGCATCCGTTAAGCGGAACGGTGACAGTGAACAACACGGTTTTTGTCGTTGACCTTGCGCTCAATCCTTTGGAAAAGGAAAAAGGATTAGGATTTAGAAAGAGTCTTCCTGCAAAACACGGCATGCTTTTTGTTTATGATCACAAAGAACAATATATGTTCTGGATGAAAGGCATGCAGTTCCCATTGGATTTTTTATGGATTAACGGGAATATAATTGTTGACATAACGAGAGATGTGCAACCCCCTAAGGGCTTAAACATGAATATGGTAAAGCCAAACGTTCCTGTTGATAAGATTTTGGAAATCAATGCTGGGGAAACGGATACGTTCAATATACAAGTAGGTGACAAAGTACGTTTTAATAAATAACTCCATTGCACTCATTTTTTCCTCTTGTTACAATACAATATATTGCGGCGGTAGTTCAGTGGTAGAATGTCTCCCTTCCAAGGAGAAGGTCGAGGGTTCAAATCCCTTCCGCCGCTCAAAAATCATAGTATATGAAGTTTGAAAATAAGATATATGGAAGAAAGCTATCTGTCCAAAACCCAAGAGACTTCTCAACAAACCTCTTCAGACTCAGTTAATAAAGTACCTAAAATAAATTCGATCGGTATAATTATAATTGTTTTGCTATTAACAGGCGCACTCATATATGTTGGGTATCAGAACTACCTGCTCCAACAAAAACTTCAGCAACTTGTAGAACAACAAGCAACTTCAAAAAATGCGAATACAACAGATAGTACTTTGCCTAACCCACAAAAGGCATCACTGGCTGAAGCTCTTTCTCAATACTGTCTGAACAATAAAATTAATTTAGATAAACTGCCATTTACCCTCAGTCAAGCGCTTAAAACCACATATACTATCCAGGATTCACTTGTCTGCTATGTTCCAGAGGAAAACTACGCCAGTATGAACATAAGTAACGAACCTTCAGAAAATACAGTTGATAGCAGAACTGTGTATTTCTTCCACAAAAATTCGCGGTATACGGGTATGGGTGACGACTTTCAACCGCTCTCAAACTACAAAACTATTACCATCAATGGTCAGACGTATTGGCTGAATATACGAGAACCCGGACCATATGGCATAAACTCACTCGGCGTATGGGTAGATCTTATCGGTGAAAAGAAAGATGACAGAAGCGGTACAATTGTTCGTGTTAAAAATCTGGATGTTATTTCCAATGAACAATTTTTGGGGCTTGTTAGAAAATATGGAACATTATCAACAGATGGCGGTAATGGCACATTGTACACTGTCAATGATCCAGCCAAAAAAGTACAATTTATAAACGAGATAGTAAAACTTGCACCGAACAACAATGATATAAAAATTTCTGCGCAAAAAATACTCACTGATCTGAATGGAATTCTCTTCTCAAACCTACCCACATCAAATACAAATGATAATCAAGAAACTTCAACAATTGCCTATACGTCTTCCTTTGAAAAACTTTCTTTTCGGTATCCTTCAACCTGGAAAATTGTCCCGGCTGAACTGCAAGCCAGTTTTTCTAGTGCAGACACTTTGAGTATTCAAGATCCGAACAAAAAAGTTATTATAAACTGGATTTCCGCGCTTGACGGAATAGGTGGTTCTTGCGATCCAAATATTCCTTATAATCAAACGGAAGGAGAAATGGGTGCTCCATGCCCCTTATATGAAGTGATAGAGAAACAGAAATTAACAAGCACAGACTTCTACTATGTAGCGTATCTTGTAACACGTGACGGCAAAACGTATGAGCCTGTATTCGCACTTCAAAGCACTTCGGGATTGCTGACAACAAAAAGAACACTTGGATATTTGTTATTTACCGGAAAATATAATGGGAAAGTAAATGCAGGCTTATCGGGAAAAGGGCTTGTATCAGGTGAAAGGGATGTAGCATTAAAGTTTTTTTCAACTCCAGAAGCACAACAAGCAAAAAATATTATATTGAGTGCATCCTATTAATGCATGTCTGTTCATTTTAACCGTAAGTGTTGTAAATAAGTCTCATAACGTCAGTATCCTCCAAGCACAAAATCGTAGTATAATTTACCTGCTGCTCCCGTAGTTCAACGGATAGAACAAGCCCCTTCTAAGGGTTAAATGGAGGTTCGATTCCCCCCGGGAGCGCACATCATAGTTTGATTTGTGACTCTACAAGACTAACCGCATGAGCACGTTTCTACCATACGTTCTACGATTATTTGTCATCCTTGTATCATTGCTGACATGGAAATTATCTGTCTTTGCACTGTATAACCCGCTCACGGTTCCAAATAATAGGTACGGCATCCACGTTGCGGACCCAAATGATATTGCGGAAACGAAAGCACTGCTTAACTCCTCAAATGGAGATTGGGGATATGTCACTGTCGTCATTCAAGATAATGACTTAAAAAAGGAAAAATGGGGTGAGTTTTTTAATACAATGCGCAGAAATCACCTCATTCCAATTGTACGCATTGCAACACATGTCGAAGGTGCGCACTGGGTAATACCACAGGAACATGATATTGATAAATGGGTGGACTTTCTAACTTCGCTCAATTGGCCAATTGAGAATCGGTACGTTGTTCTTTTTAACGAACCCAATCATGCGAAAGAATGGGGTGACACGATTGATCCAGACGGCTATGGAAAAATGCTCATAAAATTTTCCAAAGCACTCAAGGAAGCTTCAGAGGATTTTTTTGTCCTCCCTGCAGGATTTGACGCCTCTGCACAAACCGACGGCGCAGCAATGGACGAAGCTACCTATCTGCAAACATTGCTGGCAACCAATCCCGATGTGCTTTCCTTTATTGACGGGTGGACATCACACGCGTATGCAAATCCAGAATTTTCTGGGAGTCCGTATGCAATGGGTCGAGGAACGTTATCCACGTTTCGCTGGGAACAAAATTTCCTGCAAAGTTTGGACAATACCAAATCGTTACCCATATTCATAACGGAAACGGGTTGGCAGCATGCATACGGAAAATACTATGACGGGCGACTGCTTTCACCGGAAACTGTGGGTGAGAATTTACGTATTGCATCCCAATCTCTTTGGCAGGATGCATCCATCGTCGCAATTACTCCATTTATTTATAACTATCAGGACTATCCCTTCGATCATTTTTCCTGGAAAAAGCTCAATTCCAGTGAATTCTATGCCCACTATTACGACTACCAAAATATTCCAAA
>CAYUUX010000033.1:0-7872 GCA_964448085.1 uncultured Gammaproteobacteria bacterium | reverse complement strand
TCCTATAACGCTTCTGTGCGGTGCCGGCATTCTTACAATTGCATTTATCAGCGTCAACATGCTTCCAAAATTAAACGGCAGAAAACCTGTAGATGTTGAAAAACAATTAGGAGAGTTTTTTGGCAAAGTTGTTGAAGGATACCAATACATAAAAAACAACAAGAATATCCTCTACCCAGTGCTTCTCATTCTCGGTGGAGAAATGATGATCACCATCGTAGCGGTAAATATCCCTGCACTTGCAACGCACGTGTTCCATATAGCAGTGGAAGATGTTGCTCTTTTTATTGTCGTTCCGGCACTTGTGGGCGCAATCATTGGCGTAACTATTTTTTCCAGAAGTCTCAAGAAAAAGAGCATCCGAAAAAAGACGGTCATTGAAAATTCCTTGTTTACCATTTCCCTTTCATTTTTGCTTCTCGCGGTCCTTCTTCCACATCTGCCGACAATGATCCGCCTTATCTCTGTACCGCTTCTTGCTTCGGCAATCGGATTTGGATTTGTTGGAGTCCAAGTACCGTCGCAGACGTTTATGCAGGAAGCAACACCCAACGATATGATGGGAAGGCTTTGGGGAAACCTCTGGTTTCTTATGACAATAGCAGCTATCGTCCCCATGTTCCTTTCTGCATCTATTACGGAATTTTTGGGAGCTGATATCTTGTTTGTTTTGTTTGCAATTGGTATGTTTATTGCTGGTCTCACTGTTAAAAAGTTTGGGTCGGTATTTAGTACAACCAAAGTAACAACCTAAAAGGAGGAATCATTCATGCGCGCACGTCATCCGGAATACCAGTATCTTGACCTCATGAAGGACATCATGAAGCATGGCACCTGGAAAATATCCCATTCGACAGGGGTACGGCTCAAAAGTGTTTTTGGTCGGATTTGTCGGTATGATCTTTCCAAAGGATTCCCTTTATTGACCACAAAAAAGATGTTTACGCGCGGCATTATCCACGAACTCATCTGGTTTTTGTCAGGAACAAGTAACATCAAGTACCTTGTTGATAACAATGTGCATATATGGGATGAATGGGCATTCAAAAAATATGAGTGGGCGGTGAAGGAAGGAAAAGCACAACCGTTGACGTTTGAGGCATTCATGCAAAAGGCAAAGGAGGAACCAAAATTCCTGGAAACTTGGGGAGAACTTGGTCCGGTCTACGGCGTGCAGTGGCGTCACTGGCCGAAAGGCAACAACCAAACGGTTGACCAGCTTGGTTGGGCAATCGAGAAAATCAAGAAATATCCGCAAAAAAAACACTACATCATTTCCGCATGGAACGCAGGATGCATCTATGAGATGAGCGGCAGCCATGATGCTTCGATGGTCATTGCGCCCTGCCATACGATGTTTCATATCAACATCACAGGCGACAAACTGTCATTGCTTCTCTACCAACGGAGCGCGGATCTGTTTTTGGGAGTGCCATTTAACATTGCAAGCTATGCACTGCTCACTATGATGATTGCTCAGATCACCGGGTATAAACCGGGTGAATTTGTACATGTCTTTGGTGATGTCCATATCTATGAAAATCATTTCAAACAATGCAGAGAGCAAATCCGACGGAAACCGAAGAAATTCCCGACGCTTACGTTGAACCCGAACGTTAAAAGCATCGACGGATTCAAATTTGAGGACATCACGATTGATAACTACGCCTATCATCCGCCGATTAAAGGCGACATAACGGTTGTCGGAGGATTTTAATGATTTCGATTATTGCAGCCATAGGAGAAAACCGCGAGCTGGGGAAAAACAATGCACTGCTCTGGGATATTCCGGAAGACATGCAGCATTTTCGCGCAAAAACCAAGGGGCACGCGGTCATCATGGGCAGGAAAACATATGAATCCATCGGCCATATGCTCCCCGATCGACCAAATATTGTTGTTACCAAGGACAAAGCATGGCAACCCATAGAACCAGTCCTTATTGCGCATTCCCTTGAGGATGCGATAGCTGTCGCTAAAACAAAAGAACGCGAAGAAATATATATTATTGGAGGAGCAAGCATCTACGAACAGGCAGTCACCATTGCTGACAAACTGTATCTGACCATTGTCCATAGGACTTTTCCGGATGCGGATACCTATTTTCCAAAGTACGAACGCTTTACGAAACTCTTAAATCAAAAGGAAGGCAGCGGGAACGGGTATACATATACATTTTTCGAATATGGCACATGATATGAACATTACGAATATTCACGCTACCGAACTGTTGGACTCAAAAAATCACCCAACGATACAAACAACCGTAACACTTACGGATGGATCAACGCACACTGCAGCGTCTCCCTCCGGAGCATCAACTGGCACCACTGAGGCCATCGAATTGCCTGTCAATCAAGCAATTAGGCAAATCCAGGAAACACTCACACCAGCACTTCTTGGAAAATCTGTTGACGACGGACAGAAAGAACTGGACGATATCATCGTCGCACTTGACGGCACTGAGAATAAACATGTTATTGGTGGCAATGCAACAACTTCCCTTTCCATGGCGCTTGTTAAAGCGGGTGCACATGCTCGCCATATACCCTTATACGCATACATCCAACAACTTACGCAAACAAAGCGGTGTGAACTTCCCGTTCCTCTTTTTTTGGTAATGGAAGGCGGCAAACATGGGAATTGGGCAACTGATATTCAGGAATTCATGATCATCCCAAACGCACAATTTTATAGAACGTTTGCGCAACGTTTGGATGCCTGTACCAAAGTATTTGATACTCTGGAAGCAATACTGAAAGAAAAACACTATGCGCTTACTATCGGATTTGAAGGAGCTTTTTGTCCACAGGAACTTACTTCAAACGAAGAAGCGTTAACGCTTATTGTCAAAGCAATCGAATGTGCAGGGCTTACCCCAGGAAAACACATGGACATTGCAATCGATGCGGCAGCATCAGAATTTTATCGTGATGGATCGTATGTATTGCAAAGTGAAGATGGAAAAAAACTTACACCTTCCGAATGGATGCAACAAATAGTTACATGGTCACAAACGTATCCCATCCGATCGCTGGAGGATATGTTTGACCAGGAAGATTGGTCGAATTGGCAAACGCTCATGCAAAAACTCGGAGACAACCACATGATTGTCGGTGACGACCTTGTCACAACAAACGTCAAACGCATACAAAAAGCCATTGACCAAAATGCAATAAATAGCCTCATCATCAAAGTAAACCAGATAGGAACAATCACGGAAACAGTAAACGCTATCGCTCTTGGCAGATCGGCTGGATTCTCCACAATCATTTCCCACAGAGGCGGAGAAACGCACGATGATACGATTGCAGACTTGGCGGTGGGCACTGCTTCCTATTGTAAATTCGGTGGTCCTCGCCATGGAGAACGGATGGTCAAATACAGAAGGCTCCTTGCTATAGAAAAGGAATTGACAACAAATTAGCACTCGTTATACAAGAGTGCTACACACGTTCCACAACAATTCGCGCATCCAATACCCTTCCCCCTGTACCATTTGTCGCGAGAGAAAACGGATTGATATCCAATTCAACAATTTCGGGATGATCAGTTACCAACCGGGATACGCGCGTGAGACAATCGGCAAGGAGGGCAATATCCATGGCTGGTTTCCCCCGAATACCCTGGAGTATGGTGTAAATTTTCAGCCGCTCAATCATTGTTTTTGCCTCTTGCTGCGTTATTGGCGCAACGCCAAAGGCCACATCCTTAAACGCCTCAACATATATTCCTCCCAATCCAACCATAACCATAGTTCCGAAGCCTGCCTGTCTTTGTGCACCAACTATAATTTCCATTCCGCTCTCCGCCATTTCAACGAGAAGCACGCCTTCCAGTTTTGCCTGTGGTGCACGTTTTGCAACGGTCTCCATGAGCTTCGTATATGCCTCCAACACCGTATCGGGAGATACGTGCAAAATTACCCCGCCAACGTCGCTTTTATGCGTAATATCCGGTGACACAATTTTCATGGCAACTGCTGTGCCGATTCGCGCGATTGCCTCAGGAAGTGCTGATTGTTCCCGTACGAATTCTGATCGCAATACGGGAAGCCCATAGAACTTCAACACTTCATGTGCCTGTGCTTCTGGAATAACCTCACGCGTACCTTTTCCATACGAAGAAAGAATCTCTGTTACTTTTTCCGGCTGCACATCGGAACTCATAGAGTCTGCATGAGCAACCTGTTCCTCGCGTTGCATCGAAAAACGAGAAAGCGTTGCCATTGCTTTTGCCGCATCTTCAGGATAAGAAAATGCTGCAACATTTTCCCGACGCAACAGTTGCATGGCTTCAAACACTAATGGCCCGCCAATAAACGAAACCCCGATCGGCTTGTCGGTATTTTTTTTCAAAGCGATAATACGCTCCGCAGTTTTTGTTGGCTCCGTTCCTGCCTGCGGCGTTAACAAAATGAGAATGCTGTCCACATTCGGATCCTTGGCGATTGCCTGAAAAGCTACGTCGTATCGATCGCTTTTCGCATCTCCCAAAACATCAATGGGATTTAAACAATTCGCGCACATCGGTAATTGTTCTTTGAGCGCTTGCACGGTTTTTTCGCCAAGCGATGCCATGGAAAGGCCTGATATTACGGCCTCATCCGTCATCAGCACACCCGGTCCGCCAGCGTTTGTTATGACGGAAACACGATTCCCGTGAGGGAACTGGTTGTGCGCAAACATCAATGCGTCAGAAAACAATTCTTGAATGGTTGCCACACGAATTGCCCCGGACTGAAGGGCAAGTGCGCTGTAATATGCATCGTTTCCACCAAGCGCACCCGTATGGGACACAGATGCTGTTGCGCCCGCTTGCGTGCGTCCCGCCTTCAAAAATAGAATCGGTTTCGCGTTTTTCCCATGGGTCACCGCTTTGGCTGCCGCGATAAATCCTGAAGCATCACGGATATCCTCAAGGTAAAGAAGGATTACTTTTGTTTCAGGATCGTCGGCAAAATAGGAAAGCAGCGATACCTCATCCACTGCCGCTTTGTTCCCAAGACTGACAAAGGAAGAAAAGCCAATGTCTAAGTCGCGTGCGAAATCAACAACTGCTGCGCCCAACGCGCCGCTTTGGGAAATAAATGCAATTGTCCCCTTCTTGGGCATGAGCGGTGCAAACGAAGCGTTTATTCCAACGGAAGGCCGTATGATACCTAAACAGTTTGGCCCGACCATCGTAATCTCATACCGAGAACAAAGCTCTTGAAGCTTTTTCTCACGGTCTTTCCCTTCCGGGCCCGCTTCACGAAACCCAGCGGATATAATGATCAGCCCCTTCACACCGCACTTCCCTGCTTCTTCAACAACTGAAAGTACGATATCCGCTTTGACGGCAATAATGGCCAAATCAATGGGTTTTCCGATTGCCGTAAGCGATGGAACAGATTGGATCCCTTCAATAACTTGTGGTGTCGGATTGACTGCATAAATCGTTCCACCGAATCCGTTCTGCACGAGATTTTTCATTAAATTATTTCCAACACTTCCTGGTTTTGCGGACGCTCCCACCAGGGCAATTGAGGATGGCGAAAATATGGAGGAAAACTGCATCGGTTTCATAAATACATGACGTACTTGTATGATACCGTAAAAGACTCCAGTTATGCCACAGTCGGTTTTCCTTTTTAAGGGAAACATCTGCACGGCATTTGTTGACACTCAACTATCCATCGTGAAACAATAGAAATACACAACTTACTTCCATGAAAAAAAATAAGGACAAAACAATTCTTTATAT
This sequence comes from uncultured Gammaproteobacteria bacterium, assembly GCA_964448085.1. Classification (GTDB taxonomy): domain Bacteria; phylum Patescibacteriota; class Microgenomatia; order UBA10105; family UBA927; genus CAIJMI01. The sequence goes on along the minus strand of CAYUUX010000033.1, from coordinate 2,127 downwards.
TGTAAGCACCCTTTCTTTCATATTTTTAGGCATTTTGATTACCTGGATAATCGATCGAACGAAAACAAACGATCTGCGGTTGCGCGCGAGCGGAGCAAAGGGAATTTCCGCCTCCGCATCTGTTGCAAACATCGCATACGATACCAATACGATACAAATAAACGGCCTCGTATTCACCAGCAGTCCTGAAAAAAATATGGGAACATGGACACTTACCCCACCAACGTCATTTAACGTGGGCAGTGTCACTCTGGGTTCAACGGTACGCCTGACCATTGATCCTGCGACAGTGAATATTTCTTCTCATACATTGACTGCGAAAGAAATCAAAACGAAGTAGGGTTCAATTTATCGTTTTTTTACTGTAGTACCGCTGGGTGTATCTTCTATGAGATATCCTGCTGCCAGAATTGTGTCACGAACGCGGTCAGATCCTGCATAATCACGGTTCACCCGAAGTTCATCGCGCTTTTTGCATAACGCCACAATATTCTCGGGGATTTTCGTTTCAACTTGAGAAATCAATTCTAATCCAAGCACTGTGTCAAAGTCTTCAATAAGTGCTTTTTTTTCTGTATCAGGGATATCACTTTTTATGACCTCCCATACAACCGCGAGTGCCTGAGGGACATTCAGATCGTCCGAGATTGCCTTGGTAAAACGGCCCTTGAAATCTGTTGCGGCTTCTCCAAGGGTGTGAGCACGAGAAAGCGTACGGAATGCCTGTATGCGTCCCAGCAAATCGCGGTATGCATTCTTGGATGCATCCAAAGCTTCCCAGGTAAAATTTTGTTTTGATCGATAATGTGCCTGAAGAAAAAAATATCGCAAGACCAGTGGATCATACCCGTGGTCTTGTATTTCACTAAGCGAAAATCCCGTTCCTTCGGATTTTGCCATTTTTTTCCCGTCAACCAGAAGATGTTCGTTGTGAAGCCAATAATGGACGAATGGTGCATTGTTTGCTGACTCGCTTTGCGCAATTTCATTCGTATGGTGTACGGAGATATGCTCTACGCCACCCATATGGATGTCGATGGTAGCACCCAACAATGCTTTGGTCATTGCGGAACACTCAATATGCCATCCGGGAAACCCAACACCATCCCGTACGAGAAGTGATTGAAACGGAGACTGCCAATATTGGAGCGCATTTGCATGGACTCCCGCTTTAAAAAACCACAGTGCGAAATCTGCCGCATGTTTTTTCCTTGGATCCGATACGTCCGCCTTCCCCGCTCCTTCCATGAGCTTATCCATATGCTGACGCGACAATTGCGCGTAGGAGGAAAATGTTGTGACATCAAAATATACAGCCAAATCCGTCACATAAGCGTGACCGTTTACAACAAGTGCCTCTATCATCTGAATCATCTGCTGTATATATTCCGTTGCCCGAGGTTTATATGTTGGTTCCAAGAGGTTAATTGCCTTTGTGTCGTGTTCAAGTTGGCTAATATATTTTTGTGCGATTGCATCGGGCGTCGTTCCTTCCCGTTTCACTCCCTTCTCCATCTTGTCTTCACCTTCATCTGCATCCGAAACAAGATGTCCGACGTCAGTATAGTTACGGACATGTGTAACGCTATATCCCAAAAATTGGAATGTCCGTCGGACAAGGTCCCCCATAGTCAGGCCACGTAAATTACCGATATGCTGGGTCCAATATACTGTCGGACCGCAATGGTAAAAAAGAACATGATGCGGAACTATCGAAACAAAATCCTCTTTTTTGCGGGTCAATGTGTTATACAGTTTCATATGCTTCAGTTACGTGTTACATTCAGCGCTTTGTATAGTATATCGTATTTAATCCTGTCGGACGTTTTTGCTCATCTCGGAAGAACTTTTCCCCTTAATGCCGTATAAATCACCGCGTCTTTTTTTTGTTTTGATAACCGGTAATTCTGAAAGTGCCTGCTTTTGCGCCAAATTTTTCCGAGCAGCCTGCTGTTCCTTTTCTTCACGTTGTTTTTCTTCCCATACGGAAGGTTCTTCTTTCACATCACCTCCGGCAAGCTGTTGAAGTGCTGCACGAGCAATGGCACGTTTCACATCCATGTCTTTTGTTTCCTCCATAGCGCCAAGTGCTCCGTCTTGTTTTTTGCTCATTCCGCCACCTTCTCC
>CAYUUX010000032.1:0-8407 GCA_964448085.1 uncultured Gammaproteobacteria bacterium | reverse complement strand
AAAAGCCTATAGTCCATTTACCGCTATTTCTGCCGGCCAACCACATATAATATTTATTATCAATTAATAGAACATGAGGACATGAAACCATTTCTATTTCCCAAGATGCTTCAGGTTGATGTACGATTACATCATGTTCATTAGTCCAGTGAATTCCATCGATGCTTTCTGAATGATAAATTCTAAAATCGGTTGCGCCTCCATTTAGCGATGAAGCATACCACATCTCATATAATTTTTTTTCTTCATTAAATAACCACGAGGGATCATGTACGTCTCTATTATCATAATTTAGCCGTGATTTCACTGGAGAAGAAAATTTGAACCAATTAATTCCATCTAATGAATATGCTAGCCCAATTTGCCATCTTTTTTCATATCCTTGAGCTGCGTAAAGCATCTTAAATATCGACTTGTCATAAATTACGGCTGGCATTTTTATATATATTGAGTCCCATGATTCTATATTTGGCATCAACAAAGAGTCTCCATATCGTGTAGCGCTTGATATAATAGGAGAACAATATGAAAGAAAACAAACAAGAATCAAAATTTGAAGAATAATTATTCGGGCAGCTTTCACCACTTATATTTATTGATGAGTAATTGAATATTGTCAATAAGCAATAAATATTATTTATTAAAACATATCGAAGGTAGGATAGGTGGTTATATGAAAATAGGAATTGATGCCGGAGCCATATCTGAAACTGATGACCGTTTGAAAGTAGGAGTATATCGAGTAACTCTTGAACTTCTTAAAGCGCTTTCACAAATAGATAAAGATAATCAATATCGTCTGTATAGCTATGCCCCAATCCCGAGGACCATTATGTCTCAATTGGATCGAAACATGGTAAATATAGTTCTTAAACCATCCTTAGGTTATATGCAAGTGAGACTTCCCCTGAAACTTGCGATGTATCCCGTTGATATATTTTTGGGATTAGCGCAAGCTATACCATTTGGCGCTCATCACGCCATATCGTTTATATATGATCTTGGTTTTATTCACGCTCCAAAAGAATATGGGGAAACAGCTGAACGATTGAAAAAGCAAACGGATGAAGCAGTAAACAGATCCTCGCATATCATTACAATCTCAGAAACAACAAAAAAGGATATTATTGAAATATATCATAAGGAGAAAAGTCGTATAACAGTGGCTTATCCAGGAGTTAGTGCGGTATTTGAGCGAACGGGCAAAGAACATATTCACCCACGTCCGTACTTCTTATCGGTTGGATTATTAAAGCCAAGTAAGCACATACCGACTGCCATTCGTGCGTTTGGGTTATTTTTGAAAAAAATTCGCAAGCCTTTTGATCTAGTAATCGTTGGTGGAGATACAAAATTGGACCCTTCTATTCGCGAAACAGTTCGCAATTTGCATCTGGAGAACCGAATACTATTTACTGGCTATGTTCCTGATGAAGAGGTTGCAGAATGGTATCGAGGAGCGGAAAGCCTAATTGCACTTAGTACGCACGAAGGATTTTGTTTGCCTGCAGCAGAAGCAATTACTTGTGGGTGCCCCGTGATTTTTTCAAAAGATGGAGCTCTGCCAGAGATTGTTGGTGAAGCAGGAATTCGGTTACCTACGAATGATATTCTTGATATCGCACGGAGCATGTTAGTCATGACGAACAAGAAATCTACACGAACTGAATACATGAAAAAAGCTCTTGTACAATCTCGCAAATATAGCTGGGATCAATTTGCGCAGCATGTTCAAACACTCTTTACCCGTGTGTGAGCAAAAAATATATAATCATGAGTATATTGATGCTTCCCAAAGGTATTAAAAAGGTGAAAAATAATATTTTTGGTGTGAATAGACGTTTTGAGAGATAGATGAAGAGCTGAGCTAATGCAATTCCCACGATTGGAAGCAGTCCAATGAACATACGTCCGCTATAGCTTGCGCCCTGATTCCATGAACTCCACGAGGCAACAAGATACCATGAAAGAAGTAGGGTAATAATAAAGGGTTTCTTGAATTCCCCCCAATGGTTCCATGGGACAAGAAATCCGATGCAGGCTATCGCAAAAAGCGGTGTATAGAGAAATAATCCATTTTCCAAAGAAAAGAGCACGGATATCAGGTGGGGAGTAAGAAGCGAATATCCTTCATTTCCGCTTAAATATGGACTGAGAAACGGATTTCCGGTCAACATATTCCACACAAACAGTTGGGGCAATATCGTGAGCAAAAAAATAAACCCCAGTACAAAAATATTTTTTTTCGTGACATATGGAAGGAGCATAATTCCGAAAATTACATCCTGCGGGCGAATAAGTGTAATAATGCCCAGTGCAAACGCCGCTGGAAGAGGTTGCTTCTGAAGCAGGCATGTCAAAAAGAAAGCTGATGCAAAAAAGGATAGCGCATGTGAATTAACAGGGTCTACGGCACCATAGAATAATAGATGACTCGCTATAGCGATACACATTGTACTGATACTGGCCAACAGTGGGTTTACTTTTTTAGAAAGAAGCCTATAGAAGAGGATGAGACCAACCACTGCATATAAGACGCTTGTTAGACCTACTACCAACTCATACGGAAATTCATATCCGGTACCGTGCAATATTGTATGAATCCAAAGATACGCAGGAGTCCATAACATTGCTGGACCTATAGCATATTTATTCATAGGTGTTCCATTGATAGCAACAGGTTGAATAACATCAAAATGAGAAAATTCGTTTTTAAACAGTACGTCACGATCAATTACCGCTGAGCGAATCCAGCTGTAATAGAACACACCGTCTCCGTATACGGTTTTATGAAGGGAAAATGCGTGTGCCAGATAAACAACAAGATAGAAAATGATCGTGCAAAGAAGAAGTGCGTTGGGGGTCAATACTCGTTTAAGCATACTTTATACCACAAAGAGAATACCGTATACTTACTACTAATGTTATCTTGCGTCATTTTAACCCATAATAACGAGGAATCAATAGGAAGCCTTTTGGAGACACTGTATTGGTGTGACGAAATAATAGTTGTTGATGACATGTCAACTGATGATACCCGAGAAATTGCAAAGAAATATGACGCCGTTGTTATCAAGCATTCGCTCCAAGACGATTTTGCAGCGCAAAGAAATATTGGACTTTTGAAAGCAAAAGGGGATTGGGTATTGTTTCTCGATACCGATGAAAAGATATCAGATGCGCTTCGAGAGGATATTGTGCATACGCTACAAGCTTCCGGCAATACGATAGGATACTATTTTTTTCGTAAAGATGTGGTATTTGGTAGGGAATTGCATTTTGGTGAAACCAAAAACATTCGATTGTTACGACTAGCAAGAAAGGAAGCGGGGAAGTGGAAACGAGCTGTTCATGAGGTTTGGGATGTACGTGGAGAAGTAAAAACTTTCACGACTCCCCTTTTACATATCCCCCATCCGACCGTCCGTTCTTTTTTGGCAAAAATAAACAGATATACGACCATTAATGCTCGGATGCTTTATCGGGAGGGGAAACGATCAAACAGGTGTTCAATTTGTTTATATCCATTGGCAAAATTTTTCGTCAACTATATTTGTAAATACGGATTTCTTGATGGAAACGCCGGATTCGTACATGCTATGACTATGGCTTTTCACTCTTTTCTGACGCGCGCTAAATTGTGGGAGCTTCAACAAAAGCACAATACGTAATATGTGGACCATAATATTAGCATTCTTTCTTCTTTTCGGTCAGTTAGGTCGGATAGAGATAATATCAGGTATTTCCCTTTATTTGCATGATTTGATAATTGTAGGTGTATTGCTTTATTATCTCTCGAAGCTTTTGAGACAAAAGAGGGGTTTTCGAGATGCTTTATTCATACGACCATTATGGATTTTTATAGGTGCTGCAATCGTCTCACTGTGTTTGAACAGCGTACCGTTTGTCAACGCAAAGATGGCTGTAGGGACAAGCTATCTGATTCGTTATGTGCTATACGCAAGTATTTACCTTGTTGTTCTTAAAGAGAAGAAACCCGCCACATACTGGTTTTCGTGGATATATATTCTTGGTATAGCGTTTGCACTTTTAGGATATATCCAACTTTTTCTCTACCCAGACCTTCGGAATCTTTCGTATCTTGGATGGGATCCTCATTATAAGAGAATGTTTTCAACTCTTTTTGATCCGAATTTCCTCGGTGCTGTCTTAGGCATATCGCTGCTTTTTGGTGTGTATTTGATTGAGAAAGGGAAACAAAGCGTATGGTTCGTCATTGGCTTTCTCATGCTTCTGGGAGCCATATGTCTCACATTTTCAAGAAGCACAGTATTTGCGCTTTTTTGCGGAGTGGTAGCATATATACTTTTGAGAAAAAAATGGAAATATATATTTGTACTCATCACGTGTATGGTAATCGTATTCACTCTCCCAGCTATTGGTGGTGTATCTACCAATCTTTTTCGTCAGGAGACAGCACGTGCGAGAGTAGACAATTGGAGAGAGGGGATTGGACAGTTTTTCAAGTCCCCCATTATTGGCCATGGATTCAACATGACCGCCTTTCTTCCACATACTGCCCCAACCTTACAAAATGGTACTACGGCACGATCGACAAGTGGATATGACAGCAGTCTTATATTTGTTTTGGTGACAACTGGAATTGTTGGTTTCGCCTCTTTCGTCTATCTGATCAACCGGATGGTTTATCTTGGTATGCATGTTAAATTGGATATCGGTGCTACCTATCTTTCCATATTGATATTTATGCTCGTTCATAGCATGTTTGTGAATTCGCTTTTTTATCCACAGCTTCTGATTCTGCTATGGATTGCCACCGCAGCAGTAGAAAAGAGTCGGAATTCGTAAATGAAGTTATTTACTTTGTGTAATTTATTTTTCGTTCGATCGTAGTTTGGTTTCCTGCCGGATCTGTTGCAATTATGTGAAGTGTTGTATCCCCTTCACCCAAGTAAAACTCGTGAGAAAATGAACCGTCAGCGTGCATGACAACCACTCGACCATTGATAGTGACGGAATTAGTATCTTCTGTTTTTCCAGAAATTGTAATTGTATTTTGTTCTCCTCGTATTTGTGTTCCATCAGCAGGTGAAGTAATTTCCAGCGTCGGTTTAGATTTTTTGTACGCTATTGTCAGAACGTCAGATAATGCGCTGATATGATTTTTATCATCGGTGAGCTTTGCACTAAATGTATTGGAACCATCAATAAGAGAAACCGTCGAAAAACGGAATACTCCCTCTGTATCAACCGTTTCCTTTTGGGTATCCATGTCGTTGATATAGAGAATAACCGTTAACCCAGCTGTTCCTTTACCCGATATTGCGATTTTCGCGCTATTTGTTGCGGATGGAATTGGGTCAAGTTCTGGAGGAAGTATGAGTTGATCTTCTTGTATAGTTGTTATGTTTTTTCCACGAATCGTGTCAACAAGTATGCTAAATCCGGTAAGCAGTTTTAATCCGAATATGGCTAAGAAAACAAAAATCGCTACAATGCCAGCTAAAGAGAGAAATATTTTTCGTTGTTGGCGTTGCTCCTCGTATTTTTTTAATCGTGAGTAGAGCATATAAGTATAATAGTACACTTTTTGGAGCCTCCTGTCAGAATTGGACTGACATCTACGGTTTACGATACCGCTGCTCTGCCGTTGAGCTAAGGAGGCAATTATGAGAGCGGCGGAAGGGATTTGAACCCTCGACCTTCTCCTTGGGAAGGAGACATTCTACCACTGAACTACCGCCGCGATATGATATGCATTATACCAATTCCATTTTTTCTCTTCCAGATGAATCGTGTATCTTATGGAAGTCGCAGGATAGTGTTCGGATAGATTAAGTCAGGATTTGAGACAATGGAATTTGCTTTCGCAATGTCAACCCATTTATATCCCGTTCCATACTCGCGTTCTGCAATTGACCACAAACTGTCACCTTCGACGACCGTAACTTCAACATGCTTTGGTTTTTCTTGGTCTGTTGAGACTCCATCGAGTATATCTCCCGATTCCACAAGAATTTTTGGAACATCCGGAATGATAAGTTCTTGTCCCACTGACAACGCATTCGGATTTGCAAGGGAATTTGTTTGTGCAATATCCACCCAATTGTATCCGCTTTCGTAATACCGTAAAGCTATATCCCATAATGTTTCGCCATCCACAACTCTGTGAGTCGTTGGCACACGTTGTTCTTCGTTTTTTAAAGTTTCTTGTAAATGCGTTGTTTGCCGGACATTTGCAACAATTGAATAGGTAAGTATTCCGACAACAATAACAAGTACTATGCCGATAAGTACAGAGAATAAAGAATCCAGTTTTTGAAGCGGTAGGTGTTTCTTTTTGGACATATTCTGCCTCCATTCTGGGCAGAAATGTCAATCATTGATGCGGTCGCGACCGGATTTGAACCGGCGGTCTTGTCCTTGACAGGGACACGTGTTAGGCCAGGCTACACCACGCGACCTCTCTTCGTGATTATAGATGAAAATTGAGCTTACAACAACATCTATGTTAGGATGAGAAGAGAATACCATGACAAATCAGGAACTAGCGCAAATTTTTCGAAACATAGCTGCTGTATATCAAATAACAGGGGAGAATAGATTTCGTATTATTGCATACGAAAGGGCTGCTGACAGTATAGAGCATTTAACACGGGAAGCAAAAGACTATTGGGACGACGGGAAAGTGAATGAAATACCAGGTATTGGACCGACGATAGCAACTCACTTAAACGAGCTTTTTCAGACGGGACACGCACAGCATTTTGATAAAACATTCGCGCAGGTGCCCAAGAGTATATTTCCTTTGTTGTTGGTGCCTGGAATAGGCCCTAAGAGGGCGTATAAGCTCGTTGAAGAGCTTCATTTGACTAATCCGGACTCTGTAGTTACCGATCTTCTGGAAAGGGCAAAAGCCAATTCAATTGCTAATATTGAAGGGTTTGGTGAAAAATCACAAGAAGAGATAATAAAAAATATAAAAACATATCTCAAGGGTGGTATTAAGGAAAATAGAATTACTTTAAAGGAAGCAGATGAAATCGCAGAGGGGATAAAAACCTTCTTATTGAAGAATCCACATATTAAGCAAGTCGATGTGTTGGGGAGTTTGCGTCGTCGCGTAGCGACCATTGGTGATATTGATATGGCTATCATAACTGATGACGCATCAAAAGCGATTGAGTATTTTTGTACATACCGTCATGAAAAAATTATTGAAAAAGGCCCAACAGGTGCATCATTGTTGTTGACCAATGGAAGACAGGTCGATCTACGGGTACAAGAAAAGGACTCGTATGGAGCGATGTTGCAATATTTTACAGGGTCAAAGAATCATAATATACGGCTTCGTACCCATGCGCTTTCCATGAAACGTTCATTGTCTGAATATGGGATCAAAGAGGGCAAAGCAGGAATCCTTAAAAAATTTGCTTCAGAAGTGCAGTTCTATGAACACCTTGGAATGCAATGGATTCCGCCTGAACTACGCGAAGATCGGGGTGAAATTGAAGCTGCCATTCACAAACGCCTTCCTTCACTTATTGGGATTGAAGATCTTAAGGGAGATGTACATATACATACTGACTTTGATCTCGAGCCTTCCCACGATCTCGGGAACAACAGTCTTGAGGAGATATTGGATAAAGCAGCAGTTTTGCATTACGAATATATCGGAATAAGTGATCACAATCCAAGCATCGGGAATCATAAAGAAAATGAAATTATTGCTATTATGAAGAGACGAAAGTCCTTTTATGAACAAAAATACTCTTCATGGCAAAAAAAGAATAAAAAAAATATTCAATTGTATATAATGCTTGAAATTGATATTAACCCAAATGGCGATTTATCGCTTCCAAATGAAGCTTTTGAGTATATTGATGGTGCAATAATTTCTATTCATTCCAGTTTTCAGCAAACCAAAGAGAAAATGACAGAAAGAGTCCTAAAGGCGTTGCAAGCGCATCCTAAAGTGAGAATTTTGGGTCACCCGACTGGAAGATTATTGGGAAAGCGAGAGGGTATAGAGATTGATTGGAAACGTGTATTTCCTCTATTAAAGGAACGCAGCATCGCACTTGAGATTAATGCGCACCCCTACAGATTGGATTTGCCGGATACGCTCGTATTTGAGGCGAAAAAATCGGGTTTGGCGTTAATTATTAATTCGGACACACACGAACTTACGGATATGGACAATATGCCGTATGGCGTATCTGTCGCACGACGGGGTTGGGCAACAAAAGATGACATTTATAATGCACTTTCGTATAATAAATTCAACGATTGGTTACGGCAATCGTAAAGGAGGAGTATGCAACCATTTATGATTATCGGAATTGCACTGGTATTGCTCATTGTATTTATATGGAGTTTGTATAACGGTTTGATTACCATGTCTACACAGATCGATGAGGCATGG
>CAYUUX010000031.1:0-9289 GCA_964448085.1 uncultured Gammaproteobacteria bacterium | reverse complement strand
GTCGGTCGTCCTCGCTGAACGAGGCCACGGTGCTGAGCAGCACCGCCGTGCAACTGAGCAGGCTCAGCCAGCCGGTGAAGGTCAGGGCGGTGAGGGTCAGGGCGGCAAGGGCGAACAGCCCCATCATTTTTTTGGACACGGTCCACAGCAGAAGACTAAGCGATTTAATCTTCACTGCGGACCGGTCCAAGGAGGAGGATGCAGCGCCGTTCAGCGAACCGATATAATAAACAGTTTTTTCGTTTCCCTTTTAAGAAACGTCCCTGTATGCCTTGTTAAAGAGCATTGATAGAAAAACGCTTTTCCGACAGCGCATTTGCTGCGGTTGCGATTGTTCATCAATCCTGAAACCGTTTGGTATCAGGAATGAGAGTGCATTACCTGCCTTTAACGCACTCTCACTTCCAACACCAAATTATTTTGCGATCAAGAACAGATAGTGAAGTCCTCACTATCTGTTTCCAACCACAAAAAAACCGGCATCACTGCCAGCTCTGGTCGTTAGGGTTCACACGCCCGGCAGGTTATGCGAATGGTGTTTATGCACTTGTTAATACTCGCTTTGCCTCACTGTCCCTGCTTTTTATGCAGTGTGAGATTTTTTCAAAACTGCAATACCGATTCCTCCAAGGGACAGGAAGGGGAGCAGTGTCAGAAGGTCGTTAAATCCGGCAACCGGCAGAGTTGCGGCGCCTCCTACGTTCGTTGTTAAACAAAATTCCGCACGGTCATCGTCACCATCCGGCCGTGCAACTGCTGTTGCTTTGGCGTAGTTTGATGTACAGAAAAAGCTTTCTTCTTTTGCAAATGCGCTTCGTTCGGCAACTTTTGCCGTGACTTCAATTTCCCGTGTTTCCCCTGCGATGAGGTTTTCCAATTTCATGACCAATCTGCGCTTGCCCACGTCATAGGTTCCTTGGACTGAGGATCCAAGGTAGGTGAGATATTCTGGAAATTGATCCACAATTTCCACCGGGTTAAACGTTTCACCGCTGTTGTTGGTAACAGAGAGTTTGAATGTTACGGTTGCACCTGGAGAGTATGTTGGGTCTGTGGATCCGAGATTTTCAACGAAGCCGTTTGTTATAGGATTCTTAACTTTTTTGTTTATCAGAAGATCTGCAGGATATGTGCAGTCGGTTCCATATGCGCCCGTGCACCCTGCGGCGATTGGTTTTGCAAATAAAGATGAAGCGAACAATACAAAACTTGCAAAAACAGCAATATATGTTTTCATAATTTTCGTATAAAAAAACTCCTTACTTCAGGAGAGTGCTGCAGTATAACATAACTATAGGATTATGTCAAGCGAAGCAGAACCCTCTTATTTTTCCAATTTCTGCGTGTCTGTCAGTCCTGCAAACACGAGAAGCCGTTCCGTAGTTGACCCTGGAGGCCAGCAGGTTTGCAAGATGAGCATGCGTTTCCCTTCGATTGGCGCCATGTAAGAGACCTCACTGGGGGAAACCACCCGTTTTTCGGAGATTTTGTAGGTATACCGTATTCCTTTATATACAAGAACAACGAGATCGTCCGTCTCAAGGTTTTTAAGGAGGTAAAATACGGCGTTCAAGTCCTTTACGAACCATTCGTAGTTGGTCGAATGGGAAAAAAGATACACGGCACCGTTTTCGTCGGGGAAGAAACTGGTGGACGCGTGTGCAACCCCTTCGGTAAGCGCTTCGTGGTAGTCGGAGGCGTTCGTTGGGTCAACTCCGGGTACAACGATGGCATTGACGCCGATTTTTGGGATTATGAGGCTAAATTCCGTAGATATCGGTTCAATAGGTAGTCCATTTTCATCAAGAAGCGGGTTAAAGAGCACCGGCGCTGATTTTGGGAGCGGACGTTCTTCCTGTGGGGATAGAGTGAGCGCATCAACTACTTTCGGAATGAGATAGGAAAGTTCGATGCGGGCTGATGGGATAATCGGACGAATGAAACCGCCGAGCGCGAGTGCGCATAATCCAAGGCCGATAGTTTGCCAATTTTTGGCAGTATTGCCTCGGATGGTCTTTTTTGAACGATAGGTTAAAGCGGCAGAATATGCGTTCATAGCAATCCTTTTGTCGGATAGGTGGGGAGTATATCAAAAAGACCTATAGAATGCAACCCATGTGCGTTGCAGATATGGGTTATTGTTGCGTTTGGGAAGTGGGAGTAAACGGTATGATATAAATTGGACCTAATGAACCTGGTACTGCGCCGTGCAACGGTCTGCTTCCGGGAATATTTTGGACTATTTTTTCAATGCCGAAACTATCTGGTCTTGCTTGACCGATATGATTCCAGTCGTAGGTACCTGTAACGTTGACGAGAATTTCTTGGATGTTTATTCCATTATATGTATCTCTTTCAACGGGTAAGTGTGCTATTTGGGTAATTGCAATTTCAAACAAGTGTGATCCAATGCCTTTTCCACGTGCCTCTGGAGCGGTGAGGACTCCGCCGATTTCCCATCGCTTTTTTGTGTCAATAAGCGGAGTGTTTTCCTGTTCCAGATCAAAATATTTTTGTGATTTAGGTCTTAATATGGATATGCATCCCAATGCTTTGCCCGTGTTTTCGTCACGGAGCATGATATATCGTGTACGGTTTGCAATATTTTCTTGAATGCGTTGTATCGTTTTCAGGTTGTACACGCTCGTTTCCCGTTTCGTTATGGATGCTTTTAGTGCTTCCTGGGCAAATTGGTATATAACAAAGGGGTTTGTTTCTTCGCTCACAACTGCCCTTGATCCGTCGCTGAGCGTTACCGTAGTAATGTCTGTTGGCGATTCCGATTCGGAGGTGAATCCAGACATATTGGCTATATGGGAAAGCAACTGTCTTGACGCAAAGTCCACAACGTTGTCCAATCCTATTGCGTGGAATTGATTGGTAACTCCCGGTTTTGGATTTGCCTCAAGAAGCCATGTTTTTCCCTCCTTATCTATGGCTATTTGTATGGAGTATTGGCCAAAATGCGGTCCAAAATGATTTTGTACCTGAAGTGATATGGCTTTTGCGAGATTGATTGCGTTTGTCGTCAACGGCTCCACATTCTTTTTACCAAGCAAGCGCTCGATGGTCGGCAACCAATACTCTTTTTGTCCTTGATCCCAACCGATAATGGAAGGTTTTCCCTGTCTATCTCGTTGGAACAAAAAGCGAAGTTCTAACGGACGACCGTCATTATCCGGAATGCCTTGTATTCCTTCCTGTACGATGTACGTTTCATATATAAAGCGTTTTCGGAATTCATCCGTTTGATGCATTGCCTCTTCGATCGTGTTGACGATGTGTCCTCCAAAACCTTCTTCGCCTTCCGCTGGCCATGAATATGAGGTGTCGGCTGGATCCGTTCCTTGAACCGTTTGCGTAAATCGTATCCTATTGTCCGGTAATCGATCAAACCGCACGACCCCTTCCGATCGCATGCCCCATTTTGGTTTAAGGTAGATGGTTGTGTGTTTTTCTATCATCTTTTTAACGTCCGCAACGCCGGTGAATACAATCGTTTCCGGCACATGGTCTTTTAGGACCGGATTTTCACAAACAACTTCGGGAAGCTTGAGTTTGTCTGCAATGATATTTACGAATTCCGGATGATTCACGAGTGGAATGTGTGCTATTGCCGCCATTTTGCTTTCATTTTTTGCTTCAAAACTCCTGGAGAGGAGAACATCGGGATAGGGAAGTGTTGTCTCAATCCATTTCGTCCCGCTTTTATTGAGCGTTATTCCTTTTATCGTTTTCGGCTCCAAAGGATTAAAGTTCTCAGTTGTACTTGATACATCGAAAGAATATGCAACCATACCGAGTTTTCTTGCTTCCAATATCAGGCTTTTGTGATAGGAAGTCTGTTCCCCAAAGGGGTTCTGGAGTGTAGGATCTTCAATGCATACGGGTATCCCAATGAGCGGACCACACGCCAGTTCTTTTTCAATGGGGTTGAAGCGGAGCTGCAACTGTATATCCTTGGGGATATGCAGTTGATCTTGAAGCGTTTGATTCATATGCAAGGAATCAGGATTCATGGATTCGTCAATTGTGATACAAACAGGAATTCTTTTTTCTCCAAAGCGCATCGTATACATTTGCCCGTCGCGCATTTGCAGGCTTTCGGCTTCGTCCTTTGAAAGGAATATCAATGGATCATGGAGTGAGTTTTCTTTCTTTTTCACTCGTATTTCCCGTGTGCCGAGGATCGTGATTGGGGTATCTGGAGATTGGGGGACTGATTCAGGATGCTGGATTTGCTCGTCTACAATATGACGAAGTTCGCTGCTTGTTTTTCTGATAAGGGCTGCAAGCTCCTTTTGTAATTCGGGTTGTTGCGCTTTTTTCCATCCGACAGCCCTCCATCTTCCGTCACCAGCGTTTGCATCCGTACCAACTTCGTACTTGTCGTAGATTGCAGTTAATTTTCTAAAGTATGTGTCCCAGATATTGACCGCCCGCATTTCCGCAGCATTTTGCAGTGTTTCTCCGTTTTCATATTGCCAATAACAGCGGAATGCGAAATCAAGATACGGTTTGTGAAGCTCTACAGCATACTGACCGCTTTCCGTTAAATCCAATACCCGCATTTCAACCAGCCGTTTTCCTGATTTTGTTGTACTTTCCTTTCCGGCAACAGGGGCAAATTTTTTTCCGCTGTCCAATGTTTTGTCCGCAATCTCCCTTCCGACGTTGTCGTCAAACACATACCCTCCGTATATACCGCGTTGTGTTGATGCAAACGCACCAGCGAGCGCGCGTGCATGCAGGATATATTGCCGTTTTGGTAAAAACGTATTGTTGTCTTTCGTATCATTTTTATCATCCGGCCAAATGGTTTCCGGGAAAGTAGTTGTTGCGTGCATGCTGTATTTTTCCCACGTGTTGGAAAGTAGATCCGGATTAATAAATCCGGCGCGGGTGAGAGCCATCAAAATAGTATTTTGTGCAGGTCCTCCTTCTGTGGGTGCTGTAGACATTTCAAACCATTCATATTTCTTTTCACCAACATCTTCCGGTATCCCCAACATATGTGTTAAGTGCCAGTCTGTTCGTTCATGATCTTCTTTCCTAATGCCTCTCGGAAGCCAGTCACGGATGCCGTATCTTTCCACACGTTCCAATTGCATACGTAAACGCTTCGTATTTCTGTTTTCTGGTTCTGCCCATTCAAGTCTCTGTAGGACTTCGACTTCGATACCCTGACTTTGTTGCAGGATGGCCGCGTGTTTGTCCGTATGTTCTAATCGTTTTGCGATATCTTTTACCATGATTTCCGTGAGCATTTCATCGCGTTGGTTGCCTATAAGAACGTGCTGGTCTTTTGGGAGGGATTCAAGGTATCGAATCAGATGCCTATGGATTCCGCTTTTATTGTCTGTTTTTGCTTCATATACTCGGATAGCTTCGAGTGCTTTGGGAGTAGGCTCATGTTGGACACCAAGATCGTGGAGGCGTTCAATTCCTGCAAATGCGCAAATGGCCAGCGCCGGTTCAAATTGTGGATCGATGTGTTCTTGTGTCATGATGTCATGCACCCTGTGTTTCATTTGCATCGCAAGGGCGACTTTTTTTGGATCTATGTCGATGATTTGTTCCAACCACGTCAGGTTGTATGGTGTTGAAAGGAATTCTCCTGCGATGGTTGCGTCTCCGTGTTGTTTAAGTTGCCGTTGAAACGCAACAAGTTTTTTTGCAGTTTCAACCATTGCATATGTTGGTTGCTCTGCCAGATGTGCATCTGGTTTTACTTCGTTAATTTTACGGTTTCTTGCGGTAAGAAGAAGCAGTGCTGTTTGCGTTGGCTTATCAATGGTAAGCTCACTGGAAGGCAATGCGATGTCAGGATGCATGTTCGCAATAGGTATTGCCGACTGGTTTTCCATAAGAAGGCTGCCTAGAGTTGATTATTCAGGTCATTTACGAGCTCTTGTAGATTTTGGTCGATTTCTATATCGACTTCGTGACCCGGTTTCGGTCTGTCTTCTCCCTCATTTGTTGGGGTAATTGGTACCGGTATATTTGCCGGTGTGGGTTCTTTTGTAACTTGAGGAATTGGTGGTTTTTGGACGGTTGGTGTCGGCTGTGGCTTTTCTTCTGCGCTTGGTTGCGGTGGTATTGCTGTTGTCTTCGTGTTGGGAGGTGGTGCGTTTGTCGTTATTGGTGGTGTTTTGATAACCTGTGGAATTTCTTCTGTTATCACTTCAGGTGTTGGTGTGCTTTCTTGTGACTCTGTCGGTTTGCTTTCCTTAATTGGCTCTGTTGAAACAGGAGGTGTCGTCGGGATCGCGTTACTCTGTTCTGTTGTAGGGATTTGAGTTTCTTCTGGAATTTCTGTAGAGGTATTTGTGCTTTTCCTTCTCTTTTTTCTCATGCGCTCTTCCTCTTCCGATATTTCAGGTTTTGGTGGGGGTGTTATTATTGGGATTGTTGTTGTGGATCCGATATTTTCAATTGTTTTTCCTTCGCCTTTACTGCCGCCCTCTGTTTTGTCAGGCGGAATGGGAGGTGTAATCGGTGGTTCGATTGGGGGTTCGATGGGAGGAGTAACTATTGGCGGTGGGGTTGGTTTTGTTGGTGTTGCCGGTTCCAGACCTTTTCTTACCGATGAAGGCAGTATTGGAATGAATCCTTCAGGAGATTCTGTTGCTATATGTTGGGTAACATGCAAGATATGCTCCTGAACGGTTTCCGTTATGGGTTCTGAAACACTTTCCGTGAATGTGATGTTGTGTAAGAGTGTTGTTGCTTCTTCCGTGTGACCACCCGCAAGCTCTCTCATGAGGAATTCCAGTTCTGCTTTTGAGAGAATATTTTGTTTGAGTTCCGGGACAGCAAATCGTCCGATACGAAGCATGAGCCCGTGGAGTTTGTCTTCGTTCGTGATTTGTTCCAGGATTTGCAACGAGTTCATTTCTGGGTGCGATGCCACCATTGTGTCATACATCTTTATTGCCTCATCGCTCCAATGGGCAAGTTGGCCCATATTCGCATCAGAGAAGAGGGAATTGGGAAGTTCGATAATGGAATTGTTCGGCATGGCATTCGGCCAGATTTCACCATTTTGGAAAGGTACTGAACGCTGAACATGTTCAAGTCCTGGAATCGTATTGTCAAACGTAACATTTTCCCCATTCGGCATGAATTCCCGTTGCCAACTTAACCAAATATTTTTGATGGAGTTCACGGCTGGATTGACATGCTCGATTGATTCACCCGCAATATGTTGTTCTGTCCAACCCCAATCACCACGGTTGTCCCATTCTGTATATGTGTGCACCGCTCGAGTACTTGGATCGATGATGACTTCTGGTGTGTGTTGAATGGATGTTGTTGAGTCAAGAACCTGCCAACCTTCGGGAAGTTTTTCCTGTATCTCGTTGAAATTGGTGATTGCTCCTGTTGCGTCAGTATGGATGTTGTCTGCAATAACAGTTCCGTGTGCATCGATTAAATTGTATGTATGGTCACTTCCTGCAATTGCATCAAGATGTGATCCTTCGGGAAGCGTCCATTCCGGCGCGTGAGTAATATTGTTGGCATCGGTAACCGTTTCGCCGCCAACGAAATGGTTTGTTATGCCTGTCGTTTCGGTTACGGGACCTGCAACAGTGTGTAGAACTTCATGGGACGTGAGGGAAGGTGAGAGTCCCAGTTCATGGAGCTTGTTTCTGGCAAATTCATCAAGAACACCGTTTGTATAATGGCTTTTAAAATCGGGGATCGCATCTTGAATGATATGTCCTTGCCCATCGGTAATATCAAGATTTCCCGTTGCGTCTATATGGATGTTGTCACCCAATACTATCTGTTCGGTGCCTACCATTTCGGTGTGCGTTGGTAGGATGGGGACAGTACCAGCTGCTTCCTGTGGATGCATGAACAGTCCGGAGATTGCCCCATTGCCTAGCCCGTGGTTTTTAACATCCATGACTACTTCATTGGATATGGCACCCATTGCCAGCCCTATTGCTCCTGTTCGGATGCCAACCCGTGCGCTTTCTACTCCTGCTTGCGTTTTGAATTCTTTCAATATGGTATCCACGCCGGTTCGTGTTCCTTTTGATTGGCTGGTACCGATAATGCCGAGAGTCCGTCGCATAACTTCCACTTCTGGTGTATATGAGGAAAGGGGATCGAGCGCAACTTGAATGAGGGGATCTGCAAGATTGTTCAATACAGTATTTCCATCGGTGAGAATCTGTGTTTGCGTTGTCGTAAGCGTATCTATATATGTTTTTGCATCTGCTGTTGGTCCCATAATTGTTGCAACATGCTGTTCTGTTTTGTGGGTATCGATGTAGGATGTCAACGCCTGTTCTGTTTTAACCATCGCGTTTGCCAATGCCGTCCTGTTCGTTTCCTGTTCTCCGACGGCCCCGACGACGATAAGACCGAACCGATTGTGTTCCCTGGCGCTCACCGCACTTCGTGCCTTCGCATCGGCAAGGTTTGCAAGACTCGCTCGTAAATCCTGTTCCGTCAGTGTTGCTTTCAGTTCTCCGGTTGCAGGATCAAAGATGGATGCTTGCATGCCGTCTATTAATTCGTTCGTTGTGCGCAATCGGAAATTGAACGTTTCATACCATTGCCGTCTGGTTGCCGCAGGATCAGTCTGTATTCCAGTCTCTTTTTGTGCAGAGATCCTTCGCAGTTCTCCTTGTCTTCTCCCATATTCTCTTCTTCCGGCAACTGCTCCGGTCACAACTGCGCCTGCACCACCGCCAATCCAGGCTCTTGCTGTTGCAGAGGCTGCCATCTGCGGGATTGCTTTGAGTGAGATGACTGCGGATATTGCGGAGCCCAAGGTGAATTCATTGACAACAAGGTTGTTTATGATGCCACGCTTTTCAAGCGATTGTACGACTTTATTGATGCGCTCCACCCATTTGTGGGTTGCTGTCGGCGTTATTTCCGTTGCTTCTCCCATTTGTCCAATGCCAAGTCGTACTTGCATTGCGTCCAGTTCTGCATCCAACGTTGCCAGCGATTCTCCGTGACCGAGACGATCTTTCATTTCTTTTGCAACTGCCGTGAGACTGGAAGCATAGGTTTCCGCTTCCCCAAATAGGTCACGGCGTGCCGGAGAAATTGTTTGTTCATAAAGCGTATTGAGGCGCTGATTGAGCGTTTCTGTATCATTTATTGTTCCATCTCTAAATTCCCGCACCAGTCCCTTTATGCCATCTATAAGTGGCGCATGTTCAGCGTTTGTTTGATCTAAAATTTCCAATCGTTCTCCGAGTGTTTTGCGTATCGCAGTGTCTGCTGCTTCAAAGGGAACTTCGAAGCGTTTTGCAAAAGCCTG
>CAYUUX010000030.1:0-9922 GCA_964448085.1 uncultured Gammaproteobacteria bacterium | reverse complement strand
CGCCGCGCCCCGGGCCTATTGCCACAAGGTTTCCGACGTTAGCTGCATCGAGATACTGACTCCATGTACTAGCCGTATGCGTCGTATTATACCCTTCTGTATTGACCATATTGATGCTTGCTTGAGATATAAATTTAGGAAATTCGGATACGTTTGTCATGAATGGACCGATAGGAAAAAAGAGTTCGCCGTTCAACCGGAGAGCATTGTGTTCATCGATGCCCACTTGGGGAATGCCTGAGTATTGCTTGGAAAACTTATCTCTCCAGAGACCACCGGAAATGCGAACACCCCTGGCGTCCAGCAACTCTGTGATTACAACATAATCACCCTGAACCAATGGTTTATGATCTAGAAAGACCTTCTCTTCGCCTGCAAGATATCTTTTCGAAAAGAGAACAGTGCTGTTTCCAGCACCTTCTAAAGTCACGCGAAGAGTGGTCTGATTTCCCCTGTAGGCTGCCGGAATTTGCACAAAGAGATACTGAGCAAGGCGATTGTGAAATGACGCACGCTGAATCTCAAACCCTGCCATTGGCGCTTCGCCTGCAACATGGACTAAAGTTGTAGCAGTGCTGATTGCAATAGGCTCCCCGATCGGTGACACAAACCCGGCAGTCCATTTCTCCCAAATCTTTACGGTGAGCCTCACCATAAAAGAACCGGGGTTCATAAAAAAGTGCGTACAGGCAATGCCGGAACGTGTAATACTACTGACGTTCGGATCATAGCGATAGGAATATCCGTCGCCAAAGTCCCACTCATAGCGGGCGTTCTTAAGCAATTCTACATTCGGATATGTCGTACCGGTTGCACTGAAAAATACTTCCTCCCCTACCTCAACATGGATACCCGGCTCTATAGATATTAAGGGACGCAAGTTCTGAGCATAAACCGTGCTCACATTTATCAGGAATAGCAACACCACTACGATACTTCGACTAACATACTTTGTCATCTGCATAAAAATAATATAACGCATCATAGCACCTCTATTATTAATTTACCGCACGCTTTACGCGCTACTATTAATTCTTTACCTCTAAATAACCTTGTTACATGTGGTCAATTTCATAACTTGTTTATCAAATTAATAATGTAATTTGATAATTTCTGAATATAAGTTTTTTGCACAAAATATCTATAGCTTTCAGATAAAAATATTTCAATAAAAGGCTGGGCAATTTTCGTATAGTGTTTAGAATTTCTTCTAAGTCTCAAATTTACTTTTTTTTCATCTAACAAGATTTGTTTCTGAAAAAGCCAATTCCAGTAGGCCAAATACTCTAATGGGATGGTTGTTGCCCCCTGAAGAAGATGCAGCCAAACTAGAGGAATATAGTTCCGCATCTTGCCATAGCCATCATAAAGCACGGAAGGATATTGTTTGTTGGTTGCGGCTTGAATACTAATTTGGAGTCTACATATAAGTGAAATAATTCCCCGGTATATAAGAAAATCCACAGGAATAGGGAAATCAAAAAACCATTCATGGTCTAAAACATACCAGGAAGCTTCATCTACTAAAATATTACTGGGTATACAATCTATCGGTCCGGCAGTAAAGCATCTTGCTGAAGATGCAACATATGAAGGCGAGATACCAAATCTTGTGATGAAATCTTCAGGGTAACATTCAACGGTTGGCAGTTTTTGTAAAAAGTGGATATATGAACTAACATATTCTGTACATAAGTTTATTTCCCTATTATCTAGGGACGTTTCTATAAGTTTTTCTAAAGACTGTAAATTTATAAAAGGATAATAGATACAATTACCGTTTAAAGTTCCAGTAATAACCCGTGCATTATCTTTAAAAAACTCTTTTGCTTTGTTTTCTCGTTCTAATATTACATTAAGAAACCCCACAGCTTCGGAGCTTGCAGCTTTCTTTACAAAAATGCAGCAATTTTCCTCCTGTAAAACATAAGAATCAAGTTTAAATTCTTGCTTTCTCTTTATGGGTGTTTTTGGATTTAAAATAATTGAGCTCAGTGGAATACTCATAATATAATTAAATGTTTAGTTATTTTGATCGAATCGATTGGTTTGCAATTTTATAAATATGGACAGCATTTTTTCCGAATTTATCAGTGAACAAACCATCCGTTAGAGATATCTGATGCCCCTCGTCGATCACTTCCACCAATGCACTACCGGCGAGGCCACTCACCTTGAAATTGACCGTAATAGATTCAGGTTCGACGCCCTGGTATTTGACCTGCGGCACGGGATCGGGTTCCGTTACCCTTGCGGTAAAGATATAAATATTGCCATCTTTTTCACGAATCATGGTATCCACTCGATTGAGAGCCACATTTGCATTAGTTGTTACGGTTCGAGCAGGTGCTGGGCCAAGAACGACAGGAGTCAATACCTTGATCTGATCTGCAAACTTCTTCATAGATGCCCACCTTGCTGAGTTAGCCATATCAAAATAGTTGAACCAGACAATTCCTTTGGCTCCGTGGATCACATTTAACCAGGTCTCCATGTATAGCTGCTTTTCAGTCACACTGGGCCAAGCCTTGACTGAGTTTCCCTGACATGGTTGTACGGCAGGCATTAACGGAGTTAAATCCTTGTTATGCAGGCGGGCACGATCAAGTAAATCCAGATAAGCCGCATAAGGTCCCATATCTGCAAAGTTCAACGAAGAATGAGCACGTGATGCTATGGGATAAGCATCAAGTGAAAAAACATCCTGCATCCATTTCTTCCCCCCGAAAAGGGGTGCACTGGCAAAATAATCATTAGGATTTAAGGTATCCTTCCCAAATCGCCTTGACCAATCATTCCCCAGGAACAGATTGTAAGCCGGATGTTGAGAATCTTCCCGATGGCAAACATAAGCCCATGCCGCAAATGTAGGTGGATAAACCTTCTCTATTTTTCCCCCCAAATTCGGCTCGTCCTGCCATATCCAGGCAAACATCATCGGCTTGTCTTTACTCTTCCGCACATACTCAGCCATTCGATCAGGGTTATGATTAAATCGCCACCTGTTTGGAGATACTCCTATGCTGTAATCGCCCCTTCCGGGCCCTATGGCCATGAGGTTATAGGCCTCGACTTGATCCACATAGTAGCTCCACGAGGAAGGAGTATGTGTAGGTGAATAACCTTCCGTATTAACCGTATTAATACCCGCCTTTGATATATATATTGGGTACTCCGATTTTCCTATCATATAGGGTGACATAGGGAAGAAAAGTTCGTCTTTCACTCGAAATGCGTTGTTCTCATCAATACCTACCTTGGGAATGCCGTTGTATCGTTTAGAGAACTTGTCTCTCCATATGCCCCCGGGGATTCTGTTGCCTTTTGCATCAACCAATTCGGCAATTACCACATAATCGTCCTTTACCAAAGGTTTGTGGTCAAGGAATACTTTTTCTTCGGCGGACAGATTATTTTTTGATAAAAGGATATTGTTGCTTCCGGATGCACCCTTCAGGGTTACATGGAGCACAGTTTGATTTCTTCTGTATGCTCCCGGAATTTGCACATAGAGATATTGTGCCAGGCGGTTATGAAACGGTGCGCGCTGAATCTCAAACCCTGCTATTGGCGCCTCCCCGGCAACATGAATGGAAACTGCTGATTCCGCTTGAGCCAAGGGTATTGTTTCAAAAGATATTACCCACTCATTAAAAGTCCCTTTCCCATGACACTTGGTTACGTCTACAATTAATTCTCCTGTTACAGGATTGTAAGACCTGACAGTCCCATGCATTCCATCATAAGCTCCCTTGGACTTAACAATTCCCTTCATGCCTGTAGATAGAGCCTTACCCGGTTCAATTTTAAAGTGTTTGGTACCCGTCCCTTTTTCTACTGAATCCGTGCTTGTCGCAGTTATTGACAAAGGACTGCCATTCTCGTTCCATCCTGTCCAAATGGTTGTTTTGAGTTTTACGGTAAAGTTACCAGGACGCATATAATAATGGGTTACGGCGATACCCTGACGGAAAGCTGAACCTGCCGGATCATATCTGTGATAATACCCGTCGCCAAAATCCCATTCATATCGCGCTTTTTGAAGAAGTTTTTTATCTGAGTAAGTGCTTTCCGTTGCACTAAAAAAAACTTCCTCACCTACTTCAACACTTGTCCCCGGCTCAATCTTGATAGACGGATTCAATCCTGCTTCAGCAGCAGAGCCTGAGTAACCACTATTAGTACCAATAATATCAAATAAAAGATACAGCACGAACAAGACAGTGAAAGCGACGCCTTTTGTAATTGACGTAAAACATAATTTTTTAGTGATCATTGCACACCTCCAGGCTTCAAGGGACAACCCCACTCAGTTATTGGAACTGAGCTGAAAGAATCCAAATGCTAATCCTACTGTCCACGTAAAGACAGTTAAAAGTAAGATATATAACGCAACAACTCTGCATCTATTCAGACCGAATCATTTCCGGCAACTGCGTTCTTAATCGACATGGGCCGGTTGAACGGTTTAACTTTGATAATTCCTATTGCCCATGCAATCAAGCAAGATAAAACACCAAAACCAATAAGCACGACTTTTATATGAAAATCCCAGGCAATTAATAAAATGCCGGGAATAAGCACGATGAAAGACAATTTTAGACCGGGAATAAATAATTGTAAATATTCGACAATACGAAAATTAAGGTATTTCTTGGCATATGTCAGCGCAACCGCTATCATCAGGAAGACGGAAATAAGAAGAGTCACAGCAGCGCCTACAAGACCAAGCGAAACAGTTGCCGGATATATCAGGGACAAAAGAACAATGGATCTGACAATCGATGCTGTTCTATGAATATTCGGTTTTCCAATTGCCATATAGAAGGTTGAGAAAATAGCACTACATGACAAAAGTAACGTAGATATACATAAAATTGAAAAAGGCAAGGCAACGGCACCATACATGGTCCCGTATACAAGAACAAGCACGTGTTTTGAGAATATACATAAGAAAGCAAGTAACGGTATAAAAAAAGTTGCTATTGCTTTAGTTAACCAAAAAAGTGATCCGCGCAACCACTCTCTATCATCCTGTTTGTAAGAAAAAGATGGAAGCAAAATTGGATTGATGACCCTTGAGATCAATGCGGAGGCGAGTTCAGCAAGACCCTTGGCCAGTGAATACATGCCCAACAGATTTACAGACAAAACTTTGCCGATGACAAACACATCCGTTTGCGCCACGAGCATGGTCAAAATAGGTAGGCCAAACATTTTCCGGGAAAAGCTTATGACAGCTTTTTTACATTCCGGATCAAGTCGCAATTGTGGCACAAAGGGACAAAGCACAAAAGACAACAACACCTTTAAAAATGCTTCAATTACATACGCGATTAAGAGAGCCCAAACATTACGAAGGTAGAATCCCAGTATTATGCCGATCAGCACGCTGATGAATCCTGAACCATTCACGATCATAATCCAGCGTCCGAATTTCAATTCTTTTTGTAGAACATGAACCCCGGGACTGACAAGACCATTAAACAAGAAACCTATAAAACCGATCCGAAGTAAATTTAAAACCAAAGGTTTATGGTAAAATTCACTGATATATGGAGCAAGAAAAAAGGCAACCGAATAGAGCATGATCCCACGCATAACTGAAAACCACCAAGTCACATTCAGATATTCGAAATCGGCGCCTCTTTTGTTCTGAATGACTGACTGCCTGAGACCAACTTCAGCAAAGGCTTCCAAAACAGCTGCGGAAGCACTTACTATTGCCATTAAGCCGAATTCCTCAGGAACAAGTATGCGGGTAAGAATCATGTTGCGCAGGAATCGCAACCCACTGTCGATAATATTACCCAAAGTGAGAATACTTCCTGCTCGAATGCTTCGCTGCAGCAAACCGCTTGGATTATTCTGGCTCAGAAACTTATATAGCGATGCAATTTTATTTTTCATTTACTATTTTGAAAGACTCTGGCGCCAGTATCTCTTAATCTTATCCAACAATTTCATTTTTCGGAGTATACCTTCCACATGTTTTCTCAAAAGCACAATCATCGATCTGACTAAGTTGATTGTTATTGTCTTCAGTTTCGGAGCAAATATGTATACCGATTCCTCCTGCCAGGATTCATTGCAATACATTTGTTTATATAAGGCGTCTCCAAATCCAAAATCAACATGTCTTACATTCTGTTCGTAAAGTCTGTTAACGATATGAAACAACATGTTTGTACCGGG
This sequence comes from uncultured Gammaproteobacteria bacterium, assembly GCA_964448085.1. GTDB lineage: Bacteria > Patescibacteriota > Microgenomatia > UBA10105 > UBA927 > CAIJMI01. The sequence continues at coordinate 3,727 of CAYUUX010000030.1, read as the reverse complement.
TTCAACATCTTTATATTCCGGATCATAACCGCCTTCCCCCCAATAAAATGTATCACCATATAGTGATCCGCGATCGTAAGCGACAGGAAAACCGTCTATATATAAAATGAACGCAAGAAAACGATTACAACGGGCATCAAGATTGATTAACTTTGTGCTGACTGCATCTTCCTTAAATCCGCCGCCTATCGCACGCTGATATGATTTTTTCGCCACTTCTTCCGCGTCACTAATAAACTTAGCCATATCATCAATTTTCTTGAAACATTTTATTTCTGTTCGTTTACCGTATGTTTTTTCTAAACTCCTTGCCGCTCTTCGCAGATTCTTTCTCGTTTTTTGTCTCAAACTACCAAGATAGGCATTAAATGTCTCCGGAAGAACAATTCTCCAATGAAGATTCGTTAATGAAATGTGATCACGGCAAACGTAACGCGGCATTTCTCTGGCAAGACGGCAGATGAGTGAATCTTGTTTCAAATGGCTGAACTGAACAATGTCAACCTCGCCATTTTCGAGCATACTAAGAATTTCCCCCATGGCTCTATACAAGGGTGCTTCTTCACAAATACCCAGAATGCCGCCGTAGACAACTGCCAATGTTCGCAGACGAGGTTTCCATAGAGCTTTATAGCCTATCTTTAATTCGAGATTTGAATTTTCAATCCTTCCAACTATAAATAATACTGGAGAACCGTCTTTCAAGATGATAATAACATGCGGTCTATCAACTTCACTGCGGTAATTGACAACTGTGAGAAAACGATCAATATCCGAATTGGGATGCCGATTGAATCTGTTCCATTCACTCCGGTATTTTTCTAATTCACCAATGGTACGTGCTACTTGAACAGTAAAAAGATCGTGACTTGCGTGCGGGTTCATATTGGCCATCTATGAATATCTACCAAATAATTTTCTTATAAAAGACTAAACTTCTGGATATAAATCCTTTGTTATAAACAACTGATTTCCCATATTGTGAATACTAAATCCTAATCCAAACCATACGTGAATAGATGGGATATTATGGAAAAGTATATCTCCATCTGCACGTTTTGCACCACGTTTTGTTAATTCCTCCAACATATATGACCTTATATCCTTTGCAATGTGCCGTCCTCGATGACTTTCAGCTACTGCATCAAAAACAAGTTTGGCTATATCAGGAGAAGAATCTTTCCATGATTTATTCGAAGGTATGGGCGTAATATATTTATCAATGTTTTGTTGTAGAGGTATAAAATCTTTCGTCGTTTTTTTAGTTTTATTCAACAGCCTCATCAATCTATCAAAAGATATATTAAGAGCACGATCAATGCCCAGTAATGGGTGGCGAAGCATAAATGAAAATCTCCAGTGATTTGGATCAATTATTGCTAAAAAGAAAGCAACTATTTTTGATCGCTCCTCGCCAACAACAAAAACCACTCTTTTATCTTCTAAGGCCTCACAACAAAGTGCGTGATAAAGTACCGGATTTTGACTACCACCGATGTGAGGTTTAATTGTTTTCATAAGTTCCAAAACACCTTCAAAATCTTTTTTTTCGATAATTCTAAATGTAGGTGCTTCATTTTTATTCTTTATTTCTGTTTCTGAAATTTTTTTTTCATACAAGCTGGACTTTCTCCTTCGTATTAATGAATGAATCTCTCATATTTCGAGAGAATTATTTTCCGGTTTTCTTTTTACCGCAAGTAATCCGATCATGGCCAATAATAGATACCAAAATACGATAATCTGATCAAAATAGCAGACGGAAATAAACGATGTTACATGGGCAAAAAGAGATACACCCAAACACCATACTGTAAATTTATATGTGAACTTATTGGGATCAATCTCTTTTACCTTTATCCCGACGGCTCTGAAACAACAAACCAGAATGACTATAAAAATAATCAAGGATATAATACCTCCTCGGATACCTATCCCGATAAAATTATTGGTTATGTCCGTGTGTTTTTCCGACCAGGTAACACCCGTGGGTAGCCAGTGCCGCGTGTAGTCCGTACCCAGTAACCACCATTCATCGAAGTGAGCAATGGCGGCATCGATTAGCGCTACACGATGCCACCCGGTGCCTCCAATCAAACCGCTGAGCTTACCTATCAATGCCCAAACAGGCGCTTTCATAACCATATGAAGCCCAATAAGCGTAAATAATGTAATCCATCGAACTACACGCATGTTGTCTCGCAAATGCCACATAATCAGACCTATAATCACGGTTACATAAGCCATTACCGGCCCACTCGAAGCAGGTGTGATCGTAATAATTGTGGCCATCACTAGACCAATGGCAGCGAAAGCTTTGCTTTCACCTTTAACCCATAGAGCGATGAAAAATGGAATGCTTGTTGCTCCCAATGTTCCGGCGAGGATCGGATGTTGAAACGCTCCCTGTGCTCTGAGTTTTCCCCCACGCACTACGGTATACTCGGGAACACCGCCAAACATGGAAAAGAAGTTCCTGCCTGTAACTTTTTCAATGAGCATTGAAAAGGCCATAGGCATCATCACCAATGCCAGCATTTTGAATGTTGAATAGTAATCGCTCTCGTCACGGACAACGGATCGAAAGATAAAATAAAGCCCCAGGGCATTGTAGCTGGTTCCAAGTGAACTTATAATAGCGTCGGAATCTTTGCGCAGCAGGTAATAAATTAATGCGGATATAAAAACAAAAGCAATAACACTTTTATCAACTGAGTTGAATGTTATTGCGGTAAATTCCTTTCGGATAATGACTCGCAAACAACCAAAAAAAATCATGATCCGTATTACATAAAAATGCAATGGCCCAATGACCACAGCTTGCCCCAAGGTCATATAGCAGGCAGTCATCATCAACGGCAGCGGAGCAAAACGGCGAGGAAGGGAAATGAGCAGTATACTCATCACTGCCACAAATATGTAACTACTAAAGTTTAGACTACCGAGGAGAGTTTCTTCCATGTCATTTCCATATGATAAAATGTATTCAATAATTCATCTGTAATACTTTTCATTATTCTCAATTTCACCGGAACAACCTATCTCTTTAGAGGTGTTAAACTCCATTTCAACATGATCAAATATTTTTGCATTGAATATTTGTGCTTCAGTGTTGTCTTTATACCACGCAAATAATCCATACCAATGAGTAAAAAGACGATGACCAACCTCAAGAAAGAGCTGGTAAAAACACCAAACCTGTATACTATTCTCCCTCTCATTCCATAATTCTTATACATAAGCATGGATATGGATTCACACATCATGCGAATACTGAAGTCTTTAGGTGCCTTATCACTTGCCTTGCCCTCCAGGTGGATAATTTCAACTTCACTCATATAATAGATTTTCCAACCTTTTTTATAGATCCTCTGACAAAGATCTATATCTTCCGCATACATAAAAAACCGCTCGTCAAAATATCCAACTTCATTCAAAACATCTTTTCGAACCATCAGGCAGGCACCATAAAGGTTTTTAAGATACCCGCTTTCTTGAGGATTATGCGAAGGAAATATTCTTTCAATGATGTTCGTAGATTTTTGTGCAAAAAAAATCTGGAGCAAAAACCGCTTTAGCGGTGTTGCTTCCGTTTGAATCGGCAGCTCGGCCATAAACCCTTCAGCATCAATCATTTTACATCCTATAAGGCCGGTTTCAGGATGTTTATCAAGAAAGGCGCACATTTTCTCCAATGTATTTTGCTTCACAATGGTATCGGGATTCA
>CAYUUX010000029.1:0-10389 GCA_964448085.1 uncultured Gammaproteobacteria bacterium | reverse complement strand
TTAATTTCAGCAATTTTCTCCCTTAAAACGCGTGATCGCGGCTTAGAATCGAGTTACGGATGATCTTAATTCGGCAAACATTTTTATGCTTGTAACAATAGTTACAATCTAAGGCGACTTTTTTCACGGTAAAAGTTTTATTTTCGCGGTGAAAAATTCGTTTTCTTTAAATACCCCATTTCTATCGGAAGGCGATTGTCATGCGACAACTCCAAGATCAACTTCAAACGCGCTGGAATCACCTCGTCACAGCGTACCCAATTGCTGATTTCCCCCAAGTGGCGGAATGGCTTACTGCCAAACAACTCCAATACGCAAAAGCTGGACTAAAAAACGCGGACGACTTTCAAGCAAAAGCGTATTGCTATTGGTTGAATATTTATTTTACCCACGAAGAAGTAACAAGTGTGGATGACATCAATTTATTGCTTGCGGAAGACGGTAAGCATCGGAATACGCGTTTCGAGCAATTTATGAACGACGTTCGGTCGCGTCCCGAGCTATTCAAAAAAGGTAAAGTACCTTCGAACAAAACACTCTCGACGATTACAATGGGCGTCATTCGTAGTTTTTACAAATATCACGGCAGCCCGATTACTATATCTACTCCTTCGTCACCGTCCTCTAATTATGGTGACGTAACATTTACGGACGTGATGCTGCGTGATATTTTGCGTTCCTTACCCTCCCCGAAACATCGATTAATTTTCAAAATGCTTGCAATGACTGGGCTCCGTCCGTCTGATGTTTTGCATACAATCAAGCAAACCCGCATCGAGAAATATCGAGATCATTACTTTGTACGCAATTTATGCACTAAAAAACGGGCGATCCCTGTCCCATTCGTGTTTTTCCCCGCGGAACTTGCAAACGATTTAATGCGTTATCACAACGTTAAAGATTTACGTGACGTGAAAACAAGCGATTTATTTAACGTTACGAGCAAATACGCCGACGACGTGATTGGTAGTGCCGTTGTCACCGCATCTAGTAAGTGCGGAATCGACGGACGTGTTCATTTAACATTACTTCGACGTTATTTTCAAGCACGCGTTAATAAAGTCTGGGATATTAGATTCACTGAAATGGTGATCGGGCATAAAATCACTGTATATTTGTTTGAATCGTGGCATAATGATATTGACGGATATTACGAAGAATGGAAAAAAGCCGAACATTTATTATGCTTTGATTCCGTGTCCCCGTCGAACGAAATAACGAAACTGGAACACGAAATCGCGAAAATGAAAAGCGAAAACGCCGAACTCAAAGAAAATCTCCACGCAATCCAAATGCGATTATTTTTGCTCGATCGACTCGATTTAAACGCAAAGGAAACGACGTTAAAGTTCGATTCGCGCGTTGAGTTCGTCTAATTTGTAATCATTTTTTCTTTCTTTTAACAAAAAAATCTTATTTCGCTTTCGAGCGCGGTTTTAACTTGATATGCAACATAACCCCATTCCCGAAACTCACCGTCTTTTTCCGCGTTCCCGCTTTTTTGGATAACATCGTTCGCGGAATGGTCGCGTTAAAATGTCTCTGCGTTTCATATTTCGGTTTTTGTTTTTTCGTGATTTTCTTAACCACTTTCGGTTTTGCTTTCGTTACTTTGCGTTTTTTCTTCACTTTCCCCATTTATTTTCACCTCTCTATGGAATTGGAATAAATATACGAATTACTTCAAGTAATGCCTTGATCTTAAGATACCCAATGAATCCGAGAGCTACTTTCGCAATATAAGATAACACAATATAGGTTCGGATGGTTACATTCGCATGTTTCCGCTCTGGATCGGTTTTCTGATTCAATTCTTTATCCGAATCGTGAATACTCTTGATAATTTCCGCTTTCAAGGTTTCATCGGTCGTTTTCACCGCGTTCACAAGGGAATCTTTCCATGATGTTTTTGATTCTTCTTTTTCGCTCATTTTTTATCACCTTTATTCGGAATGCATCGAAATATGCGGAGTTTGTTGCAATAAAATTTTGGAAATGATTACTTTATTCAATTCTGTATTCCCAAACTCATCCAAACCCTCTGTATATTCATACGTTACTTCATACATTCGATTCTCTTCAATTGTAACTGCCGTTTTCTGTATTCGTGTCATATTTACCAACTCGATGATACTATGTTATGTGCATACTCATTCACGGTCTCAAAATTCGTGAAGAGTAGGACATCGTAAAATTTATTCCCGATCACCAAATTTCCAAACACTGTCGTTGTGGAACCCCAACTAGCTCGAAATCCATAATCCACTGATCCGCCCGTGCGTTGTAACAGATTCCCTTGAATCACATTATTTTTCGAATAATCTTGTAATGTAATTCCATCATACGCGTAATAGATTGAATTGAATGCGACGCGATTGTGCACCGAATACGTGCCACTAGCACCAAGAATTGCAATACCCCGTCCACACCCGTTAAACGTATTTCCTTCAATAACATTGTAGTTTGCTTGATACACGACTAACATTTGTGCTCCGAGATAGAAATAATTGTTACGCACAACATTGTAGTGTGAACCCGAATTAATATGAATTCCACGATACCCGTACGTTAATCCCGCAGATAAAAATGAACAATTCTCAATACGCACACAAGAAGATCCATCAATTAAAATTGCACCACACAATGCGGAGGGCATTGTGAATTTAACACCCATAACAATCGAACCTTCTGATCCATAATGAAAATGAATCGGAAATGTGCCATCGGGAGTTAAACTCTGATTACAATTAATTACTGATTGATAACCTCCAATAATTACTTTCGGTGATGTGATATTCACTTCACTTGTCAAGGAAATCGTTGCATTCGGTAAAAAGATGAGTTTTGTTGTGGAATCTTGTAATACGGTAATCAAATCCGATGCCGTGTAGGTTGTTTCGAATATTTTCACCCAAGTTGGAACCCCGCTCCCCGCCGATAATAACGCTTTTAATGCACTTGCGGAACATTCATTTGATCCACCAAAATCTAAATACGCATCAGTATTTTGATTGTGAGCTTTACTAATCGCTGTTTGAAGTGTTGCATCTAATTCCGTTGTTTCAATACTATTCCCGAGTTTATTGAGAGAGACTTTTGCCATCGCAATCACTCCGCAAACAATCGGGTTAATTCTTCATTCGTCAATTCTTCTAAAATCATTAAATGCGCAATCCATCGAAATGTAATATTTGAACTTGGATGGGAATTGATTAAATAGAACGTGGCTGACTCCCCCGATGAGACAATTACTGGAAATTTCGCTAGCTCTTCTAATTCTAATGTATAATTTTCTGCAAATTGAAACGCTCCGTATTCATACGTTAACGTAACGGGAGTACTCCCAACCGTGATCGATTTTGGATTCCATTTCGGGGAATTCATCGCCACTTTTAGGTATGCCCCATTCGCATCTTCACAAATATACGTGACTTTCCCGACCGCTAGTTTTAAATTTGAATTTAATGCGTAAGTTAACGGAGTTGTAGTTGTTGAGTTTGCTAACGCAATTGTGGGTACTTCTACAATACTCTGACCGAGTAATTTGTACCATTTCCCGTAAAAGTTCACGAGATTAAACGCTAATTGCTTCTTAATTTTTGGAAAGTCTAAGCTCATCGCGATCACGTTTTCGGATTGTCAAAAAAAAAATTATCGCACCGCAATCATTCTTCGCGGTAAAGTAACGCGTAATTTTGATGCGGGTTTCTTAGTTACGAATGGATCTCTCTTCTTAACCTTCATTTTCTTTGCATTCTTAATGACTTTCGAGATTTTCGGTAAAGGTTTGCTCAACACTTTTTTAATTTGCGCTTTGCGCTCTTCATGACGAGCTTTCACTTTCGCTTGTGCTACTTTCATCACATTCGAGACTTTTTGTTTCGTTTGACTAAGCTTTTTCTTAATTTCCGCTTTCCGCTCTTCCCGCCGAGCTCTGATTTTATTCACATTCGCTTTCATTTTATCGGATACTTTTTGTAACCCCGATTTGATATTTGCGCCCGCGTTTGATAATTTCTTAAACGGATTTATGTTATCGAAAAACTCTTTCCCTTTTTTCGATAATGCCGCTATTCCTAGTGCACCGAGACCTATGCCCGTTCCAATTCCTCCGATTTTCCAACCTAGCGATACCATGTATGCGATCACCCTGATTTATGTATGTTAAAAAAATGTGGAAATCGGGATTAATCGTTTTCCATATCGTTAATGGTGATGAGAGTCCAATGAATTTCTTTATTGGTTCCACTGGCGCATGTAATGCGAACTTCCAACTCATCAGAATTGAATCTTCGCCCGTCTAACGGAAGGTATGCCATTCCAGTATTAAACGCGAGTTTCGAAATCATTTGGTATTTTTGTTGCATGGATTGTTGAGTACCTTGAAAGATTATCTCGTTCAAGAGTTTGATTTCAATTGTACTCATCGCAGTATCGCTAAACGAGTCATTATCTTCAAATCCAAACAAAATCCCTTTTGCTTCCCAATCTTTTTCTATCGCGGGTAATTTGAAGGAGCCCGAGGTTCCAGTCCCAACGGTGTATTTCCCGTATTGGGTTTTGATTGCGTAAATATCGTCCGCGTCAATATCATTTTCCTCGATGTAGACATCAATTGTACCCGAGTATGCGGTCGGATTTGAGTCAGAAATGTTTCCTAAATCCGAGAAATAGATTTCTAAGGTTTTTTGTGCACCTCCGGGTAACGCATCGGGTAATTGCAATTCAAAGAATTCACTTTCATCCGCAATCCCATTCATTTGTGCATTATACTCCCGCAATGCCTTAATTCCCCACGCCATTGCATCGGTAAATGCATCTCCACCCCAATCGAGGAATACTTCCCCGTTAATGAGGAGACGGAGTTGTTTAATGAGAGAATTTGCTACATACGTAGGAGTAGTACCGCCCGTAAAACTCCCGCTATTATGCCTTACTGAAATTCGGCACACTTCTGCATCTTCCGAAATGTTGACGGTCTCTTTCCCGCCGCTTGCATACGCGATTCCGCTCTTCACACTATATTCTTTCGTGTGAAAGCTCTGTTCTTTCTTATCTAACACGTTTTCGACCATTTTACTCATCCTTTTTGATCAATTTTTTTAAAGTATCTATTCCCTTCCGTACTAACGATTTTACTCCACCGAGAAGAACGCCTTGACTAATTGCTTGTAAATCTTTTTGTTCTTTCAGTGCATAACTACCCGCAAATCCCGCACACACGTTGATCACATCGCCCGCCCAATCCTTTTTCAAAGATTTTTGTGCAATTTCATCAATCGCTTCGGATGCTACAATTCCCGCACCCAATTCAACGAGACCACGCGTATCGTGCAAAATCTTTTTCGGTTGAGTCATAGATTCTTTACTATTATCCGATTCTAAATTCAGACTCATATTTGAACACCTTACCAATTTATACAAAAATACTAGAAATCGGTATTAATTGTTAAGAGATCGCTAAGTTTAATTAACATTTCTGACCTATATAATATCAGTATGGGATCAAAAACCGCTAGCGAATTACGCGACCAAGATTATACCCGCGTAAAAGCTTTTATGAGCTCTTATCTCAATACTCCGCTTTCTTCTCTTTCTGATGAAAATGCTGAATCCGTTGAATGCGATCTTGTGCCTCAATTGGAGAAAATCGCTCCCGAATTAGAGAAATTACTCCTCCAAAATACAGAAGGAAAACTCGATTTTACCCCGCAACAACTTGAATCCGTGAAAAAAGGGTTACGAGAGGGTTTGAAAGAGCTAGGAAAAAGTGAGATCATTGTCAAAGCTTATACTTTCGTCAAGAAAAACCCCGTTCTCTCTGAATTATTTGACTTTAATTTATGGAGTGAAAACGGAATCTTCGATCAACTTAAACAATTGGTGAAAACGAAAAAATGAGTGATCTACAAACTTTTAAATCTGTGTACCTTCCAAAAGACCCGCGATTCTGTGTGTTTGGGAAAACTGGCGGTGGGAAATCCTATTTTGTCAACCATTATTTAATTCCGAAACTTAAACCATTATATCGCATTGTCATTTTGGATGTGAAAAATGAATACGCAAATACCTATCCCGCGTTAACTCTGGATGATTTCAAGCATCGGAACTTCATTCGTCGCGTGAATCAAATCAAAACGAAAGATGAAATTATCACAAATTTCGATACCATTTTAGAAATCGTGGCAGGCATTTGTCTCCAAGTCAAATACATTATTCTTGTGATCGAGGAAGCCCCCATGATCCTTAAGAAATCTTATAATCTATATACCAAATTCCCGAATTATGCACAATTATTATTCCAAGGTCGATCAGATCATCGTGGAGTCATCCAAATCGCCCAATCTCCCACCAATTTACATAACGATACGATGAGACAAGCTAGCGATTTGTTTGTCTTTCAAATGGAACCCGTGGATGAACAAAAAGCACATCAATATTTCGGTCATTATATTAATTTTGAGACCATTCGGGAATCAGAATTTTCATTTTGGGAAAAAGCCCACAATCAAATTTATCAAAAAATCAAGGTGAAAAATCAAAATGAATAAGAATTTAACTAATCAAGAAATTGATGAAATTTGTGCATGTATTAATGTTGTAATATGTGATGATTTACAAGAAGATGAAAATGAATTGAAAGATTTAATTGAAAAATTAAAAGGAATGAAAAGGAATGAAAAACAATGAATAAGGAAAAAGTAGAGAAGTTTCTCGATGATTACGTCAAGCTTCTTGCTCAATTCGTTCACGCATTTGAACAATTTGACTACGATGAACAAGTCTACTCTGTTCTCTGTATGACCGATTTTATGCAAGAACTCAAAAAACAAAATCAAGAACATTATCAACATTTCTTGAATCTTATCAGCTAAATGAGTAACTATTACCATAGAAAGTTCATACTTTCTAATTTTTTCATCCAATACAATCAAAAAATGAAGTGATTTCAACAAGATGAAAGTTCATACATTAGAAAATCAAGAATTAATGACCGCGAAAAAATTCATCGGATCTCGGAATGAAGGAAAGAAAGAATGTATCGCATTGAATGAAGAACAAGAACAAGAACTACTCCAAATCTCTTATTCCAAAAATTTTAAACACGGATTAATGATTGAAGTATCTCTAAATTCGGGATTGCGGGTCAATGAGTTATGTAATCTCATTATTTCCGATCTCAATCTTTCTAAAGAAAATCCGAGTATAAAGGTTCAAGATCGGGGATGCGGAAAATATAATGATTCTTTCAAATGCAAAACAGAATTAAGTAATCGAATTATCCCGATCACTTTAGAACTTTCTTCAAAATTAAGAAGCTTTATCGGTAATCGAAAAACGGGATATGTCTTTACTAGTCAAATTAAGAAAGATCGAGATTTTGATAAATTAGAGAAGAGATCTATGATTAATGTTATCAATTCTTATTCCAGATCTTGTCCTTCAATTCAGAAAAACACGGGATTTCATTGCACCCGAAGGACATACGCATCAAAATTATTAGATAAGGGTATAAGTATTAATCAAATATCCCTTCTTTTAGGACATTCTTCAATTGAGACTACTCTTAAGTATTTGAAGAGTATTAGAAAGATTAATGCAAAAATGATACGCGAAGCTCTTGAAAAATAAAGAAAAAAGGTGGTTAACGATCAGGTTTATCAGCTTTTGAAAGCAACGCTGAGCAAAATCGACAATGTTGCCAATTCCTGTGTGTGCAGCGCACACATCGCTTTTTTAACGTCCCGTCACGTTTTCGCATCATTTCTGCTCTCTCGATTCTTTTATCGACAATGTTTGCATTTGTATGAAATTAAACATTTCGACAGTTTTTCAACATCTTCACGCGTACTGCGAACAGTACATTCGTCAATTACACACGTTTTACAATTCATTTGAACAATGAATCGTTCCGCGCAACTTAAACATTCTAAATTTCGTTTCGTCATCGTTTTCACCGTTTTTTTGTATTACAAAAAAAGACGTTGCTCAAACTGCGCTACAATTGCATTTTGTGTTGGGCGCTTGCCTTTGCGCAATTGTAATTTCACTAACTCCCACAACGCGCGCAATTCTGCGTTGCGTTGCGTTGTGCTCTCGCTACTCTCGCTACTCTCGTTTTGCTTAAGAGTCTCGAGCTGGCGCTTCACGCGAGCGACAACGGACGGGGATACCTGCAATGTTGCTTGTATCTCTTTCCATTTCGCCCCGTTTTTCAACATCGTTGCGATTTGCTCGTCCGTCATTTTTCATCCCTCACGTTTTTCAACACAGTTAATTCATACCGCAGCAGCCAGGGGTCGATCTCCTCGTCTTTCTCCGCGGGATGGGTGATTGTTGCATTATTCGCCGCGATTGCTTTGTTTGCTACGTCTACTGCTTTCAATTCACGTTCCAACGTTGCAATTTGCTTGCGCAGCGTGCGGCACGTTGCGCACGTGCATTCTTGCTCTGTTTTTTGCATGTGCTCATACAAAAACATGATTGTCTCGTCGTCTGCCCCGCGGGCGCAGGCGGCATACCACGCCGCTTCGAAATCCGCGTGCGTCCAGCTCGCATACTTAGTTTTCAACTTGTTCACGTTCATTGTGCTCTTCTCATTGTTCAGTTTGTTCCAAAAATGCGATTCGTTCATTCAAAAAACTTTGTAGCGCATAATCTGTCAACAACGCAGCTTGCTCATCGCTTTTTAGCGTTTTTAGCTGATAGCTTAACGCTTTTGCTAGTCGCAATGGCACACGACCGATTGTCCACGCTTTTATTCCGTTGTTCCGAATCATTTTATTGCTTTTCTTCCCCATTTCGCGTAAATTCCGCATGCGTTCCCGCGGACGGCTTGTTTTTACTACGCAAAATTGATCGTCAAAGGTTTGAATAAGCAGCAGCCACGTGTGCGCCTGCTCGTCTTTCTCATTTTTTACCCATTTCAACACCCGATCAATTTCCTGTTTCGCTTGCGGTTCTATCATTCGTTATTCCCCGTCAGTTTTTTTGTTACAAAAAACTTACATACATTGTAAATCGTGTCTATTTAAAAAGCGATTATAAAAGTTATCTCAAAAATAACGCAAAAAAAGAGCGCGCACGCGATGATCAAAAAATTGAGGGTAATTTGCAGTTGTTTCTTACTTTCTCATTTTCCGTTTTTCGCTTTTTCCCATTTACCCATTTTCCTATTTTCCCAAATACCCATATTCATTTTTTCCCATTTTTCCCGTATGTATTCAAAAATTTTTGCTGCTATATTGTGACGGTTTGCTTTTTGTTGCTTATTTTTTTGTTTTTTCCCATTTTCCTATTTTCCCGTTTTCTCAAATACCTACTTTCCTTTTTCCCATTTTCCCCGTTTCATATCAATCTTCCCCGTCACAAGCTTTTTGGTGCTTATTTTGGTGCTTATTTTTTATAAGGGTGAGGACGGCGATCGCGGCTGTTGCTCGTTATCTTTCACCCGCTTTTTTTTGCTCCAAAATAATGCGTTGTAGGTTCGCAGATCCGCGATCGCGACTTATAGACGATAAGCCGAAGCTTTATCTTTCGGCGCGGGCTATTCTCATGTAGGGTGCTTTGCCATCCTACGTAGAGGGTTTTGGGGTGAGAGTGAGGGGGCGGGCTTTGCCCCCTACTACCCTACTACCCTACTATTTTTGGTATAAAATTTTTATGTGAAATTTTTTGACGGAAAACGGGAAAATGGGAAAAGCGGTAAATGATTTTACTAACGTAATTGCGTTTCTAATCAAGTTACGGTATTCATTTCACGAAATCATTTAATTTCAGCAATTTTCTCCCTTAAAACGCGTGATCGCGGCTTAGAATCGAGTTGCCGATGATCTCAATTCTACAAACATTTTTATGTTTGTAACACTAGTTACATGGTAAGGCGACTTTTTTCCACGCAAAATTAAAATTTTGCGTGCTAAAAAATCGCTTTTTATAAATGACTTATCCAACAGAAGATGAGTAAAATGCGATCACTCAAAGCACACACTCAAGCACGCTGGAATCACCTCGTCACAGCGTACCCAATCGTCGAATACCCAGAAGTGGCAGAATGGCTGACTGCTAAACAACTCCAATACTGCAAAGGCGGGCTTAAACATCCCGAAGATTTTCGTGCGCAGAATTACAGCTACTGGCTGACCGTCTATTTCAAGCACGAAGAAGTGACGACCCAGGAAGATGTCGTAACATTACTGGCAGAAGACGCGAAGCAACGAAATCAACGTTTCGTGCAATTTATGGTGGACGTCCGATCCCGACCCGAACTTTTTAAATCGGGCAAAGTACCGTCGGACGTTACACTGACCACTACAATGATGGGAATTATCCGTTCCTTCTATAAATTTCACGGGGCGCCCATCACCGCAACTATTGTGGAAGCCGTGG
>CAYUUX010000028.1:0-10909 GCA_964448085.1 uncultured Gammaproteobacteria bacterium | reverse complement strand
CACAATGTGATTAACTGGCACAGAAAATCGTCTCGGAACTCCACGGTGAAAAGGAGGCGAGTATTGCAAGGGATGAATTCGAAAAATTGTTCCAGAAAAAATCGTTGGCAGACTCGGATATTCCCATGTTTTCGACAAAACAACCTGTATGGAAGTTAATAGACCTGCTTGTGGAAACAAAAACAGCAACAAGCAAATCTGAGGCGCGAAGGCTAATCGATCAGGATGCGGTGGAAATCAACGGAGTGGGGATCAAATTTCAAACAACGGACGTAACAATCAAAACAAATGATATAATGAAGGTCGGAAAAAGAAAGTTTATTAAAATTCAACTCATATGAACTTTTTTAGAAAACACGAAGCATTCTGGAAGGTGATTGTTGTCATCGCATCCCTTGCGCTGATCGCTACATCATTTATTCCGCTACTTTCTATACGATAACAAAGTCATGAAGCTACAGGCATCCTCTCCCGTACAATACGTACCGAGGATTGGTCCAGCAATGGCAACAAAACTGGAACGGCTGGGTATCACCACGGTACGCGATCTGCTCTACCATACGCCCTTCCGGTATAACGATTTTTCGCATACAACGCCAATTCGTCAACTTCGACCGGGACTGCTTGCAAGCTGTGAAGGAACCGTACAATCCATTCGAAACATTTTCACAAAAACCGGCAAACGCATCCAAGAAGCAGTGCTTACTGATGCAACCGGTTCGATAGCCGTTATTTGGTTTAACCAGATCTACCTTCCCAAAATCATCCATCCTGGAGACGTTTTATCCGTCTCCGGAACAGTTGGTTTTTTTGGAAATACGCTTGCCATAGAATCCCCAGAATATGAATTCGTAACATCTGAAACAACAAAATTACATACGGGACGCATCGTACCCGTATATCCTGAGACAGCGGGGATTACGTCCAAATGGCTGCGTGCAAGAATCCATGCATTACTCACCCAGTATCCAACGTTTGTTGAGGAATACCTCCCGAAAGATATTCTCGAACAGTTCCACCTGCCATATCTTCCTGAGGCTGTCAGTGCAGTGCATTTTCCAACAACAATACATGCCGGGGATGAAGCAAAACATCGGTTGGCCTTTGATGAATTGGTCTGGATGCAATGTCTTTCCTTTGAACAACGGAAAATCTGGAGGGAAACCAGACATGCGCCGGCATGCACGATCGGCGAAAACGAAATACAACAATTCATACGGTCTCTGCCGTTTACCCTGACAAATGGACAACAAAACGCCATCGGAGAAATCCGCAAGGATCTTGCCAACACCGTGCCGATGAATCGACTCCTTGAAGGGGATGTGGGAAGCGGCAAAACAATTGTCGCAGCCGCAGCAATGTTCATCGCTTCTGCCAACGGATACCAATCGGTTCTGATGGCACCGACGCAAATATTGGCACATCAGCATTTCCAAACGCTTGCCGCACTCCTTGAGCCATTTCATATCCACGTTGAGCTGATTGTTGGCGGGAAAAAACCAACACCACAAAAAACAACAAACAAAGAACCGCATGTTTACGTCGGCACACATGCACTCCTGGAAGAAACGACGGTGCTCAAAAAGGTTGGCTTCGTGGTCATTGATGAACAACAACGCTTTGGCGTACAACAACGGGCGGAAATTCGGACAAAGGATACATCAAACAGTACCGCACATCTTCTGACAATGACTGCAACTCCCATACCCAGAACTTTAGCGCTTACCCTGTACGGTAACCTCGATCTTTCCGTATTGCGCGAAATGCCATTGGGAAGAAAGCCGGTGCGCACCTGGGTTGTCCCGTTGGAAAAACGCGACAGTGCATATGCATGGATAAAGAAGGAAATTCACACGAACCACGCACAGGCATTTATCATTTGTCCGTTTATAGAAGAGTCAGAAACACTCTCGACGGTAAAGGCGGCAAAAAAAGAATTTGAAACGCTCAAGCGGGATGTCTTTTCCGACATCCCAATGGAACTGCTGCATGGACGGATGAAATCAAATGAAAAAACTGCGATATTAGAGCGTTTTCACAACCAGGAAACGGCAATACTCATCGCAACACCTGTTGTGGAGGTTGGCATCGATATCCCGAATGCAACCATCATGATGATCGAAGGGTCTGACCGATTCGGCCTCTCACAACTGCACCAGTTGCGGGGAAGGGTAGGAAGAAACGACAAGCAATCCTATTGCCTCCTGTTTTCCCAAACAAGCGATCCGAAAACACACGAGCGGTTGGCGATACTCGAACGTGTGCACAACGGACCGGAGCTTGCGGAATACGATTTGACGACACGAGGTCCCGGAGATTTGTTTGGACAAAGACAGCACGGCATCCCTGCACTTGCGCTCGCTTCATTAACTGACGAACATCTTGTCCAACAAACGGGTCGGGCCGTAGGAATTCTTACAGACAGGGATCCGACATTTCAGTCTTTTCCCCACTTGAGAGAACGCCTCAATGAGAGTAAAATACGCACTGTAACGCAAGATTAAGGAGCATCTATGACACCTTTACCAAAACGCAGACATTCAACAAGACGCGGCGGGAAACGCAAAGCTGCAATTAAACTCACCGCAGCAGCAGCGGTCCTCTGCAAACAGTGCGGTGCAATTCGTTCACCCCATACAATATGCCCGTCATGCGGCTATTACGACGGAAAAGAAGTCGTCACACACAAGGTGAAAAAAGAAAAGAAAAAGTAAGTAAAACAGATTGTGCGCATGCGTTTTGCTTTTTGTCTTTAAAAAAGAAGCAAAACACATACGCTCGCATCATGAAAACCGCCCAAGACCCCAGACACCAAAAACGAATTACTCGGATGCAGGAACTTTTTTCCTATAGCTTTGGCAACCCTCAAAAAGGTGAACATATCCAAGAGATCCGCCCGCTTCTTCCCAAAATTGACGAAATGATCGGAAAGGCAGCACCGGAATGGCCGGTTGAGAAAATTGCAAAAATTGATCTAGCAATTCTCCGGTTGGCGTTGTTTGAAATAACACAGGAGAAGCAAATACCATTTCGTGTCGTCATCGATGAAGCCGTGGAACTTGCCAAATCATTTGGCAATCCGAACAGTCCCAAATTTATTAACGGAGTCTTGGGTACAATCGTACAAAACATATGACATTTGAAACTCTACAGCAAACCATCGGCGTACAATTTTCCAATCACGATCTGCTTCACCAGGCATTCTACCACCGCTCCTATTTAAACGAGGCAAAGCATATTCGTCACTCCAATGAACGGTTGGAATTTCTGGGCGATGCGATATTGTCCTTTCTTACGTCAAAATTTCTCTACCAAACATACTCGGAATATCCGGAAGGGACGCTCACAAATATCCGTTCCAGCCTCGTCAAGACCAATACACTCGGACAAACCGCAAAGGGGCTTGGATTTGGCGATTTACTGTTCTTAAGCCACGGTGAGGAAGATTCGGGCGGAAGAGAAAACATGTCGCTTCTCGCGGATTCGTTTGAAGCATTTCTTGGAGCGCTCTTCCTGGACCAAGGCATTGAAGCGGCGGAGCATTTTTTACAAACATATCTATTTACTCAGGCAAAAACAATCGTTGAGGAGAAATCCTACGTGGACTTCAAAAGCCTTCTCCAAGAAATCATTCAGGGAGAAACCAAAACGTCACCCGTCTATACCGTAGAAAAGACAGAGGGACCTGATCACAACCGCGTATTTTGGATAGATGCGTACATAGGAACGAAAAAACTCGGCAGTGGAACAGGGAAATCAAAGCAGGCTGGTGAACAGGCAGCTGCCCGCGACGCGCTTGAGAAGATGGGTAAAATATGATATTCTACCACCTATGGTAAAAATAAAACTCGCACAAACCGGATCAAGAAACAGAAAGACATACCGCATCGTCGTCATGGAAGAAGGCAAACGACGGGACGGCAGTACGATTGAAATTTTGGGTTCCTACAACCCATTAACCAAACCGCCAACATTAACGGTCAACAAAGAACGCGTACAGTATTGGTTTTCAGTCGGCGCACAACCTACAGTTGGTGTTGATAAAATACTGAATCCGAAAAAAACCGCATGAAAGACACGTTGCTTTTTATCGTTTCCCATATCGTCGAACACCAGGAAGACGTAAGCGTTGAAGAACGCGCTGAAGATACGCGAACGGTGTTTGTCCTGCACGTTCATCCCGAGGATATGGGAAAAGTCATTGGCAAACAAGGTCGGATTATCCGGGCAATACGCGACATTATCAAGCTCATGGCAGCCAAACAGAACAAATATGTTGACGTAGAATTGTTTGAAGACAGGCCAAAAGAAGCATATCCCGAAGCTTCTGCGTAATAGTTCATGTATATCACCATTTTGACGCTGTTTCCCGATATGTTTCGGGGACCGTTTGATTCCTCAATCATCGCACGTGCACAAAAAAAAGGACTCGTCCATATCGAGTACGTAGATATTCGGGATTTTGCAAAAGACAAGCATAAAAGCGTCGATGACCATCCTTATGGTGGGGGAACCGGAATGGTCCTTCGTGTTGACGTCGTTTCTGCTGCGCTTGACTACGCAAAACGCCTGCACCACGGTATCCCATCAAGAAGCATTCTCATGGATCCACAAGGGGAAAGAGCCGTGCAAAAAACGATCAAAAACATGTCAAATGAGAAACACCTCATCATCGTATGCGCGCATTATGAAGGAGTGGATGAACGCATCAGATCGCTTGTCGATGAGGAGATCTCCATTGGGGACTATATTCTCACCTGCGGGGAATTACCCGCAATGGTACTTGTTGATGCGATCGTCCGCCTTATACCTCATGTGTTAAAACGGGCTGATGCGACCACCGACGAGTCGTTTGAGAATCGCCTGCTTGAATATCCACACTACACAAAACCACCTGAATTTCATGGAAAACGTGTACCCACAGTGCTTCTCTCGGGAAATCACCAGCGCATAGCAGCATGGAGAATAAAGGAATCTGAGGTCCGTACAAAAAAGCGGCGACCCGATCTTCTTACGGGCTGAATGGATCAACTGTAACCGGTGTTGTCTGAATGTTTGCACTTTGAGACGCAATGACTTCCGTTAAAAGCGGCATGGCCGATACTTTTTCCAACACGGAAAGTTCGTCTTCAGAAAATGGTTTTAATGGATCCGTAATTTTCCCAACGGATGTCGGGTCGGGAACGTAATACGCAACCATCGCGAGCTTTGAACTCGTAATGCCGGTCTCTGTGTTGAAATTTAAATCAAAGCTCTGGACGTTAAAAAATCGACGTATGTTGATAGCGCTGTCAACAACGTTGCGCACTTTTGTTATTTCACCTTCAATGATCAGGGAAAACGGGATAATATTCACTCCCAATTTCTTTTCCTCAGCGCTAAGTTTGCTTGCTGATGCGGTTGCAACGGACCCAACTGACCCAAGCGATACACCCGTCACGGACACGCCCTGCGTCGAGGTCAACACATCGATAGTTGAAAACAGCGTTCCCAGTGATTTATCAGCAGGGATTGCCGATACCGCGGCTGCAGTATTGTTTGCAAGTTCTTGCGGATCCAGAGAATCCAATACCTGCAGTTTTTTTTCAAGAGTTTTGATGAGTGCACGAAGCGACTGTGTTTCCTTAATAAGATTGCTCGTCGTCTTCACTCCCGGAATCAATCCGTAGACGATGGCAAGGAGCGAAAACAAAAGAATGCTTCCTGAAACAATAAAGCTTTGGTAATTGCGAATGAACTTGCGTAAAGATTTCATAATGTTGCCGGCGTTAAAACGACGATGTACGTCAAACCCATGGTAACGATTCCTTCCTTATCCAGCGCTATTCCTGTGAGCGTCGGTTTACGAATCTTTCCGGCGTTTGTTAACTGTATGACTATGTTCAACAAATCCTTTGCCGACTCAACGGAAGGAGACTTTGTAGAGATCTCGATTGACCCTGCATCACCCAAGGAAAACGACTGTAATTGCGGGGGAGATGCAATTTGCAATGTCACATCGATATACGGGGCAATGGAAACTTGCAATTGCATGATTCTTTTGAGTGCCTGAATTCTGGATCGAAGCGCTACGAACATTGCTTCCTTGGTTAAATTCTGCTGCACCGACGTATACAAAACGCTTCGTCGCTGTTCAAGATTCTGCCGTTGGAGAAAAAAAACAATGTAGACGCTTACCGTTGCCACGCCGATCACCAGGAGCCCCATCAACAGCACGGTGCGGATCCACCGTAAATACCGTTCAAGAATTCCCATGACGGGAGAAAGGTTTTCTGCTGTACGAAATAGATTAATGGAATTTTGTTGCATACCTTACGCACGCATTGCGAGTCCTACTGCAACAGCAAAGGATGGTCCTTCAGCATTCAGCACGGTAAACCGTGCTTCCTTTTGTATGCCTACCCATGGATTCGCCACCTGCGTTTCGATATTAATTTTTTCCGTCATATACGAAACGATACCTGGTAATTTTGCACTCCCTCCCGACAATATGATCGCCTCAATACGCTCATTGACGTATTTTTCCTGGAAAAACGCCAACGCACGTTTGATTTCATTGATAACTGTTACCATGATCGGATCTAAAACCGCCAGGATTTTCCCTTCCAACACCCCCTGTTGTAAACCGTAGGTTTTTTTGTACTCTTCAGCTTGCACGTTAGTAAATTCTAAGGCTTGCTGCAGGGCTCGGGAGAGGGCTTCGCCACCCGTGCTGATGGACCTGGCAAAGGAAATAACACCTCCATGAAGGATCGTCATATCCGTCGTCTGTGCACCCATGGAAACAACCATGACGTTTTTGAGATTAGCAATAGAACGCGCGATTGATCGTGAAACCGCAATAATTTCCGTTTCCGCGTAAAGTGGTGTGAGTTCCGCTAGCTCCAAAATGGAAGCATAACGTTCAACCAATGCTTTTGGCGCCGCAACAAGTAAAACGTCCATTTTTCCGCTCGTGGTCTGCTTTGCATCCCGCAAGATAGTAAAATCCATATTGACCTGATCCAGGGGTAAAGGAATATACTGTTCGGCTTCCCATTGAATTGCAGAATTTAATTCCCGAGAAGACAATTGCGGCACTTCAATAACCCGCGTGAAGACTTGGGATTCCGGAAGGGAAATAGTGACACTGCGGGATTTTGCACCGGTTTCCTTGACCAACTGCTTCACCACATAGGCAAGTGCTTCCATATCGCTTGAAACAACGGATGTTAGCGATTTTGGGGGAGTCGGCATGCTGCCTGCAGCAAGCAAAGTCAGGATATTTGCTTCCTTGCCAACTTCAATCAGCTTTATGCTGTGTGTCCCGATGTCAATTCCCAGTGATGTTTGCATAGGCAGGATATAAATTGTTAATGAATAAACGTATTTTGACTATAGATTGCATAATCAAACAAGGATGATGGCCAAGGGTATTGTCGTTTGACACTAATTTTCCGTGTCACGCCTCCTTCAACAGAACCAACCGACGTTATCTCAACTCCCTGAGCGGGAAGTTCAAAACCGCCTGCTATTGGAGATACTGTAGCCGTCGTTCCCGCATAATACGGACGAATGCGAAGCAACAAAGGAATACTTCCAGCTGGTATGGTAACGCGCTGTCGGTATACATCAGTGACTGAACCGCATTGTCCATCATCTGCGGTCACACCGACAAACCCACGGGATGTTGTTCGTGTCGCAAACAGTGGATCGTACGCGCCCCGCTGAATCATATAATCCGTGCCATTCAAGTAGTACAAAATGATTTCTACAGCTGCAGGCGTTGTGGCATGTGACCAACATACATTAATAGCAGACCCCTGATAATAGGTAGAAGTATCCAACGCATTGCTTCCCGTTTGGTGACCAACAAGCCACACGGATTGCACATCACCCTGGGCAATGGGAGGAAGCGTAAACGCACCCGTGCTTGCACCGATCACGCTAACCGATGACTCAACGGTCGCATTTGACCCAGTTAACGTAAACGTACGGCCAACGCCCGTACGAAGCGCATCCTCAATACCGGCCTCTGCAGCACTGAACGCTCTTGCGGATTCCTCAATATTGCGGCTGATGGAAACATCCGATACGCCTCTGCCAATAAGCGCAAGGGCAATGGTAACCGCGATACTTAAAACAAGAACTGTAATAAGAAGTACTTGTCCAGAATGACGAACACGTCTCATATATGTAGTATACGGTGCAGTTCTCCTGTGATGCAAGTTGATCATAAGCATTAGTTATTCCTTGTAACAACGGTCGACTGAAACAGATTTTCCGTCTCTTCCCATGTGGAAGTAGAAATATTTTTTGGGCGTATCCGAAAATAAATATTCACTGATTTTGTTTTACCGGATACAGAAGAACAGGTAAACCACAAAGACGGATCAACACCGGGAGACACATGGCACCCTGCATAGCCGTTTGGCTTTACAAGACCAACATTGCCGCTTGTCAGATACGTTTGAGAAAGATCCGCTCCGACCGAAGCTATCCGGAAAATATTTATACTTCCGTATGCGGTATCCTTTAAGCACTTGAATGTCGTTTGTCCACCTCCGGGGTTAACAATATCTAACGTTTCAATAGCACTCCCGTCACATACGGACAGGATATCTGAAGAACTTTGGATCATGCGTACCATGGTTTCCATAGCACCCGCTGCGGTTTGCTTCATCTCCTTAATATTTTCCGTTTTTTGGTTCATTTTAACCGTGGTAAAAATAATCTGTGCAATCACTGCAGAAATCAACCCTAAAACCCCAATGGACACCAGAAGTTCCAGAAGAGTAAATCCTTTTTTGGTATGCGTGCTTCCCATATCATTTCCAATCAGTCAGTTGTGTTTCCAAGGTGACAAAAACCTCTTGGTTCCCCTGATACCAGGAGACCGTTGATGTGATACTCATTGTTTCAACAGGAACTTCCGTTCCGGGAGTAAACACCAACTCGCGATAAAATGCTCCATTGACAAGCGGACACGGTGTTGTGCCGTCAACGATAGCACCCTCATCAACACAAAACCTCCCCGAGCGAACGCTAACAAACTGTGACCAACCGGCGTCACGCTCTTTGCGAGCCAGCTCCAGACCTTCCTGCGCATAGGTAGTTGCTAAGGAACGCGATTTGCTGTTGTCAGCACGACCAAGAGAAAGCGTCGAACCCACAACTAAACCGGATACAAGAAGGATAACAACCCCGAGTGTAACAACTGCTTCAACAAGCGATTGGCCCTTTGCATGTGTTTGTTGTTTCATACTACATCTCTTGTTAGATTACGTACCCAGATAGTCGCTGACCACCCCAGAAGGGGACACGGTGACGACATAGGAATTATCCCGTTGTCCTGTTAACAGAAATACGGCGTTTGTATCTAAATCCGTCCTTCCGGTAACGCTTGAAAAACTCACTGAAGGGACGAACTGAGAAAAAATAATTCCATCGGGAAGTGTAACGAACTGCGTAACGCTGGCAAGCGCTGCCGCTCCCGGATCGGGGTTGCATACAGGATACATGCGATAACAGGACCCACTCCCTTCGCAGTTCGTGGTATCTGCAAAAAAATCCACAGTATACCCCACTAACGATGAGGCACTATCACATGCCAAAGGCTTTAATCCGGATTGTGCTTTAGTACGGACAAGCCGCAAATCGCTTCGCATGGTTAACCCAGCCTGCCGAAGTTTTTGGGTATCGGTATACGCGTTGGAATTAAGGATTGTAATAAAGGAAACCAAAAGAATAACACCAATCACGACAATGAGTTCTACGAGGGTGAATCCATGATGTATAGCATCTCGCTTCATGGCTGTTTTCTAGTAAAGTTCAATCCTAAATCACAGTCCGTGTCATCATACGAGGGATCTGTCGATTCCATAGAAGCACCGACACAATACCCAAAATACACACCTGAACCGTTATCGTCAGTTGCCTGATAGAGATATTGTTGATATGTGGACCCTTTTGGATCTTCTGGTACACTTGATAAATATGTTTGCAGTTCTGCATCATTTGCTAATAAATCACTAATCAAAACACTACTTCCATCACCTGGATAATGACCGATTTCCGTTCTATACAGTTCTAAAGCCGAACGGACTTGTTCAATGTCGCTTTTCCGTTTCGCATTCCGTGCATTTCGATTAATGCTAGTGTACGAAACAATACCGATTGCAGTAAGGATTGCAATGATGGCAATAGCAACTAATATCTCCATTAAGGTAAAACCTTTTTTTGCAGCCACGCGTTTCATATATTCCTCCTACTGTAAATTGTTCACACAATAATATCTGCCAATTGTTGCACCGCTATTACAATCTTCAGTTTCATTTCCGGTAGTCGCTTCTAGCGGTGCACAATAACAATATGTTGTCGAATCACACAAGCTGGAGTATGTATAATCGGCATTAGAATTCGGATTGCTCGGTAAACCCATTGGCATAAACTGGGTATCTATTGCGCAGCCGTCGGGATAAACATGATTTTCTGCATATGATTGTTCAAACGCGTTTTGAATGGCTTTCATATCAGAAATACGTCTGGAATCGCGTGCTTTTTTTTGTGCAGTGGAGTAGGAAGCTGTCGCAATTGCCGTAATAATACCCATAACGGCAATAACAACCAAGAGTTCAATGAGGGTAAATCCATGATGGGGGTGTGTGCTTTGGTATTTCATAACAGTCCTAACCATCCCACGATCCGTTCCCCGTACTGCAATGCAATTGCTAATCCAAAAATCATGAACGGGCCAAACGGAATATGGCTTTTCATGGTTTTTTTCCTTCCTAAAATTAGTATGACACCCACTACAGCACCCGTCAAGAAAGCTACGTATAAAGCAATAATAAGTGCGGGGTACCCAATCACAAGACTAATACAAAACACAAGAAATATATCGCCATCTCCCATTGCTTTTCCTTTTGAA
>CAYUUX010000027.1:0-10946 GCA_964448085.1 uncultured Gammaproteobacteria bacterium | reverse complement strand
ATCAATATTCATCGATTGTGCAAGAAGCAATGTTGCGTGTAACACATCTGATAATTCATCTTCGATGTCTTGCCTGTGCCCTTCAATGTATATATCCAATTCTTTGCCGTTACGCCACTTAAAATGTTCTAATAATTCCGCTGCTTCCAAGCTTATATCAATTGCGATTTCTTTCGGATGATGACTCCAAGATCGTTCTTTATGAAATTTTCTTACTTGTGATTGAAGCTCTGACAGATTATCCATAGTATTTATTATATGAAATGCGATGTCATAAGACACTAAGCATACAACAACAGTCTCCGTGTGGAGACTGTTGTTGTATTACTATATTTGTTTGACTACTTCTTCTGTACCTCTGTTGGTATGACGGTGGGACAAGGATATGATGGTTGTGGAAGATACGGTTTTCCGTGTGCAATCCACGTTCCATCTGAACAAAGCCATGTGTCTTCCCCACTAACTGTTCTGATCGCCACAATAAACAACCCTACTGCTAAAATCGTTCCCAGAATAAGCAGAACAGTTCGTCCCATATAAATTTATTCGCAATTGTTACCAATCACGTCCGCCACGATCATCTCTTCCTCCCCGATCTCCACCTCTTCCATGACCTCCAAAATCGCGTCGTCCTCCTCCGAAGTCGCGTCGTCCTCCTCCGAATCCACCACCTGGGCGTTGTTCTCGAGGAACCATTGGACGGGCTTCGTTGACGATCAAAGTTCGACCATCAAGTTCTTTCCCATTCCACATGTCAATTGCTTTCTTTGCTTCTTCATCGGAACTCATTTCAACGAATCCAAATCCTTTTGATCGGCCAGAGAATTTGTCCATGATGATAGTCGCGGAAACGACTGTACCAGCTTGTGCAAATGCCTCCCGAAGCGCTTGATCATTTGTGTTATACGATAAACTTCCTACAAATAGTTTCATTGCCATACTAATCTACTTTCATTAAAATTTTTTATTACTTAGAACAACAACACGCGCTTCCGCAGTCGCACTTTTGATCGCTGCCACAATCGCATACCTCCTTCCGTGATCCATCATCGTTGTACCAATATATTTTTTGTTCATCTTCATCTCGCGTTTTTAAATGTGAACTATCACAAAACGGTTGATTTTTTGACAATCCACACATACAAATAGCAACAGGGGTATCTGTTGGTTGAATTGTATGAGGGCTGTGCGCTGTTTTTTTCACAAGTCTTGGCATAATAAACCTCCAAGTCAACAATTATACCGTAATTTCCATAGATAAGCGACTACCAACTCCCACCCCCGCCTCCACCACCTCCACCTCCGGAGAATCCGCCACCGCCCGAAAAGCCTGATGAAAAGCCCGATGACGAACGCGTGGGGGTCGCTGCTTGTGTCATACTGGTTGAAAACCCTCGGCTAAACGCGTTCGTGAACACGAATGCATTAAACGCTCGATTGTCATACGTCTCATACCATCCAGGCCTTGTTAATGCCAAATCTTTAAATCTCTCTGCCCAAATCTTTTCAACCCCGAAAACGATCGCGTACGGCAAAAATTTCTCGAACATCAGCTGCTTTTTTGCCTGAAACGCATACTGACGGTCTTGTGAGACAATAAATCCTTTGAGTGCCTGCGCAACTTTGGCACAGTTTACCCCTTCTATCGTCTTTCTCGGCATTTTTCTTCCAAAAAGAAATGCGATAATAGCAAGAACAAAATTCCCCGTGAATATTCCGAATCCTGCTATGACCATGTATACCGTCCTTATTTTTTGGGGATTCTTTGGAAACAGGCCTTCTGATACAACCGTGTCGTATAAGGAATTTTTTGTATTATGGACGGTAGTTGTTAGGTCTTTATCTTTAATTCGCACACTTGATCCTTTATCAAATATTCCGTCAAACAAAATCGTCTCAAAAGGCTCAAGCGTATCTCCTTGTATCTTTATGGCCAATTGTTCAAGCAGGTAATCATTTTTTTTCTCTTCTTTAATTTTTATATATCCCCGTCGGGCTAAGTCTATGATCGTTGCAGTAATGTCTTTCATATCAGCCGTTTCGTCTATAAGCGTTCCGGTCTCAGCGGGTTTCAATTCCCTCCCCTTATTGGTTTTTGGCACCGCAAACCATACATGAGCCGCACCAACGGTTCCTTTTGGATCCCTACCAAATCGCACCCAATGTAGGATAATCCAAAGCGGAAGCAAGAAATACCAACCCAAAGCAATAATACCCATTACAATCGCAGCAATACTTGAAAAGAATTCGGAAAATTGCGTATTTATTTTCTCAGCCTCAACAATCTGCAGTAATCCCTTTGGAAAACCTACAACGAAAGTCAATCCTTCGCCAACACCCAAAACATCGTCTGACTTCACCATAACCTTTCCATTCTCATATGTCATGGTGCATTTTTCTTCTGTACTTTTTTGCAAACCGGTAAAACACTTTGTTTGCATGTCTTTGGATTCAATTATAAAAGGGAGCTCTATTACAGCTTGCGCTGATTGGATCGGAATATTCCAACCGTTCCCCGTAATATTCCAATAGAGCTCGTCATGATCCGAATAGGGAACAAATGCTCCAGATACAGCATATGAAATATTGTACTCATGCAAACCAGAAATCGTACGATCTGCATCTCCTATACGAAGCGTTATAGTTTCTCCTCCTGAAGTTTGTTTCACTGTATACGCTTTTCCCAATGTATCCCTCACAGAAAATTCTCGAATTCCCAGCTTATATTTTTCCCCTTGGTCGTTCTCTTTAATAAAAGGAATTTCTCTCATGATTCCATGACGCTCCACTGAACCAAAATCATATATGATTTGTTCTGCAACAACCATGGAGCTATCGGATGCTACCGTTATGTGCGCGGTAAAATTGGTAATTTCTTCCGCGTATACGTTCCTCATGAAGAAAAGTGAAAGGATGTATGCAATCAGAACTTGGGGAATTTTTTTCATGAAATCAACGCAGATAATTGGCGATATTTCTTTCATGCTCTTCAACTGTTTTTGCGTAGTATGCCTTTCCGGACGAATCATGAAGATAGAACATATATTCTGTTGTTGTGGGATATACCACCGCACGTAACGCTTCCACTCCTGGGTTAGCAATTGGCCCAGGCGGCAAACCCGTGTATTTGTACGTATTGTATGGGGAATCAATGGTCTTATCATAATCAGTTAATTCCTTTTTCCACCATGTTTTTTCGCTCGATTGATACCCTAATGCATACTGCAACGTTGCATCCACCTGAAGGGGCCAATCCTGATGCAGTCTGTTTAACAAAATACCGGCTATCATTGGACGGTCTTCACTATTTTTTCCTTCTCTTTCCACAAGAGAAGCGATGGTAACAAGGGACTCTTTTGAAAGACCGGATCGCTTGGCATCATTTACCATTTCCTGCGTTAATTTGGTGTTAAACGTGTCCTGCAATAATGCAGCTACCGCTCCAGCGGTGGCCTCATTGGGAATCATATATGTATCAGGAAACATATAGCCTTCATTTGCATACTTAAGAAATTCCTGTTCTGGTATATCTAGCTCCTTCGTTAATTTCGTAGCTATTTCTTCAACTCTCCACCCTTCGGGTATGGTAACCCAAACATCCAATGTCCCCCTCGTTAATTCCTTTGCTATGGTTTTTGTATCCATCGCCCTATTGAGTCGGAATTCTCCTGCCTGTAAATCGCTTCCAGCTCCACCAAAACGCACATAAAGATAAAATGCTATCTGGTTTCTTATTACGTCTTCCTCTGCTAAACGAACAGCAATTTCTTTGGTCCTTTGGCCGCTTGGAATCGTGAAGGAAATTGGTGTGGTATCCTTATCATCAACAGGGGTCAACGCATCTTTCCACCAAAAAAATATACCGGTAAAGATAGCCAAAATGGCTACTCCTACAATAATCAATCTACTGCCGATAATATTATTTGACTTCTTCAAATGTTGCTCTCCTATATTTATTGGCCCCACTGTCATACATATAAATACGTCCACACTCACACGTCACCTGAATATAGCCTTGACCCTGCGGTTTTTCTAATTCCTTACCACATGCAACACATTTGCCTTGTGCTAACAACCACGCTTGTATTGGGGCAATGATATTTTTAAACATATTCCTCTTTTATTCTGTTACCGTGTATATTGGTATGTGCTGTACCGTTTCAACTGCTTCTTTGAGACGGTATGCATCAGAACTGTACAGTGAGCATAGTATATCACCTTTGTCGACGTGTTCATCCAGTTTTCGGTTCAGATACATCCCAGCATTCTTATCCGTCGGACATCCTAAGATGCGGCATATGATACTGATTTCCTTGTTGTCTATTTTGTAAATTTTTCCTGCGCGCTTTGATTTTAGTTCGAATTTTTGCATACCCGGTTGTAGTGTATCGCGGGAAACATCGGGATTGCCACCTTGAGCTTTTATGATTTCCCGCATTTTCTCTAAAGCCTTCCCTGAAACAAGTAGCTCTTTAGCCAAATCTTCCCCATTTACCCCTTGCATGCACTTTTTATCTTCAATACACAGCGTCAGCAACTTGCCTGCCAACCGTAATGCTTTTGCTTCAAGAGCCATAGGGCGATTTGCTCTCTGCTCCAACACAGTAAACACGTCATGCGCTTCCAACACAGGACCTATGCCGTATCCGGCGTTTTCCCGTATTTCGTTTATATCAATGACGGTTTTGATACCAAATTTCTGTGCCAAAAAAGTGAATTTTTTAGCGATAGCCTCTGCATCGGTAAAATGCTGTATTTTCATCGTCTGACCAACGGGAATATCCAAAACCAGATGGGTTGCTCCGACTGCAATTTTTTTTGCCATTATAGACACGATCACCTTGTCAAACGATTCAAATGCTATTGGTTGCTCTATTTCTATAATGATATCGTCCGCAGGAGCTAACCCTAAATGGCCACCCCATACAATACAGCCACCAACAGTATTGACGATTTTCGTTATACGATCTGCGTCTATCGTAACAGGTGCTACCACTTCCATTGTATCGGCTGTTCCGGATGGCGCGGTGATTGCCCGTGATGAATTTTTTGGTATCAAAAATCCGGCAGCTGCAACGATCGGAACTAAGATCATTGTTGTTCTTGTCCCAGCAACGCCCCCCGTTGAATGTTTATCTGCAACAATCCCTTTGAAATGCAATTTCTTTCCGGTATCCACCATCGCTTTTGTCATAAAGAAAAGCTCTTCCGGAGTAAACCCTTCCTTAAAACCTGCTGCAGTGAAATAGGTGGTGAGCACAGGACCTAACCGTTCATGTGCTATTTCATCCATGACGGCAAAAATTTCTCTGTACGTGAGTTCTTTCCCTAATAGTTTTTTTTGAATAGCTTCAACAGCTGTTCTTTCTCCCGATGTGCTCATATGGTATGCGTAAGACGCAACTTCACATTTAATCGCTTCCAGTATGTTCCCGGCGGCACACAAGTGACAAGCGTCATGTAAGAATCATCAAATTTTTGTTCCAACGGGGATAGATCTGTTGGTTCCACCACGATCATGGAATATACGCGATAGGTATATGTTATGCCATCATACGATACTATTACCGTGTCGCCAACTTGCAGCGTTGGAAGAAGCGAAAATATCGTTTTATAATTTGTCGGATTATAAAATTGTGGCAGCGTCGAGTGACCAAATATCACTGTATTTCCGTACTGACCCGGCATCGGAGTGCCGCCATAATGAACAAGACTTTCAGCTAAATCGTCTCCCGCTATCATCACAGTTGCGTTCTGAATTTTCAATTTAGGGATCGTCAATGCGTATGAATTCACCGCCGCGGTAATTTTCTTTTGCGGTTTTGTCGGATACCAACTGTTTGGATCTTCATAATTGGTTGTATCAATGATTGCAGGAAGGGTATTTTCCGCCGCGTATACAGTATCCGAAACGGGTGACACGGTTTTTGCCAGCGCATCTTCCTTCAATGTGGTAAACGAGATAATCGGCCACAATGTCCAAACCAATATCCCCATACCGGAAAGTATAAAAACATATGATGCTGTTTTTTGCCGCGATAAGGATGCCCGCGGAACACTCTTCACATAACGATATAACGGCATATTATTGACCTACAATCACCTCTATTTTTATATTGCTCGATTTCATTGGCAATCGAGCCTTCGTTGGAGAATGACGGAAGAAGAATTCAGCGCTTTGCACACCCTGCAGTTTCTTCAGTTCTTCTTTAGCATTTTCGATGTTTTTTCCTTTTAGTTGGTTTTGCAGGGAAGTAACGTCAATTGTAGGAATTGATACCAAAGCAATAGAAGCGTTCATACTTATGCTTCCATCTTTTTTTACCACCGGTTTTGTAATTGATGTTGTAGACCTTGCTTCGTTTATGACATATCCTTGCGGTATGTTTTCACTGGCTAATGATTGCAGCAATCCCTTAATATCTTGCTCACTATAAGAAATACCACTAACCGAAACAGTTATTTTTCCATGAAGCTCTGTTGCTTCCTGATCCAATTCTTCCGTAAATATTTTGTTTGTTACTGTTGTTTTAATTGTTTCTTCAATAAGCTTGTCTCCTCCACCAACTGCCGTACTTAATTCACCCTGCGCTTTGACAACTAATTCCTCTGTGAGTACCTTTACGAGAGCATCATAGTCATTTCTCGATACAACCGTTGTTTCTCTACTGGTTCCTCCTGAAAACGGTTGATCGTTTCTTGCAATAAGCACTGAGGAAGAAATGTCTTGAAATACAAATTCTTTTGAAGCCTGAATATTTCCCTCCTCACCAATGGCAACTGCGGTTACCGACGCATTTGTTTTACCAAACGTTATGGATCCGATTGATTCACTTGCCGATGCCACTTCGACATCGCTATCGATTGTGAATTTAAGCGTATCCGTTGTGAGTATTGTCCCCTTTTTGAGTGTTCTTCCGGTGACAGATTTATTGTAAATCGTAACCGCCCCCTTTGCCGGATCACCGATTTTTTTCTTTCCGGTAACGGCGGTCGTTTTTTCTCCTGTTATCATTTGTTCCTGTTTTTTCCCCGGTACGATAAATTTAGTTGCATCAACTGCGGTTGCGGTGGTACTTACCAGAACGGCTTTTTCTTTTGTTGTGGTGTTGGGAATCACGGAAATAATAATGGTTGATTGTGGTATCAAGTAATACGATAATCCGAACATTCCTAGTACACAGATCATAGCTATCACGATTGGGATTCCTACTTTTCGCTTACTACCCATGTCATGGTCGTGTTTTTTATGCAGCATCGACCGAATATTTTGCACTATCTGCAGGAAACTTTCTTTTAAGCGCATCTGGGGTGTTTTTTGCTCTTCCGACTCTTCTTGCTCCAAATCTCTATCAGGTTTTGTATTTTCCGGTTCCTCCAGAATATCGGTGCTTTCTTTAAAACCTAATACCTCGGGTGCGACCGGCACGACATTCGCGTGTATCGATTCCACATCAACCTCATTGACTTCTTCATCGTCGGATTCTAAAGAGATTTTCGGATCTATAGCATCTGAATCCTGCAACTCCTCTGATGCATCCTCTTTATTTTCTTTCAACACATCTGATTGTGCTATGGCAATTGCAGCATTCTCTGTTGTTTCTTCCGGTGTGTCATCTTGGAAAACGGGTAAGAGTTCACTTGCGCCCGCAAGTGCAACCGCACGAGAAAGATCCGAGAGTGATGTCGTATCAATTGTCGGATAATGTAAAAAATTTGCACGCGTTGTCCATTGATACGTTAGCAGTTGGGATTTTATTTTCTCTAAATATTCTTTACTGTCTCCATATAACAGTATTCTTGAAGGTAATACTTCCATGTCAGAAAAACTTTTTATCGCGGTTTCAACATCCTCAACAATAAACTCACTTATGGGAACCACTCTTTTCCCCATAAACGCTCCCACTCTATACAGAGATAATTCAATCGTATCTTCCGTAACATAAAGCAAAATTATGCTCGGAGGAACTCCCTCTTCGTTTTTGAGCTGAAACACTATTGCGGTTTCTATCGGGACAAAACCTACGGGCTTAAGCCCCAACGCTTGCGTCATGCGCTTTAAATCGGGACGGACGGTTTTTACCAATTCCCCAGAATCGGTTAAGAATTCCGGAACGAACCCAAAAACCGTATTTTGGAGTTTATGTACTCCGGGTATATCTTGGAGTTTGCTGATTATCGCATCAGTTACCTCTATTCGCTCTTCCCATGTAGCATCGTGTGTGTCCTGTTGTTCGCATCCTAAAATATCAAGCTTTTTTTCTGGATCAAGGCTCCACACACAACCAGAAACACTCATGTGGGAAATAACCAGAGAAAGATACATGTCCTTTTCAACTTCTCTTTGATGAAGCAAGCGTTGGAATGGATTTGAGAGTTTCATGATTATCTAGATGTGCGTAGATACGACGTACCCCAGCACCGGCTGACTCCTCTTTATCTATTGTAAAGTGACCTAACTGACCTGTAAAGGAAACGTGCGGGCCACCACAGATTTCGCGGCTTACATATTCCTTTACCGTTTTTCCGACGGTATACACTTTTACTCTTTTTCCGTATTTTTCTGTAAAGAATCCCAAAGCCCCCGAAGCAAGCGCAATGTCTTTATCCATTTCTTCGCATGTCACTGACAGATTGTCCTGTATCACGTGATTCACCATTTGCTCAATCTTCTCAAGTTCTTCCGGATTGATTTTGTTTGGATGAGAAAAGTCAAAACGCAATCGATCGGCGGTAATATTACTCCCCTTCTGTTGTATATGTGTCCCCACAACCTTTCTGAGCGCGGCATGCAGTAAATGTGTTGCCGTATGTAGCTTTGTTGTATTTTCCCCTTGATCTGCGAGACCACCCTTAAACATCCCTGCGCTTGCCGTTCTGGAGAGTTCCTGATGCTTTTTAAACGCTTTTTCAAATTCTTCTCTTTGTATGTCTTCGCCTCTTTGTAAAGCAATCTCTTCTGTCAATTCCCATGGAAATCCATAGGTTTCATAAAGCAAAAAAGCTTTTGTCCCGTCTATCGATTTCATTTTTGCTAACTCGTGCATACCTTTTTCCACAGTTTTCGCGAATCTACCGATTTCTTCCGTGATAACCGTTTCAATGAATTGCTTTTTTTGAAAAACCCCGGGGTATGGCAGACGGTATTGTTGAGCAACCGGGGCAACGAGTTTGCTCATGAAATTCCAATCTCCCCATTGACCCAACGTTTTTGCATATAACATAGATCGTCGAATAAGCCTACGAAGAACGTATCCTTGTTGCTTATTGCTCGGAACAACGCCGTCCACAATCATCATTACTGCACCTCGGATATGATCTGCGATGATCCTCATGGCACGCGTTTGTTCGCTTTTCATACCGTAACTTACATTCGCTAAAGAAGAAAGCGCCTCGATAATCGATGAAAAAGAATCTGTCAAAAAAATATCCGGTGTGTGATTTACCGCAGCATTCAATCGTTCAAGACCACCTCCAAAATCCACATTTTGTTGTGATAACTTCTGCAACGATCCGTCTTCCGCTTTTTTATATTGCATGAATACAGAATTCCCGATTTCCATAAAACGTCCGCATCCGCAGTTCGGATGGCAATGATCCTTATTAAACAAAGAATTCTCATGAAAATGGAGTTCTGCTCCAAAATCATAAAATATTTCACTGTCCGGCCCACCAGGTTCTCCCGCTGCCATCTTCTCCGGCGTTCCCGATCGACTCCACCAGTTTTGCGAAACATCATATGAAAAAATGTGGTCATCTGGAATACCTAAACGTTTCCAAATAACGACAGATGCATCATCCTTTACCACAAATTCGTTCCCTTTAAAGACGGAAACGTAAAGACGCTTGGCGTCTAAGCCCAATTCTTGGGTAAGAAATTCATAAACCCACGATAATTGTTCTTCCTTAAAATAATCACCCAACGACCAGTTCCCCAACATCTCAAAAAAAGTCATATGCCGATTGTCACCAACCTCATCAATATCTTGCGCACGAAACGATTTCTGGCTGTTTACCAATCTCTTACCTTGTGGATGCGGTTGACCTAATAGATAAGGGACAAGAGGCTGCATCCCCGCACTATTAAACAACGTTGTCGGATCGTTTTCCGGAACCAAAGGCGCAGAGGGTATACACACATGATTTCTTGGTGGGTCTTGGAAAAAAGAGAGATATTTTGATCGAATATCATCACTTGTCATGATGCGATTATATCATGCAAAAGAGGAAAAAAGCGCCATGCTTCGAAAGCATTTTATTTCGTAAGGAAGAACAATCGATTACGAATGCTTCGGAATGTTTTTAAACAAGTGTTTCCGCACACTCGATGTGGTTGCAAGACCTTTTTCCTGTATCTCTTCCACGCTCGCTAAAGCAGAATCAAGGCGTTTTGTCGCTTCGTGAGTGAAATCGCTCTTTTTTTCTTCAACCTGTTCAAGAACTTTCTCCTTAATCATTTCACCCTTTTTTATTAACTCTTCACCTTTTTCTTTTAACTCATCAACTTTGTCCTCTAGGTCCGAAAGTGTTTCTTTTCCCTTTTTTTCAACAAGTTTTTCCAGTTTCTTCCCTTCCTTAGTACCTAAAAGAAACATCAATCCAGCGCCAATCAATCCTCCAATGAAAAAGCCGATCATGAATTTATTATCTCGATTATTCTCGTTCATTATTCACCCCTTTTTTAAAAATCGATAATACATTCATTCCCGCTTTTATTCCTCCAAAAAAACCAGCTATTCCAGACGCAGATTCACTCATGATGCCGGTGATTTTCCCACCGTCATCGAGCATTTTATTCATCTTCTGCACTGTCTGACGAAATTCTCCCAATATATGCCATACCTGAATGGATAAAACGACGATGAGAGTTGTAAGGATGAAGCTAATTATGATGATGGTTAACTGTACAGGATCCATAGGCAGGTAAAAATGTACACTAACAATAA
>CAYUUX010000026.1:0-11557 GCA_964448085.1 uncultured Gammaproteobacteria bacterium | reverse complement strand
TATACACACAGGCACACAATATAACGAACCGGACTTCTCAACAACAATGACAATATCATCCTCGACATGAGATAAATCTTCAAGCATTTCAACAGGAACAATTGAACCCGAAAACTTAGCAAAAATCCTACGAAATATAGCAATCGCCGCATCAAATCCTCCAGGTATACTGGTAAAAGCAGCGTTCCCAAGTAGATTAGGATTTTCTACCCTGTAAAAATACCGGTTCATTTGACTAATCGGAGAATTCATATCAACCCTAACGCTCTCTATATAACCATCGAGAAAGGATATATAAAAACCAGGAGAAGCCATAATATTAGGAACTAAATCATCAGTGGCATAAGTAACAACATCATCCGAAACTACAAAATAAGAAACCCCATCCTCAACACTAATACTACCATCAGACTCAAAACGAACCTCCTGACCCCACACATCCTCCTTAACAACAGTCTTATAATTCTTCTCAGGAGGAGTCCAATCCTCACGTAAATCAGACGAAACCTCAAACAAGGCATCGAGAAAAGGGCCTAAGTACATATCAGAACGCTTTTCTTTCTCTATAGATGCATTCTTAACATCATTAACCTCACGAATATGACCATCACTATACCAAGAAGCCTGAGCAACACGCTTAATATTACCGCGAACAAACAGCCCATCTGCAACGCCTGGTGGCGTCTCTAAAGACGAATTACAGTAAATAACAAACAGGGGTCCCTCTGATAAATACTTTTCAGTATGATCCCCATTAACCCCAAAACGAGTACACCAATTAGTACCCTCACCATGAGCAGCAGCCCCATCATAACTACAAACAGCTACCGCAAAATACTTAGGCACACATAACCACTCATAGTAAGAATCCCAAAAATCCTGCCCAAATAACCCTATCAAATCCTTCTCATTCACATACTTGCCTAAATTCCTAGATAAGTCAGAACCAGACACTAACATAACCTGATCACCGGAACCACCAATAGACCCCAACCAAGACGCATCATCCTCATACCCGACAGGTAAAGAAACAATCTTCTTATATGCAGACTCAATATGATCCTTCTGCAACGGAACCATCAAATCTTTAAAAGACTTATAACGATTAATATCAAACGTAACACGAGAAAAAATATCCCTAGCCTGATACATCAAATGAGACGGATACGAAGCTCGAGCCAAAGCCCCCAACCGGAGCATCTCCAGGTTTTCACCAGAAAGAAACTCATACGTTTCTAAATCATTAACATACGCACGCGAAACCTCACGCATACGAGACAACAACCAAGAACCATACTTACTCTTGTTAAACCCGTCATATAAACTATCCAACCTCCGCATAACAGCATCATCCGACAAAGAATACAAAGAAAAAAACTCGAAATCCCCACCTAAACGCAACAAATTGTTCAACGCCACAACACTACGAATAACAGGGTTATCATCACCATACATCTTATAAATAGAACTATACAATAAGTCATAAGTCAACATAAAATCCTTCTTACGGACACCCTCCACTAAACACCCGCGAAGAACACGACCCATAATATAACGAGAATCCATAGCAACTAAACCCCACTTCCAAACGAAGAACGGTAATCACCCAATATCTCCGAATAACGCTCAGACATCTCTATATCACCGGCCGAATACCTATCCTTATCACGATCAACATACCTCCATGCCCCTATTTTCTTATTCAAATACAACAAGTAATTCACACCAACCGTATCACCACCCATTACATCCTCCGATAAACCCATAATATCCAAACGATGTAAAGAACTTACATACTCTAACCCATAAACATCAGCAACATCAGAATTCAAAGATAATAACCCTATACCCAATAACTCCATACCATCACCAGACCGATTCCATCCATTAACAACATTCCACCGATCCGAAGAATAACCCGTAAAAATATTGAATAAATCAGACCTACTCGATAAAGGAACACAGTAATTACCAATAACAGCAACTATATGATCATTCGCATACGCCTCATCTAAAGAATAATACCTAAGAATAGCCCTAAAAAACAACCAAGATGCCAAATACTCCAAGGGATTTATAAACATATACATATCACTAGTAACAAAAGGGTTCTCCTCAAATTGAACGGATTTCTCCGTACTATCCTGCTCTAAGTTTAAACCACCTAACTCCCCAAATAAACTATTATAACCCCAAAAATCCGGCTCAATCAATAATGGCATCAAGGGCATAATACTATCCGGGATAGACAATACATTAGGAGCTACATCATCATTACTAAACTTGATATACTGAATATCATTGTTATTAACAATCCCAGCACCACTAAAAGTAACATCCCTCCCAAAAACCTCTATAGTCCTCTCTCCAGACTTAACCGGAGGAACATAAGAGCCACGTAAAACCTTACTATTCTCATCCAATATACGAATAAACACAGACAACTCCATATCCGATAACTTAGCACCATCTATAACCTTATTAGCACAGTCCTTAACATCACGCAAAGAACCATCAGCAGCAAACGAAATCTGACAAATCCTCCTGAACCCTCCAACCTCAATACCTCGATGGACAGCAGGCGGAGTCTCAAAATCCTTATGCGCATAAACAACAAACAACGGACCAACACCTAAGTAAGCTTCCGTATGACGACCCTCTTCCCCAAAACGAGTACACCAATCCGTACCCTCGCCATGACCCTTAGCTCCCTCATAACTACACACAACAACCGCAAAATACTTCGGCTCAACCAACCACTCAATATAGCCTAACACAAAATCCCTATCCGCATTGCCAATCTGACTAATAACATCAGAACTATCAATAGCACTATCCAAATCCTCACTATCAACAAATAACAAACTATCCCTCTCTACATTACCCAAACCCAATAATACACCGGCAGCATCCTCATAACCATCCTCTAACGGAAGATACATACCCATACGCTTCGATGCCAAACTAACACCAACCGCCAACTCAGCAAAACTCTTGTAATCATTTATGTTAACACCAGAAACACCGTCCAATATTCGACGACACTTAAACTCATTACTATTCATAGGATCTAAACCAAAAACCCCGAAATTATCCCTATTTACAGCCATAAACTCCGTATAATCACCGGTCTGAATAGCACGCAATAACACCTTATAAGAATGACGAGCACGAGCTAATACCCATAAAGAATACTTCGCATCACGCAAAACTGGATAATAATCCTCATAAGAACCCTGATCCATAACCATCGGCATATCATTAGGAGCAGCCGCAGTCGATAGATATGCTACCCCATATAAACGACGCATGACAAACGCACGCTCACGACCCTCATTAACATCAACCTCATTATTAACAGAAACAGCATAATATAAGTCTTTCAATAACCCTACAAACGAATCGAAATCACGACGAGACAAAGCCTCACATAAATATAACCCCTTACTCTCCAATAACATATTACGAACTATACCACGAGGACCCATTTTTTTATTTCCCCTTCCGTTCTCTAAAAATATCAGCCCAGTTACTAAAGTAACCCAATAAAGAATCCCGATCAGGATACTTCTCCATTACATGCTTAACATAAGCAGTCTCATAACCCAAAGGATTATAAGACGCATCAAGAATCCTAAAATAAAACCTACCCCCCTCCAATAAACCAAGACCATTCAAATCAACAACCTGAAACCCAAGAGAATCCTTATTCTCCTTAATATACGCTACAACATCCTCCAAAACATCAACATACCACGCATATACCGATGGTTTTAACTCCCCAACCAAACCAACAACAGCCAAATCTATATAAGCATCACGATCCTCATACTCATCCTTATCAAACAAAGCCTTAATAAAACAAGGAGTATACTCACCAGGAGAACTCACAAAAGCACCTACATTACGATAATACGGAATCCCACGACTACTACCATATATAAAACCACTATCCCCAAAATCAGGAACATCCTCGCCAAAATACGCTATACCCACACCGTCAAACACATAACCAGAATCAGCCAAAGAATCAACAACAGCACTAATATCGCTAGGAACAAACGGAATCGCTATATACTCCCTACCAGACTTCAAAACAACAACCAAATAAGGATACTCCCTGCCCATAGTAATACCACCATCAAAAAAACCACTAAAAGCACTACGCAATAAACCACCAACAACATCATTTATAATAACAGACCTATCCACACGAGGATTAACCGTAATCAACTCATCATACCCAAACCCCTCATCAGGATACCCCAACTTATCAAATATACTAGAATTATCGTAAAACTCCTCTAAATGACTGTCATAAAGATCAACATCCTCAACCAACCCAGACAAATAACCAAACTTACCGCCAACAACCTCGATCTCACGAACATTACCCCCACCAGGACGAACCAACCTTAAATAATTAGCAACCCCTATCTCAACATCAATATCGCCACCAGCAACAGTAACAACTATCTCCTGACCCCAACGATCCGAAGACACATACACCTCTGGCTCTGCTTCACCCACATAAGGATTCTCCTCAGGCTCATACTCACGTATCACATCCTCACTCGCAACACGCAACGCCGATATAAAACAACCCAAATACATACCCTCTAACTTATCAGCAGAAATATTAGCGTTCTTTACATCCTTAACCTCACGCAACGTACCATTAGAACGCCAACATACCTGACATAAACGAACCATACCACGACCAACATCTATACCAGAAGCAACACCAGGAGGCACCGCCAACTCCTCATTCGCATAAACAACAAACAACGGACCAACATCCAAATAATCACCAGTATGCTCACCCTCACCACCAAAACGAGTACACCAATTCGTGTCCTCACCATGCTTAGCAGCACCCTCATAACTACAAACAGCAACAGCACAATACTTCGGCTCAACTAACCAACGAACATAACCATCCCAAAAATCCTGACCACTAAACGCAACTATAGCATCCTTACCATCAAAATAAGACTCCGGCAAATGATCCATCAATAACTCAGAACCAACCTCAATAAAACGATCACGATCCACATCCCCAAAATCAACCAAATAACTACCTATCTCATCCATCCCATCAGGCAACCCAACATAACGCTCCATATCACGACGTATCTCCTCACTACGGAATCTACCCAACATCTCACCAAACGTCTTATAACGACCAACATCACCAACTAACGATAATATCCCATAACCACGAGAACCAGAAACAGTACCCCCAAAATTACTACCCCAAATAGCAGCATCATCTAAATCCAATATACCCAAATTCTTCTCACATAACTTACCATACATAGAACCACCCAAATAAGCACGACATAAATCACGGACACGAGCCAATACCCATACACTATACTTAGACTCATTAAACGCATTATACAAACCTAATAAAATACGACCCTCAAACTCATCAACATCTGACTCATCACGAGGATAATAAACTTCCAACTGAACACCACCACTAACCTCTAAATAATAATTCAACGCATATAACGCATTCTTACGAGCATCCGAAGCAACACCAATACCACCACCATAACAACGCAACAATAACCCATGAGTAGAATCAAAATCCTTACGCCTAATACCCTCGTCAAAAAAACCATACACACCACGAATAACCGATCTAACACCCATGATATATAACCCCCCCCCAAAAAAAAACAAAACGCAAACCAACAAACATGAATATACCACACAAGACCATTCCACGCAAACACTATATCACTATATACACAATACAAAAATGTAATATCACACATACCTAAAATCAACCAAATCGCAACCAGATACACCAACTGGTCATAAATATATCAGCAAACAACCAATCAAAACCAAACCCCTAAAGTTTTTTAGACCCTATAAGCAAACCAATCAAAACCAAACCCATAAAGTTTTTTTAGACCCCATAAGCAAACCAATCAAAACCAAACCCATAAAGTTTTTTTAGACCCCATAATCAAACTCTCAAACCAATCCAAACCAAACACCAGATATAAAGTTTTTAAACCCTATAATCAAACTCTCAAACCAATCCAAACCAACCCATAAAGTTTTTTTAGACCCTTTTTTCCTTGATTAACAAAAAAAAATTTATGAGCATCAGGGCGGCCTCCCCAGAGGGGGGTACCGTTTTCTATATCGGGGTCGCTAGTGTCCGATGGGGGTGGTATAGAAAACGCGGGTATATAGGGTTGTTGTAAGGTTGTTGTTAGGTGGTGGGGTAGTATATGTTTTAGGGCTTAATATCCGGTATAAACAATTATTTTATCATTATTTTTATGTTATAAATGCATTGTATTTCAAGCACTTGTAAAATATATGAAAATAATTCCGGCTTTTCAATTTGACAACGGATCATATTGCGAGTATAATAGATATAGGCGCGGCAAGGGTGCAGCGCAACGGATAACATAACCGCATAGATGCGGTTAGGGATAGAAGGAGATGGGCATGAAAATCACGTTGAATGCGGGCGAAGTGATCGGCAATCTTGAATTAATCATTGATGCGATCAAGGCGTCAATCAGTAACCCGTATATTGCCGGGGTACCTGTACGGGACTTACTGGGCAATCCGTTAGGCGTTGCGGCGTACCGGGATGGGGAGCTCTCCCTAGAGATTGGAGAGGGGTATACGGAGTCGTTGCGCACGCTGGCGTCCTTGCTGGACGCTGGGGCGATCCGCGAGATACGGGATTATGCCGGGCATACTATTGGCACGGTTGAATGCGTGCATTCCGACTCCGAGGACTCGGACTATGACGACTCCGAGGACTCGGACTATGACGACTCCGAGGACTCGGACGCATAGTCCGCATATTAATTCAATCCAACGGGGGAGCTATATGCTCCCCTTTGGCAGTAACGGACTCCGGTATGTTATCGGGGTCTATAAAACCGTCCGCCCTTCAGGGGCGGCATAGTATGGGGAGTACTGGTTATGACGACTCAAGCTCAATCGGTAACGATTAAGATATGGCATGACTCGGAGTGTCCGAGTCCGCGGGAAGACGGCGGGTTTGGTCGGCTTGCGTTGTTTCATCGGAGGTATCGACTAGGGGACGGAGAATTC
Organism: uncultured Gammaproteobacteria bacterium; assembly: GCA_964448085.1. Lineage (GTDB taxonomy): Bacteria > Patescibacteriota > Microgenomatia > UBA10105 > UBA927 > CAIJMI01. The sequence continues at coordinate 4,459 of CAYUUX010000026.1, read as the reverse complement.
CGTACGCCGGAAGAGCTGCATGAGGATGAGGGCTTTAAACGGGCTATCGTCAAGCTGCCCGTGTATGGCTATGATCATGGGGGGCTTGTGATGAACACTACGGGTTTTAGCTGCCCATGGGATAGCGGGCAGCTAGGATATATCTATATAACGCTTGCCGACTGGACGAAATCGACAGGCAAGCGATCCGTTAACGCAGCGTCGAAAAAACGGATCGAAGATATGCTTCGATCCGTTGTTGAGGAGTATAGCGACTGGGTATCGGGCAATTGCTGGGGGTACTCGATTATAGAGGACGGGGAGGTTATTGATAGTTGCGGCGGTTTTATCGGGGATCGGGATCAGATACGGGATCATCTGCCCGTTGAATTGCGGGGACTCGAAACCGTGTATGAGTAGGTATAGATACGGTCGGTTGCTATAGCCGGGTATATCCCGCTGCCGACAATAACAATTAACCCGCCCATTAAGCGGGAAGGAGAACAAGACATGAAACAGAGCGTTAATTTCAGCGAATTTGTCGATGCGTTTCGAGCGCATGACAGACAAGACCAGTTTTCGTATGACGGGAAACGCGCCTTTTTCGATTATCTAGAACAACTCGAAGAGGATACCGGCGCGGAAATCGAGCTGGACGTTATCGCGCTCTGTTGTGATTATAGCGAACATACGCTTAAAGAGATCGCCGAGAACTACAATCAAGAGCAGAAGGGCGAGAACGAGAGCGATAAGGATTTCAACAGTCGAATCAGGGAATACTTGAATAATAATACAACTGTCATCGACGTATCGGACGACGTTGTAATTCACGCTTGTTTCTGATAACCCCAGTAAGGTAGGGTACCTTACAAACATTACAAAAGGAGACGATCATGTTTACGATTCAGTACATCAACACAATACCCGAAATCGACGCCTATCATCAGGACACGGGCGCGGCGACCTTGACTCGTTTGGCTATTGACTGCCGGGATCGCCGGATCAGGGTTCGTCAGGTCGATAATGATGGCAGCGTTCTGATGGCTGAGCATGACGGGCATATAATTGCCGCCTACAGTAAGGGGCATCCTAAGGATTCCTATGTTGAGGAATGGATTAGGGAGCATACGGAGGAAATTATCAGGATACTAGACCATTATGAGGATGGTCGCCGGGCGTCGTTTCCTGGTCTGGATGAGGATGCAATTTACAACCTAATCAGGTCATTTGAGTTCCTTTGTGAGCAAAACGACTACTATTCTCTGGTATCCGCTGTGGACTACCTACAATTCGAGGGGGACTGCGGGGTCCGGGCGGATATGACAGATCAGGAGCTGGCTGATTTAGCCATCGGAATCGAGTTAGACGCTGATGACGGCAGCATACTTTACGGGGTGCAAGAGTACCTCGAAGAGAAGCGAACCTCACTAATCAACAAAGCGGAGGGGTAAATAACATGTGCACTGCAACAATGGGTCGGGTTCAAAAAAGAGCTGAGGCAGTCCGCCGCAAGCGGGATGACCGGCGCAACCTGAGGGAATATATGGCTGAGGTCTACACCTCGCCGGAAGACCTCAAGGGGGAAAGGAAGGCTCTGGTATGACAACAACCGAAACAACTGAAGTATTTGATATAGCAAAAGAATTGCTGGATACCAGCAACGAGTCCGCAGTCTTTTGCTTGCTCGAATCCGAACAAAGACTCCGTGAGGGTCGTATCCATCTTGCCGATACATGGGCACTGGATAGCCTACGATACTCGGTCGGAGTCTTTCATCCCGACTACATCAGTGCCCGCCAGACCATCAACCAACAGCTCTACTAACAGAGCAACAGGGCAGTAAAAACAACCAAAAACTGGAAAAGTCTTTGCTGCCCTGTCCAATCTCATACGCAGAAGCCAGCCAGATGCGGTTTATTTTTATTCTGGGTAGACTTTAAAGCGAAACCATATCGGACGTAGGGTTCGGTATCAAAACGATCCTAGTGGCTTTTATTCAATTCATAACTCTCCGGTAGGTTTTTACTGCCCGATACCCTCGGTACCTAAATCCCTACAACTCCGGTAGGTTTTTACTGCCCGATACCCTCGGTACCTAAATCCCTACAACTCCGGTAGGTTTTTACTGCCCGATACCCCAACACAGAGCATATTGAAATTTATTTTGAAAAATAAGTAATATCGCTATGCGATATTAAAAAGCAAAACCCCCATCGAGTACTGAAATAAACTATTGACAGACGACCTAAAATTATCCCCCCTTTATAATAAGTAATTATAAAGGGGGATAAAAAACATAAAAAAACGGAATAAAACGGAACGCTCTTACCTCCCCCTCGGTTTTGCTGCCGGAAAGTGTAGGTTTTGTGGCTGGCTTATACCCCCCCCCTAGGGATAGGGGGGTATAAATAGCCATGCAACAAACTTTCACCGGCAACCCACTTTCGGGCAGCAAAAACAAAAGATTTTTTCCGCCCCTAATATCACCCTAATCTTCCGCAGAGACCACAACTATCGCACCTCAAGCATCCAACCAACACACAGAACACCCCGTGAAATCAACAGAGTTTGCTTATTTCAAACGCTACGGAACAGGTCGGTATGATTTGCCACCCCAAAGACAAAAACCGCTCAAATGCCCTTTATTTAGTTGCACCTAGCAAGTATTTTATAGCCCAATACCATACAACACCAGTAGGATTACAAAACCAACAGCAACAGGGATTATAAAACCCAATACCATAACCCGACACTAGGATTACAGTTTTTACATCCCTACCCTGACACTAGGATTACAGTTTTTACATCCCTACCCTGACACTAGGATTACAGTTTTTACATCCCTACCCTGACACTATGATTACAGTTTTTTACATTCCTACCCAAACACTAGGATTTATAAAACCAATACCCTACCGCAGCAGTAGGACTATAAAAACAAACCAAATGCACAAAGTTTTTTTTTTAGACCCCAAATAACCAACCAACTGCAAGCAATAATTGCTACCAGCAAATATAAAACCTAATACCCTAACCCAACACTAGGATTACAGTTTTTACATCCTTAACCCAACACTAGGATTACAGTTTTTTACATCCCTAACCCAACACTAGGATTTATAAAACCACACACCAAACACAACACCACAACCAGAAACCCACCAGAACAACACAGATAAACCCTGATAACGATAACACTACAAACAGGTAATATTTATCAGCCCCAAACACAAAACCCTAAATATGACCAGCATTTAGTTGCTGATGACAAGTATTTATAACCATCATACCATACCGAACTATTAGAGATTTCCGAATAGTTGACCCCAACCCCAAACCAAATAAAAAAGGCACGGTTTGATCCGTGCCCTAATAACAACCTAAACCAACCAGAACAATCAGGTTTAACCCACCTTCTTCTTCCGACGCTTCGAGCAAGATCCAGGCTTCCCACCTAATCGAGTACGCAACGCATAAGCCCCCTTCTTCTCCTTACCAGTCGTATACTCCCGATCTATACTACGCTTCCCATCCACACCATGATAAACCCAAGTTCCACACAAAGAACTCTTATCCAAACGCATAATATAACCAGAACCATACTTCTGGACAAATAACCACTCATCACCATAATCCCGAACCCGCAACTCACCAATCTCTCCAGTCGCATAATCATTACCAGCTGTCCAATAGACCTTAACAACCTTATCAATATCACCAACAAAATGGAAATAACCCTCAGAATATAATAACTCACCTCGACGATGAGTATACCCAACAGGAGTACTCTGAGCATCCAAATAAACCTGATCATCCTCACCTAAATGCTCAGCCGTTATAACATCCAAACCATAACCAGAATGAATGTCCGCATTCAACTGAATATCATAACTCTTAACACCAACATGAGTCAAAAACGCACAACCCCACTTGAAAATACAATGACGCATCAAAGTATCACGCTCACCAGAGGGCAACGCCGATAACTTACCCAGAAAATCCCCACTCAAACAAGAACGCCAACAATTCAATACCATATGCTGATACACATCCTCAACATCATAATAACGACGACCACCACCACGTATACGCTTCGCATAACGACGAAACAAACTATCATACTCACTAACCAAAACCTCAAATTGATTCTGCATCACTAAACCCTCCTAATAAAAAACCAAACCAGCCAGCAAAACACGCCAGCATTCATACACGCATACTACAACCAAAAATAATGGTTGTCAAGAAGAAAAACAGAATTATTTCTAAAATATTTCAGCCCCACAGCAAACAACCCAACAACAAACAACAAGACAAGTTTTATAGACCCCCAAATAACAAAAAACCATAAAGAAAAATTCAGAAAACCAGAAGAAAAAATACGCGCTGCCCTGATGATATTACATCCTGACGTTTTATAAACGCCCTATAAATGTATATGTATAGTGGCAATAAAAACCTACTAAAGATACATAGATGA
>CAYUUX010000025.1:0-12459 GCA_964448085.1 uncultured Gammaproteobacteria bacterium | reverse complement strand
CTGTGCAGAGTCGAACTGCAATTACAGCCTCCGGAGGGCCGCGTTCTATCCATTGAACTACAGAAGCAAACAGTTACTTAATTTTTGCAATGTCTCCATCAATAATAACGGGCTGCATGCTGTGCATTTCTACGGCATAATCGCTTTTCGGTACTGGAAACATCAAAAATATCTTTTTCCCTAAACCGAATGCGTATCCCATTTCCAAAAACGTATTACCTCCGATATATCCAGGGACGCCTTTTTTTTCATAATTAAGTATCAACACGGCTTCTGATACCTGAATCTTGAAGAAGTGCTCACGAATGAAATCGTATTCGATCTTCGCCGAGATTTTTTCTTCATCTGTGGTGCCCGGAATTGCTTCAATGGGAACTGTGTTATCTTCCACTTCTTTCGGTACCAACACTTCATGCCCCAACACTTCAAGGCCGTCCTGGACGGCTTTCATCTCCTGATAAAACTGCATACTCCCACATATAGTTATTTTCATAGCACTCCTTTATAAATACTCACTGTACTATTTTTTAATTATGCGGAGGATGCAGGATTCGAACCTGCGCCTCCCTTTCGGGAGAACGGTTTTCGAGACCGTCGCCGTAAACCACTTGGCTAATCCTCCCTTTTTGGAATAAACCGCTGTCAGCATCCAACAAACGGTTAATCCGCTGCGCTCCCGCGCAGAATCGAACTGCGATCAGAGGTTCCGCAAACCCCTATTCTATCCGTTAAACTACAGGAGCTGATATGGATGCATTTTACTACGAAACCGCATTTGCGGCTACACACCGGGTTTTTCCAGGGGAATCTTTTTAGACAGCCAGGACGATGCATTTTCCACCCACGACCTGTTCGGTTGTTCACGAAACGGTATATGTCTTTCTACAACCTTTTGGAGATATTTCTTGTCCTGTTGCCCCAGTAGTATGACAATCCGCGGACCGATTCTTGGCTGTACAATAAAAAGCGTTTGTTCCCATTGTTCTTCGAACCAAAATTCTGCAAGCTCTTCCCAACGATAAAAATGGCCCGCACTCTCAATTCCTGAATTGGTCATTCTGTGTGTTACGTCCTCAGGAGGAACCGTTGACAATACATACACGAGAAATACTATAGAAAGTACTGCTGCAACCAAAACGAATTCTCTTGCAAATATCAAAATGACCACCAGCAAAAAAACAATTGCACCAATATTCGTAAAGTATTCTTTATTTCGTCGTTTAAACAGTCGGGATGGCGATGTCCATGTCAGATACACCTCTTCTGGCACGTCTTTGGTCTCCTGGACAGGTGTTTCATTCATATAGTCAGTATACTACAAACAGAAGACATGGAAGTACTCCTTATTCGCACCTTTTTAGTCCCTCTTTACCGTTCCCAATACAACAGAAGCTATATAGCTTGCTAGTTCCTGATTCATTTTTTTGTTTGCGTGTCCGTCTCCACTAATTTTGTATGTGCTTAATGCATCGTGCATATTATATTGGACAACCTCAATGTTGTTAGCTTCTAATAACTGTATCAGCGCCATGCTTTCCTTGGTTTGTACACTAAACGGGTGAATCAATACTATAAATCGCCCATGAAACTGCTGCTCATACAACAGCCGAGACTTCGTGATTGTTTTATACATCAACAGGATATCGTCACGACTGATGGGAAGACTCACGTTCAACAATTGCAGGAAGGGGGATATTTTTCTTATCGTATTAGCAGTTTGATATATATATGTTTGCAGGGTCCTCTCTGAGAGAAAATTTCCTTTTCTCACAACCTGTTGATTTTTGTCCAAAAAATAATACGGGAAATCATACACCCAATCGGTTTCCAAAGAACCCGTTAATCTCTGTATACCCGTTGGTAATACGAGCACATATACCGCATCCCCAATCTTAGACTCAACTTCCTGTGGCAGTTTCGCACTTTCAAGCAGGGCTAACATCTGTTGCGGACCGTATCCGTGAACCGCATAGTTATATATGTTGTATCCTGACAAATGCTGCTGCAATTGGTATTGCAGCGTTTCCTGATCATTTAAACCCTCGCCAAACGCAAACGAGCATCCAAACAATATCAGATGTTTATTTGTCGGAAGATATGCTTGCTGCACCGTTCGTCTCCGATATTGATCTGTTGTATATACAACGTCATATATTGGAGTCCCGTCCTTGTAGGATTTTACGGCGTGCGTGGATGTGTCTTTTTTCAACACATACCCGAAATTTCTATCCGGTTCGGCATCTGCATACAGATCGTTAGTTACAAATTGACTTCTGTTCAATATGGGGAAACGTTCATAATTGTGACGGAAAAATATGGCGATAGCCATATACGATGCAATTTCCAGACCTATCCAATACACAACAACACAAAGAAAAACTTTTCCAATTCTTTTCAAGGTTTTTTCGTTCCATCTCTGCGTCGATTTTATCCACGCATATATCCCAAGACAACACAATGCTATTTCAAAAATAATAATACTTGTGATTTTCTGAACATCTGCGATATTGCCATCGGCAACAAAAACCGCTTGCACGGTCCACGGATTTATAAGAAGGGACAACAACGTACTCCCAATACCAATAAGACGAAGCTTTTTTGAAAAAAACGCTATACCCGAGTGGTACAAGTTTTTGAATAAAAAAAATGGCATATACTGAAAGCAAACACAATCCACATGCCAACAAATAATAACTGCCTTTGCCTGCAGTCTATTTTGCGGAGAGGGTGGGATTCGAACCCACGAAGAGCTTGCGCCCTTAGTAGTTTTCAAGACTACCGCACTAGACCAACTATGCGACCTCTCCAATAACCAGTATTGTGCGGAGAGTGTGGGAGTCGAACCCACTCAGGACTATTCATCCCGCAGGTTTAGCAAACCTGTGCATTACCGTTCTGCCCACTCTCCAACAAGAAAACCGTGGTTGCATTATACCAAGAGATGTGTCACCGAGCGAATAGTACTTCTTTCTCATTTCTGCTACACTGCCTCTTAAAGGAGAACCCTATGAGCACAAAGCATCAAATTTATCAATGTAGTGTTTGCAACAACGTCGTCGAAATCCTGCGAGGCGGCAACGATCAACTGGAGGCGTGCCATAAGCCGACCCTTATTGTTGAAAAGACACAGGACGCCGGAGCAGAAAAACATGTCCCGGTTGTTACCAAGACCGCTCAAGCAATCCATGTTGCCATCGGATCCATCCCTCACCCAATGGAAGAAACACACTTTATTGAATGGATTGAACTTCTGACAACAAACCGTGTCTACCGCGTCTATTTATCACCGAAAGACAAACCCGAAGCAGAGTTTCCCCTCATTAACGGACCGTTTATGGTCCGGGAATTCTGTAACCTGCACGGTTTATGGAAAGCAGAGGTGGTCTAACGATCGCGCTGTTTATTGCGCAAGGGTTATCGCCCAGACGCTCTTAAATCCCGATTGTTTGAGTGCTTTTGCTGCATTTTGCAGCGTTGCGCCCGTTGTCATGACATCGTCCACTAAGATACAGAGGGTATTTTTCGGAAAACCCTTGAAAGCCTTTACCCTAAAGACGTTGTTCACATTTTCTAATCGATCGCTTCGTTTTCTCATAGTAACCTGCGCGGGAGTGTTGCGTACACGATACAGCACGTCTTCACATGTCGGTATTCCTGTTGCCTGCTGTAACGCTTTTGCTATATGACCTGCCTGATTAAATCCGCGCCGCCGCAACCGTGCAGGATGCAGCGGAATGGGTATCAAAACGCACTGATTTCGTGTACCTCCCATACCGTGTATAACGTGCATTATGTGCCCTTGCGGTATGTGTACAAATAATGCGGGAACAATGGTGTATGCAAACCGATATTTGATCTTGTGAATTACTTGTTTTATAAAACCGCCATACCGAAAAAAACTCACGAGACCATCTAATCCCCACGGACTACTACATCCCGGGTGTGTGCGACCGTGCACCGTTGGTTTTCCGCATGTTATACATTTTAAACTCTGCAATATCGGCGCACTTGCAATACATGAAGAACAACAGTACGTGCCAAATTTTCCGCAGCCCAAACAAAACCGTGGGTACAAGACATCAAGAAGCGACATGACCATTGTTTCGTTTGAAGTGTGGAGATGCCGGGGGTGAGCCCGGGTCCAATCTGATTTTCTCAACACATCTACAGGTGTAGTCAATAAAAAGTTGTCATCTGCTTTAACCGTATTGACAGGATCCAGCAAATCAAGATGTATTGTGCTTCGTACCGTTTGGAACATCAAACCAAACAGACTGCGTCCTGGCTGATTTTACACTGTATGCACCACCAGACAAATGCGGTTACAGCGTCTCTTTACGCAACTGCGTAAGCTGCTCGCGCAGCCCAAGCTGGAGCGTATCGAGCTGCTTCTAACTCATCGTTATCAGCATGTATTTTTTGATCGTTGTTTTACGACTAACAATCAACGTCGACCTGCAGTGTCAAAGAGCATCAAACTGTCGAATCGTACATCCCCTCGTTTCCCGGAATTGGTATCACTTCGACCCAAATCCTAAAAGGACGCCTATTTCAGCTTCCCCCGAAACTCGACTTCAAGCTCCCGTTTTATATCAGCTTTTTTCTTCAACTCCCGCTTCTCGTATATCTTTTTACCACGGGCAAGCCCGATTTCCAGCTTCACATTGGGGCCCCTAGTATACCAAGAAAGCGGTATGAGGGTCAATTTCGCCCCTTCTATCCTGCTTTGCAACGCTATAAGCTCTTTTTTATGTAACAACAGTTTCCGTGTCCTTTTTGGATCATATCCCTGGGGCCGCGCAAACGCGTACGGTAATATCTCTGCATTCACCAAAAAAGCTTCGTTATTAACGATCTTTACGAAAGCACCCTCCAGTTTGCCGTGGCCCAAACGAAGTGATTTTACTTCAGCCCCTTCAAGAACAATACCGCACTCCACACGATCGATAATTGTATATTCAAATGCTGCCTTTTTATTAATGATTTTCATGGTTACCTTATTTTAAATCTATGCTATATAGACGGCCATCGCTTTGAAGCAGTATTTTACCCTGTTTTTCACTTACCACCAAGTTGGATGCCGACATGGCACCGGTCCATGTATATTGGGATATATATATGCCCTCCTTGTCAACGACAACAACGCGTTTGCCGGTCGTCTCCAGCGCGTATATGTTTTTTGCATTGTCATCAGTGTATACCATCACCGGACCGCTCAAAGGAGGATCGATACCTTTAGCAACAAACGTATTTTCTTTGCCCTGGGTAAACCGCATAATGGTTCCCTTTTTTGTGCCCAACCATACGGATCCGTCAATTGCCATGGACGTTGTTTGAGAAAGATCCGGCAGGGTGTCTGGATTGAGATATTCTCGCATATCAGAAAAACCAGATTCCGTAGCAACATATTTCCAAATTCTGCTTTTTGCCGTATCCAATAAATACAGATTTCCTCCAAAAGATACCATTGCCTGAATTGTTCCCCATTCGTCATTCTTCTCTATACGCTTTTGTTTCGTAACCTTATCCTGTAACGCAACGCTATGGATCCCCTCTGGGGTGAATACATATCCCGTGGTGCCATGGAGTGCAACGGCACGTATGCCCTCAAACCCATTTCCGCCAGCAACAATCTGCCCTGTTTTTGAGGGAATTGTCAGGGTATAGACAGCCCTTTGTTGCGCATCGCCCAAGACAAGCATGTCGTTTGCGATGGCAAACGATTGAATATATCCGTCGCTTTTTAATAGTGCTGCATCATAATAGATCGTCGGCTCAACAGCGTATGCGTTCATTGCTTGGGTGATGGCATTTTGTATCTGATCATATAGTTCCAATGCTTTTCTCCCGTCTTTTGTTCTGTCTGTAATTGATGCTTTCACCGGTTCTAATATTCCTTTTGCATCCACCAATCGTTCTCTCCCTTTAATGGGGTTGAGATCCATTAATGCAACCCCTTCATCATATCGATATTGTGCTTCATGTATCAATCGAACCAATTCTTCGTCGCGCCTCGCAAACAATTCCCTTCCGGCGCCATACACGACAAATCCAACAAACAATGCTATCAACGCTGCCGTGACTGCAACGTTGGGGTTTTTAAATACGCGAAACATCCGTGCGAAATTTCTTCGTATTGATGCCCGTTTATCATCCCGCGAATACCGTACAAAACGACGAACTCTCTCCCCTTGAGTAAACCTGCGTACGTGAGCAAAAAATCCTTTTTTTGGGTTGGGTACATCCTCTGTAATCTGTGCATCTTCCTCTTCTTCATAAGAAGTCGCTTCATAGACTAATGTTGCACAACCCCCATTTTGCGCTTTTCCCTGAAGGACATCAGTTAATCGTTCTGTCACGTCTGAAACGGGAAGGTGATCAAAAACACCCAATGCTTCTTCTTCGGTAAGCACCAATCCACATGCTTTTGTCATCAACAGGAGCACATCTTTTTCCTCTGCCTTTCCAGACATACTTCCCTCGTGATCCAGAAGTGTTGCATATTGACCGTTCCGTTTCAGGTACAATACCCCTTCTCCCCGTATCACGATGTACACAATCACACCCACTGGAACCAAAAGAACTAGCGAGGTCATACCGGTGCCAAATACTTCATCCGCGATCCCTTCCAGCATGCGAAGACTAACAACAGGTTCGTTTAGCCGTGAAGTCAACTTGGCCAACGCACGCATGCCGATGGTTTGCGCGATTCCGGCATCGTCCTCAATCTCGATGACACCGTACGCACTGGGTGTTTTTATCGTTTGTGCCCAATGGGTATTGGTTTGGCTTCCCAGTACCGTACCTACGGATGAACGGATGTGCATAGTTCTATGGTATCACGTCCGGTTTAAAGAAGGATGATTGCGAGAACCACCGTGGCAACCGCAGCAATCACATGAATGAGCGCTAAAATGCGTATAAAACCTTCCGATGTGTCCGCAAGCACTTTGGACATTAATTGTTCTTGCCGAACCATAATGCCGGCAAACACCGAATAGAGAAGCAAACTTATGACTGTCAATATTTTTATGACAAAAAAACCGATAGTAGTAATTTGTTCGTGCATACTTAATGATTTTTCACAAATAATTTTGCCGTATCACTGATAATATCAACGACCTTATTTGGTTTCGGCACACATTCAAAAGAAAAGTTTGGTTGTTCACCCGCTGTTTGGATCGATACGTTGCCGTAATTAAACAGCGCGGCAAAAATTCCGTTGGTGGAGTAGGAAATATCCTGTACCCGGGAAAGCCGTGTCTCCGCAACGTCCTTATGTAACAGATTGATAAAATCAATGTCCACAATGCGTTCGTCTGTCACGATAAAAATATTGAAAAACCAATGCATGAATTTTGACAAAAGCAAACCGAATGTTCCGACATACCAGAATATCGTTCCAACAATGATGTACCCTGTGGGTATAGAAACAACTGTCGCCAACGCTTTATACAGCACGGGGAAAAGTATTGTCGGCGCAACCACAAGAAGCACTCCAATCACGATCCAAGGAAGGAGTGTTATCAAATGCTGACGGAGAAACAACACAATCACCTCATCGTTTTCCTGCGTTTCAAAACGAAGACGTTTTGGGTGGGTTGCGAATGCAGAAAAAACGTTCATTGGGGTAGACGGAAGTGATTGCTGTTCTCCTGTTTGTGTGGGCGCTTCTTTAGTAAACAGCGTCGTCATGGCCTCATTGTACTACTTTCGTTCTATATTAAACAAGGGACCGACAATTTGAATATTTGCCGGCGCACGGATATTAAAATAGTTTCTGAATTCATCGCCATCAAACCCAACGGCGCTTCTGTCTCCGTTTACTGTAACCTGTGTTGTGCGCCCAACGCCAAAATCAACACCTGTTGCAGACACACCGGATACGGAAGTAAACGGCGTTATACCACGGCTTTGCAGTTCTTGTTTTACCCTATCTTTCCCCCATGTCTCAACCCCCTCAGGATTTGTCTTATCCGGTTGATACAGATGGTTTCGAAGCGAACTGTCGTTTCTGGCAAGCAATATCACGTTTGCAATATCTGCAACTTCTTCTGATTTTAACCATGCAGACTTTGCGTATTCGGTGCGAAACCCTTGCGCAGCATAAAAGCACGGAGAATCACGGTCATATGCTTTAGTAAACAAATCAGAAAAACTCCCGATATCTCCCGTAGTATCCCGTGTGCGTTTCGTCCAGCTTCGAGAACTCCACCCCACGTCACTTGATGTATATGTGTATCCCCCATCCGTTGATGAAAACCATGCGGTAATTACCTGACCATCTTTTGTCATGACTTCCCGCTCCGTTGCTTTTACCGCCTGTTCCCAGTTCCCCCCCTTGTTTCCCCCTTTATATACCTGGCAACTTTGCGTTGTACATATTTCATTTGCACCATTTTGGGTATACGCAAGTGCGTACGATCGGGCTGCAACCGCCTGTGCTTTCAATGCCTCCATGGGCCAGTCTCCGGGAATTTCATAAATACCAAGCATATATTGTTCCAAAGACATAGAACCATACCCCGATACCCTGATGGTAATATTGTCTTTTTTCTCAAAATTGATACCGTCAAAATATGCCCGTAAGATATCCTGATATCCCTGACCCGCCTGCGCCCTTCCGAGTGCGCCGTATTGATTCATCCCAACCCTATGGGGAATACCAAACGTAAAAAATGCAAATGCTGGAGAAAAGCCGGGATCAAGCTTCCGATCGTCCGTACAATACAACGGACCGGCACCTAAGCTCGTCGGCAAGTTGAGACTGGATAGCTTTGCACCTAAAAATTCCTGCTGTTTGGTCGTCAAGGAAGCGATATAGCTGGTCAATTTTGTTTGGTATGCTGTTGCATCACCGACCAGTTTTCGAATTGATGCGGCGCGCTTGTCAACATCCTCCTTCATTGATGCAAGCGTGATTCGTTCTCCCTCCAGTGCCTTTTTCTTGTCTTCCAACTCTTTAACCAACAGCGCGGTTTGTGTAATTACCTTCTTGTCTTCGTTGGTCACTGCTTGTTGATATCCATAGTTTCGAAGTGCGCTTCCCACATTTGTGGAAGAAAGCAGGGCAAATAACGGAGACACCCCGCTGGAGCGCATATAAAATTGACGGATACGACGGCTCGCAACCACTAAAAGATCCGCAAGTTCTTTTTCCCCCTCAATGATTGCTGCTGCTTTTTTGATCAATTCTGACTCAATGAGCTTAATCCGATTTTGGAATGCTGCAATATCCGCTTCCATTTTCCGCAGCGCATCCACATGGGGTTGTTTTGCTGCTTCCATCTGATCCCATGCTTCCTGACATTTTTCAATTTTTCGTTGACATTCAATGGTGTTTGCACAGGAAGAATCACAAGATTGGGCAAATATTGCTGTAGGCAGAATACAAACAACACATAGTGTAACTGCAATACTCAGCCGTTGAAGGAGTTTCATGGATATTTAATTGTACCACGCCCTTTTCTTTATAAAAGGGCTTTGATACACTTAAGGAGTGAAAAAACTTATTTTTGGCATTATTGCCACATTGGTTTTTCTTCTTATCGCCACCCCCAAAGTGGTCAATGCACAAAGTTGTGAATGTCATGTTGTTTCTCATTACGGCGTTGGTGACCGTTCATGTGAAGTTAATGCCTCTATGAACAAATGTGCCACTAATACCACTGCGTGGTGCCCAAGTAATCCTAATACTTGTACGAGCGCTTCCTGTAAATGCATTGGTGCCAATACACCAACGCCAACTCCACCACAAGCGTCGGATTGTTACTACGAAGGTATTGCTATGTTTGAGACGGCATGTAGCAATGCGGGATATGCCATGTGTGCCAATACAAAAAAACCTACCAGGGTCTGTTGTCGCACGCAAGGGGTTTGTCCAGCGCCCACTTCAACGCCAACTTATAAATGTGTCACTGGTGATCCACTCCACTTTACTAGCTGTGCAGTTAACTTTCCAGGATATCCATATGCATGCCCAGGTTCGTTGCCACGATGTTGTACTTCTTCGGCTGGTTGTCCAACTATTCCTCCTCCAGGAGGAAGTGCAACAACAACGTGTGGTCTTATCACAGATTCAGCTCTACAAGCGTCTTGTAAAAATTGTATGGAAAATGGCAGTGGCAAAGTTTGGACTGCTATCGGTTGTTTTCCAGCTACTATCGATGGCTTGTTCAAGCAATTTTTTCCATTCTTATTGGGAATAGCGGGGGGCATTGCATTCCTTCTAATTCTCTTTGGAGCATTACAAATGATGACATCGGCGGGAAATCCTGAAAAGTTGAATGCTGGAAAAGAACTTGTTTCTGCCGCAATTACCGGATTGTTGCTTATTATTTTCTCTGTTTTTATCCTACGACTTATCGGTGTAGATTTATTGGGAATTCCGGGATTTGGATAAAAACTATGCATCACGCATTAGCACAGGTATTGAAATTACCAGGAACAACATCCATCGAAGGGCCATTAAAAATAGGCGATAACAAACTTGGGTCCATTCTGTCCGTAGTTTTTCAATACGTCCTGCCATTAGCCGGTGTTGGTTTGCTCATCATGATCATCAGCGCAGGATTTACGCTCTTAACAAGTTCTGGGGATACTAAAAAAATGGAAAAGGGGAAACAAACGCTTACGCAGGGTGTTGTTGGTTTTGTTGTTATATTTCTTGCTTACTGGATCGTACAAGCTGTCGGTATTATCTTCGGTGTAACGGAAATCCAACAAACATTTAAATAATACTTACCGACCAAACCTCCGTTGTCTCTTTTGATACTCTTCAAGAATCTCGTCTAAACGTTTTGGTGTAAATTCAGGCATGTACCATGCTGGAAACAACAATTCACTATATTCACTTTGCCATAATAGAAATCCGGATAACCGCTGTTCCCCTCCTGTTCTTACGATCAGTTCTGGATCGGGTATTCCGTTGGTATCCAGCAGGTCTCCAAAACCCTCTTTGGAAATAGTTTGAGAACCAGTAGGGGTTGATATCTTATGTAGCGCTCGTATTATTTCATCCCGCCCCCCATAATTGAGGGCAAACACTGTTGTGATTTTTGTGTTGTTAGCCGTTTCTTGAACAACGTCAGAGAGTGCTGTTTGGATATCTCTTGGAAATTTTGAAATGTCTCCTATCACCTTAATACGCACTCCTTTTTCGTGAAGTCGCTGCCAACGTTTCTTGATAACATGACGAAATATTTGCAAAATACCTCGCACCTCATCTTGCGATCGCTTCCAGTTTTCTGTGGAAAACGCCCAAAATGTCATATACGACACGCCGCGAGACGCCGCGTGTTCAATGAGTGGCTCTAACATTTCATCTGCAACTTTTCTATGTCCTTCAAGTGGCGGTAATCCGTGTGCTCTTGCCCATCTGCGATTTCCATCCATGATGACTGCTATATGTTGAGGCGTATTGTATTCCATAGATTAAAATAAATGGTCTGATACTATCCGTGTGCCCTCAGATGGCTTTGCTTGTATTACGGTTTGCACACCACCAACTGATTTCATAGTGTTACCGATCGTTTCTGCGTCTTCATGTCTGCAAAGTATATGCACGTTTGGACCGGCATCCATTGTAAAATATGCCGGAACGCCTTCTGCACGAAGTGCATACACCGCTTCTATCACACGCATCGTATATTCATTCCAATAGAAAAGTGGCGGGTTTTGCGTCATCATGACGCAATGCATCGATATTGCATCTTCTTCAAGAATTTCCCCCATACTGATTATGTTTCGCGTTTTGATCGCTTGATATAATTGGGTAATTTTTTCTGGAATTCCTTTCACTCTTGGTTTCCAGAACGGACTTGTTTTTACTGCTTCCATTCCGTCAGAGCTAGATACTTTTTTTGTTTCCTTTGAAACAATGCATATGACATCTACAATATTCCACCATGTAGATGGAAATACAGATTCAGCAAAAGAACTTTTAGATGATGTTCCAGCATGCCACCAGGCAAACCCGTCTGGGATGCTTCGACAGGCCGATCCAGATCCAAGACGTGCAAGAATTGTTGTCTCTTTTTCATTCAGGTGTAATCCAATACTTGCTGTTGCTGCAACAGTTAAGGCGGCAAATCCTGATGCAGATGAAGCAATTCCTGTACCTTTTGGAAACGAGTTTTTTGTACATACTCGTGCATAAAGCTTTGTCTTGGCTCGTTTTCGTATCCGATCCAAATGATTTATAACCCTCACACATTCTTCGTCTTGGCAATGTTCTCCAATGAACTCTATTTCGTCGTTTCTCAGGTTTGGATTAAATTCCACCGTTGTGGTGGTGGTTGCTTCATCTAGGTTTATGGAAAAAGAATCATTAAGCGGTATCCGTTGGGCTTTGGACCGTTTTCCCCAATATTTAATCAACGCAATATTGGCGGGCGCTCGTGCAGTTACTTTTTTCATTGCTCTATCCGTATCCCTTCTTCTCCACACGACACGCGAACC
>CAYUUX010000024.1:0-12576 GCA_964448085.1 uncultured Gammaproteobacteria bacterium | reverse complement strand
GGATACATTGCCGTTGGAGTTTTGGTAGGGAACCTCTTTTCCCATTTTTTGGATATGCACATGGTCACGGTTGTTGCGGAAAGCGGTGTAACACTTTTGTTGTTTACTCTCGGGGTCGAATTTTCGTTTCATAGGTTACGTACTATTTTAGGCACCGTTTCTTGGGCAGCGGTTGCACAAATACTTATATCGTTTTGTCTGTTTATTCCATTATTTCTTTCCTTTGGCCTAGGCTTTTTGCCGTCTCTGTTGATAGCAATTGCCGCATCACTGTCCTCAACAGCTGTTGTTGTTCGGATGCTATCGGAGCGTGGAGAAATGGAGACTATCCATGGAGAAGTGCTGACCGGATGGCTTATCGTACAGGATCTCGCAGTCATTCCTATTATGATGATCATTCCCACTATCGCCTCGCTGTATCATAATCCGGGCGTATCGGCCGTTTCTGCAGTGAGTCTGTTGGGAGTGAATTTAATTAAAGCAGCGATTGCAATAGGCGCCATCATATTTTTGGGAAGAAACGGCATTCCATGGATTTTAAATAAAATCGCAGCGTTTGGAAGCAGGGAGGTGTTTTTGCTTACTGTTATCGGTATCGTTTTTTTGGCAGGAACAGTTGCATACATGGCAGGACTCTCCGCGGCACTGGGTGCATTTATTGCAGGTATCCTTGTTGCGGAAACGAGTCAGAATCATACGATTTTTGCCGAAGTCCGACCACTTCGTGACATATTTGCCGTTGTGTTTTTTGTTTCCCTTGGCATGTCCCTTCCCGTATCGTTATTGGTTCCGATGTTTCAAACAATTGCGGTCGCCATTGTTTGTATTATGCTTTGCAAAGCAGCGATTGTGTATTTCACCACGCGCTTTTTGGGTTACCATCGGAAAACGGCTTTTTTGGTTGGGTTGGGATTAACGCAGATGAGTGAATTTGGTTTCATCATCGCACAGTTCGGGAAAACCAACGGTATGCTCAACGAACAACAATTTGCATTGATCGTTGCTCTCGTCTTTTTGACGATTATGGTCAGCGCACCTCTTTTTGGTAAAGGCCAGCAGCTGTATTATTTTTTGCGCAAACGCGTGAAGTTTTTGTATCCGGATTTCATACCGGAAAAAGTAGAGAAAGAATTGTTTCCCCGTGAAGTACCGCTTCGAGACCATGTGGTTATTTGCGGATATGGAAGGGTGGGAAAGTATATCGGACGCGCGCTCACCATGTCTTCCATTCCGTTTGTGGTGATTGATTACAATCACACGACTGTCCGGGAGTTGCAAAGCAAGCATATTCCTGTCATTTACGGTGATCCGGCAGACATGGATGTTCTGGATTACGGGGAAGTGGACTTTGCAAAAGCGATCGTGATTGCGATTCCTGACCGGCATACCCAGGAAATGGTTATAGCCAATGCACAAACCCTCAACAAACACATCCGTATCATATGTAGGACCCATCATGAAGCGGATCAATTGCGGCTGAGGACTTTGGGTGTTGCAACCATCGTACAACCGGAATTTGAAGCGGCAATTGCCATAACCTCAAAGCTTCTTGGGCATTATGGCGTTGAAGAAAAAGACTTGGAGGGGAGAATCTCCAGGTTGAAAATTGAACATGGATTGGGTTGACTTATGGAGCATTTTTCCTTCACCCAATTGTCATTGGATAAAAAAACGCACGCACGTACAGGTGTCATTCACACGCCCCATGGGGATATTGCAACTCCGGCATTTGTGCCCGTTGGTACGCAGGCAACGGTAAAGTCGTTAACATCCGAGGATCTCAAAACACTGGATACGCATTTATTTTTCGTCAATACCTATCATATGGTTTTGAGGCCAGGAATTGACGTTATACGAGCTTGCGGCGGTCTCCATGCATTTATGCAGTGGGATAGACCACTTATCACGGACAGCGGGGGATTCCAGGTATTTTCCCTTGGCGCGAAACGGTTTGCCCGGAAAAATGAAGACGGAAAGGGAGAAGCGAGTTTGGTTCGTATCACTGACGATGGTGTCACATTCAATTCCCATTGGGACGGATCGGAGTATGTATTTACCCCGGAAAACTCCATGGCATACCAATGGGATCTTGGATCGGATATCCATATCGCATTTGACGACTGTACGCCGTACCCCGTCACAAAAAAACAGGCCGAACGTTCCCTGGAGCGAACGCACGTGTGGGCACAACGCAGCATAACCGCACATCAGCGAATTGCTTCCAAGCGCAATCCGTATCAGGCACTCTATGGTTCAATTCAAGGGAGTATTTTCGAGGATTTGCGCAAAAAATCCGCTGTATATGTCACATCGCTTCCATTTGATGGATTTGCCGTCGGCGGCGTGTCGGTCGGGGAGAGTAAGAAGCAGATGGCCGACGTGCTTTCCTGGGTAACGCCATTTTTGCCTCAGGAAAAACCGCGACATCTTTTGGGTGTTGGGGAGATTGATGACGTGTTTACCTTGGTTGAGGCAGGGATGGATACGTTTGATTGTGTACAGCCGACGCGGCTCGCACGCATGGGGCGCGTGTTTTCCCGTCAATACAGAAAAGAACACTACCAAATGGATATAACGAAAGCGTGTTTTGAAAAAGATTCCCATCCGATAGACGATGCATGTTCCTGTTATACCTGCAAGCGGTATTCGCGGGCATATCTTCATCACCTGTTTCATGTGCGGGAACTTCTTGGGTATCGGCTTGCAACACTGCACAATATTGCGTTCATGAATACGCTTGTTGGCGATATCCGGAATGCAATTGCTGACGGAGTGTTTTTGCAGATGAAACGTGGATGGATAGATTGATGGGATAGGGTATACTAGTACAGGTACTAAGTATTTATAAGGAGGCAGTATGGGTTCCAGCGATTTTCGAACGCACGAAAAAAAGAAGGTAAAGAAAACTGATTTGGAAAAGCGCGCAAACAAACAAATGGTCAATGCCCCTTGGCAACTTCCTCAGGTTGAAATCATTAAAAAAGGAAAAAAAGAATGGTAGAGCGACGACGCACAAAGCGTTTGGCGATCCGCAGCATCCTGATATTTGCCAGCATTTTTCTTGCGGCGATTGTCTATTTCCTCTGGATTACAGGACGGCCATTTGACGGAAGACACGGCGTTGTTTTTGTCGGTGACACAACGGTGGTGTGTTCAATAGAGTCAGAACGCAGACGCTTTACGTTTTTGATCATTCCGGCAAAAACGCAAATAGACGCTATGCGAGGGTATGGTTGGTACGATATCCAGGCACTGCAAAAGTTAGACGATATGGATAAACGGGGTGGTGCATTGTTGACCGCGTCCGTTGAGGATGCTTTCGCAACTCCCATATACTCGTATATTTCAGGAATAGACGTTGCCGCATTAGTGGACACTTCTCATTCGGTGCAGATACCGTTTTCGTTGATTGACGGTATCGGATTTTTTACCAAGAGGCAAACAAACCTGTCGTTTGTGGATATGGTACGACTTTGGAGACTTTTTACCACCATGAGTCCCAACACCGTTTCCGTGTTTGATTTCCGTACTCTTCCCGTGACATATGCAGCCCCAATGCCTGACGGATCCACAGTGTGGCGATTGGACAAAGAACGATACGATGCAATAATTGGCTCCAGTCTTGAGGATACACCGCTTCGTCAGGAGGGTATTCGTGTGGCAATCACGAACACGACGCACTATCCGGGAATAGCCCAGCGGTTCTCGCGCATCGTTGAGCACACCGGCGGATTTGTCGTATTTGTTGGCAATGAGGAACCTGTATACAAAGGGATGTGTGAAGTATCCGGAAAACAGGAATTTCTTGCATCAAAGACCGCTGCGTTTTTTCTCAAACGGTATGGTTGTACAAAAAAAGTTGCTGAATCCTTGGTTCGGGGAGATATTCTGGTGCGGTTAGGAGATGCCTTTGCGCAATATTATATTCCGTATTGACGTTTCTATTCCTGAGGCTGTTCGTTTTCTTCCTCGTCCGTTTCTTTCTCTTTTTGCACATCCGTTATATCCCGTCGGAACGGCACGTAGCTCGTTGTGCCGATAAACGATGGTTGGTTTTTGAGGCGTTTTCCCCGTTTCGTTTCCCGAATAAAGACGGATATACAGTTTTTCGACATCCCCTTAATGTGGATGGTATAGCAATTGCCCGCAGTAAGCAGTTTTAGCATGCGGAATGCAATGTCGTCGGGGAGTGCACCCAGATATTTGTTTTGGAGATCCCGTACCTCTACCGTGTGCTTTCGTTGTTTTAATAGAACTTCCTGTCCACAGGAAAGTCCGGAGAGTACGTTCATTGGTGCGGCATTGATGCAGTCAACTACCTTTGTTTTTCCCGGTTCCTCCAGAAACAGGAGTGGTGATATATCACAGGATTCCTGGATGTGTGAAGTGGCGCGCTTTGCAGAGGACAGTTTCTTGAGATTTTTTTGTGCGATTTGGTTGTATGGATCAAATTTGAGTACCTTTTCGAATATCTCTTTTGCTTTTTTAAACTGGCAGTTTTTGAGATATGCAAAACCAAGTCTATTGTGTGCATCGACATTGGTTTTTTCCTCTTTGAGGATAGTAGTGTTCAAACAAATGGCTTTTCCCCAGTCTTGGTGAAGTGCTGCTTGTATGGCGTCGTCCTTGAGAGAGGCGTCAATCATAACGATTCAGTTTACGTTTTTCTTGAGAATTGTCAAGGGAGAGGATAGAATTGAATCCATATGTCAGGACACTCCAAGTGGTCGAAGGTAAAGCATCAGAAAGCCACAACCGATGTTGCCAAAGCTGCGGCATTTACTCAGGCATCCCGTGCCATTCTTGTTGCCGTCAAAGAAGGTGGTGGCATAACGAATCCGAACGACAATTTCCGTCTCCGTTTGGCAGTCGAGAAAGCGCGAGCAGTCAATATGCCGAAAGAAAATATTGAACGCATTATCGCAAAAGCAAGCGGGGAGGGGGGAGGGGCAATAACCGCTGCGGTCTATGAAGGATATGCACCGCACGGCGTGGCCCTTTATATCGAAGCAGCAACGGATAACATAAAACGCACGGTTGGATTTATTAAACAAATGCTTGATCACGCAGGGGGAGCGATGGCGTCTCCCGGAGCAGTAGCGTACCTGTTTGAACGGAAAGGTATCATAACCGTGCCGGTTGCAGGAGTACCATTTGATGAACTGTTCGGGAAAGCAGCTGATGCAGGTGCTCTTGACGTAGTGGAGATGAGTGACGTATTTGAAATCTATACAGCGCCTACCGATGTTATGCGCGTGAAGGAAACGTTGGAGCAGAAAAACGTTATAATTGATACGGCCTTGGTTGTGATGAGTCCGACAACTACCATTGTCCTTGATGATGCCAAGCGCCAGCAGGTTGAGGGGTTGATTGAAAAACTTGAGACGCTTGATGATGTACAAGAAGTGTATTCGAATTTAGCATAACGTCTTATGGATACGATAAAACAGCAATTTTCTTCTTTTGTCAAAAAGCGTTGGAGACGATGGGAACGGCATATTCTTCTTACCAAACGGCAACAGTTTGTTTTGGTAACCGGGATACTCACTGCGATATTGATGCTGACGCAACTCGTTCCGATAGATGCTGTTCGCTACCCTCTGGTTGTCCTTTTAGCAGCCATTACCTATGGCGCATCCGCATTTGTCCTTCGGGAGGATCTGGAGGGGGTCGAGTGGATGACACTCTTGATTCCTCCAACGCTTTACAGTGCGGCAGTTGCGCTTTTTTATTTCCTTCTTCCTGCCCGTTGGCTGACAAGGATTCCTATAGCGGCGCTGTATGCCATTGGTTTATATGCATATCTTTTAACGGAAAACATATTTAATGTTGCGGCAAACAGAACGATTGCGTTGTTGCGCGCAGCACGATCCGTGGGGTTTTTGCTAACGATATTTACATTTTATCTTTTGACGCTGACTGTAATATCGTTTCGCGGATATCCGTTTTGGACAACGGTCCTTATCATCCTCTTTAGTTTTTTACATATTTTCCCTTCGCTGTGGGTTATGGAATTAGAACGCAAACCGAGTAGGAGAGTGGTTGTATTAAGTATGTCACTTTCCGTTGTATTAGGGGAACTTGCGTGGGCTGTTTCCTTTTGGCCAATGCCAACCGCCATGGTGGCACTGCTGCTTTCCGCAGTATTTTACAGCACCGTGGGGATGGCACAGGAATATCTTGCAAACAAACTGTACAAAAAAACAGTCCTGGAATTTTTTCTTGTCTGTTTTTTAGTTTTTATTGTGTCTTTGTTTACGACACATTGGCGCAGCATGTAAGGCGGGAGAGAGGGAAGTGCCATGATATAGTTTGATACACTAGGTATTTAAGTCCTATAGTGGTGTGGATAATTCTTTTCACGATACTATAAGATACTTTTCACGGTATATGCGTTGAATACAATTTAGCTTCAGCATCCTGCTTCTGGGGAGTGGAAATAGCCTTGGATAGCGTAGTTTATCGCGTACTTACGCTCTGTTTTGCATCCACGAGGGAAATTTCTTTTGTTGTTATTTAGCCTCGAAAATATGACTTTAGATTGTTAATACGCGCTAAATCGATCTTATCTACGACTCTCTTTCTCGGAGTGCTAATGGTTGAGGTTTCTGCAGTACCTTTTTAGCCTCAAATACATACGTTTAGACCGTATTGACGCTCTATATTCTCTACAGAGGAATTCAAAAATATTGAATGATTTAGCCTCGAAAATATGACTTTAGATTGTTAATACGCGCTAAATATGACGCTCTGTTATATATGCAAATACGTATTTTTTGCCTCTACCTCTCCTGGGGGGTGAAAGAGCCTCAAAAGCATAAAGATAGCTTATTCTGACGCTCTATTCTTTGTATTCGTTGGTATAAACAATAATAAAACATTTAGCCTCGAAATTAATGATTTAGCGCGATAATACGCGCTAACTGTAACTTTAAAAAACCCGAACGAGTCTTACAACATGCCGCAAGGTCTTGTTTCATGATTGCGAGAAGTTCGCGGCACTTTGTTTGCAATGGAGTGTTGGGGTTTTTGATGAAAGATAGTGTGAGGATCTCAAGAGAAGGAGCACCACACCTTCCTTCAAGGACCACCGTTTATATAAATAGGAAGCGGTTGTCTGTCTATGATTGAGATCTGACCATAGTTTTTGAGACGAGCCACTCACAGGAGAGCTTCGTTGTCCCTAAACAACCAGGGCGTATATATCCGGAAGGCTTCAGATGAGATTATTGACGGACACACGTCCAAGGGAAGCTTCGTCTGTAATGTCGTACAATAATACTTTTACGACGTCACGTAGCCTCGGATTCCGGAGAAGTGGTGCAATTCTGTCCATTATTCTGTTTCCAATTTTCTTATATTTTTATTTCTTTCCTGCACAACAATTACCTCTTTTCGATGGCAGTTTTCGAGCTATTTCCCTCTGGTTGTACCTGAGGCTATTTTGGGTGTACCACTTCCCTGCCTGGCTAGCCGTGAAAAATCTGTCAAAATGCGTGAAATGTGCCGTTATATCAATCTAAATATAAACTCCATAAACAAACACCCGTTGACCCGAATCCTGTTCGTTTCTAGGTCAATACAGGGGCTCAAAACTAGCCATGAAACATGGCTAACCTTTAGGGTTTGTAGAGGCTGTACTTTTGATATCCGTATATATCTCGTATCGGTTCTCTTTGGGTGTCTGAGATTTTTTTAGTGGAAGGTGCTGATTGGAGGGATATGCGATACACAAAGCGGTTTGGAAAAAGAACAACGGAATACAAAAACGTATGGTATAGATAAGTCCACCCTTGACATTTTTCATGACGTCGCACATTATTAGTTGTAGAGACAGAGAGTGTTTCCCAACCACTTATGAATCTGTATCAACTAATTAACGAATTTTTGGAATATTTGGAGATCGAGCGCAACGTCTCACCGTTGACGATTCGAAACTACGCACATTACCTCAACCGGTTCATGGATTTTTTGGTTGAGTCTCCCCTTTTGGCGCCCTCAAAAGACAAACAGACACCTGAAGAATTTGAAGCAAAAAGAAAAGCATTATCTGTTTCCATGGTCACGACAGAATCCATACGGCAATATCGGCTCTATTTGTCTCGGTTCGTTGACGAGCATGGTATCAGCCTGAAGCGTGTGACACAGAATTATCACCTTATAGCTATCCGCTCATTTTTAAAGTACTGCGCGAAGCGGGATGTCCAGACCGTGTCTCCCGACAAAATTGACCTTCCGAAAGCCGACAGCCACAGTATCAAATTTTTGGAGCGGGAAGCCATTGAGCGGTTGTTGAACATGCCCGAAATTTCAACCAACGAAGGCCTTCGGGATAAGGCAATCCTGGAAACTCTGTTTTCCACGGGGCTTCGCGTATCGGAACTGGTGAAACTGAATCGGGATCATATCAATCTTGAACGGAAAGAGTTTGGCGTCATCGGAAAAGGCCGGCGCCCGAGGGTCGTTTTCTTGTCAGACGGTGCTGTTGATTGGATCTCCCGATACCTCAAAAATCGGGATGATGATTTGGAACCCTTGTTTATACGCTACGCCGGGAAAAAGCCCGATGAAAACGACCGGCACGGCGAAAGCATGCGGTTAACCGCACGAAGCGTCGAACGGTTGGTTGAGAAGTATGTGAGAAAAGCGAAGCTGCCGATCAAGATTACACCACACGGGTTGCGGCATAGCTTTGCAACGGATTTGTTGCAAGCTGGCGCTGACATCCGTGCCATACAGGAAATGCTCGGACACAAAAACATTTCGACAACCCAGATCTATACGCATGTAACGAATCCGCATCTTCGTGCAATCCACGAACAGTTTCACAGAAAATAATCCTATGCACATTGCAATTTTGTACAGTCTACCGACAAACCGTGCCAAAGCAAGTGCATTCATTGCATCCGATGAGGATACGGTGGAATCCGCTCTTGAAGTTGAAGCTGCAGTGAAGGAAAAAGATGCGACAACGACACTGGTGCCCGTATCGCAAGATGATATCGACAAGACAATTCAGTCAATCCGCGCAGATTGTGTGATCAACATCATTGACTGGACCGGTTTGGACCTACCATTTAGTCTTCATGCGATGGACGTATTGGTGAAAACCGGTATACCGTTTACTGGTGCAGGAAGAACCGCATTTGAGCTTGGTACAGACAAGTTGCGTATGAAGGAAACTTTAGATGCCCACAAACTTCCCACAGCATCCTGGCAAGTGTTTGTGACAGGTAATGAAGCGATACAAAAAACGCTTACGTATCCCTGCATCGTAAAGCTTGCCAAGGAGCATTGCAGCATTGGTTTGGGACAAGGGTCTATAGTACACAACGCCGATGAGCTTATAGTGAAAGTACGTCAACAGCTTATAGCACATGCGCAACCAGTGATCGTTGAGGAATTTCTTTCTGGTCGTGAATTCCAGGTTACCTTGTATGAAGATGATGGAAAGATTGTTATGCTTCCTCCTGCAGAAATTACCTATAAGGTGAAAGGTACCAAGGCAATGCTTTCTTATGAAAGCAGATGGGATGAACAGCATCCGGAGTTTCACACGTCCGGTGTTGCCCTTGCAAAACTTACTAAGGAAGCGCTTGCGGAGTTTGAAGATGTATGTACCCGTACGTATACGGCATTCGGATTTTCAGATTTTACGCGAATTGATGCCAGGTACAATGCCGACGGGAAACTTATGATACTAGAGGCAAATGCAAACCCGGGATTGTCCCACCATCCGCTGTACGGTATGACTGTATCCTATGAAGCGGTCGGGATGACCTTTGCCGATTTTGTCTGGAAGATCGTCACTTCATGTATGCGACGGTTTAGTCTTCAGGGGTAAACAGTTTTGCTGTTGGAATATCAAATTTCGGAAGATCCTCCGGTTTTTTGGCGATGACCAACATTAACTGTGGTTGCCAATTTCGTACCATTTTAAACGTTTTTTTTCTGCCGCTTAGGTTGATCCGTTTGAAATCATAGTCCATCCAGCGTGTCCGAAACTCAGCCCAGTCATAGGATTTTCTTGTAGCCGATGAACTATCAAGAAGAACAATTCTACTTTTGCTTGCAGAATAGGTTGAGACCACTGCCCAGTGACCGGAGTCCGGTCGGGGACGTTGTTTTTCATCAAGGTCGTAAAGGTAGCTTACCATTGTTACCCTTATCTTGTTTGATGGATATCGGAGGGAACTTTGGAGATGTTTGAGTGTTGCCTCTTCAACAGCCAGTACGGAAAAACCAAGTTTAGTTATAGCTTTAATTAAGTTGTGAGTCGTTGTTCCATTTCTTGATGTTTTGCAGAGCTCGATGAGATAATCGAGAGCTTTTTTAACACCAAAAATATGCAGTGCGGTTTTCAGCGCTGTTGGACCGCATGTTGTATCATCCGGCTGTTGTATTGGTTTTGCGTGGCTTCTTCCCATGATAACTCCTGGTTAATGCTTTGGGGTATGGACTATTCTATCGCTCCGAAAAGCTTCCGGCAAGGGGCAAAAAACGAGGCTAATTTAGCTCTATTTAATAATTTAGTTGTACAGAACAAATATTGGGTCAAGCATTTACCGCGTTATAACTTGATAAAGCCTTCTATTTGTATATATAATCAGTGCAATTGAGCGAAGAACTCTGATGATACGCGTACGTACCTATGACAGCAATAGAACGTCAATCTCAAACGGACGTTACACCACATCATAATGAATTGGGAAGGGCCACAGCGGAATATGCCGCAGAACTTTATCATCTATTGTCTCCTGACCTAGGAATAATTCTTTTTGAACCCAACATTGTATTAGGTCTTGCTGGTATCAGAGCATACGCGTGGAATAATATAGGTTTCGAGGATGACCGTCTGGAGACAGCTGTGCATGAATTCCAGCACATGAATAATCAAATTATAAAAAAAGGAATACTCTTTGGACCAAAAGCAACTTACCATAATTCTGCAATGACAATTGATTTATGGAATTTCCGCGGGTTGGAGGACATCACACATAAGACCTCTATTCCTGAAGTTCCCGAGTTTATTTTTCGGGAGTCCTCAGCCCTTGAGGATGTACAGCACTGGTTTTCTGGTTTTAAAAACAGTTCAAAAGGAAACGTGACGTTAAATGGTATAAGGCTTGGCTATCCAGATATTGCTATAACCGATTTTAGAAAGTATTACCCCAAACAAGATTCATTCCTTGAATATGTTCACATTCAAACATCTGTTGCTCAATCCGATTGCGAAGCACCCAATTTTATGGTTCATGTCGATCATGTACAGCACCCCACTGTCGTTTCTTATATAAAAAACGCTGAGGCGGTTTTGCATGAATTTTATAGCAACAAGTATGTTCAGAGTATACGAATGTCATCCGGTTACACGGATGCTGTTGCGCATTCTTTATTACTGCAGGAACAAGGAATGCAAGCGGTACGTGAATTCCACAAGAAGCAAAACAAACGTTTCTTTGAAATCATTCCTGAAGGAACTCCTTTTGAAGAGATAAAAAATATATTGAGTCATGATCCTCAGATTGTGCGGCAAATCAAAAAGGTACTTCGTATTGTTGAGAAAGAGGAAAATCAACAATTTCCCTCCAGAAATGTTCAGTTATATAGACCGACGGTCACTGAAGTGCCTGAGGAAACTCCCATTCCAACAGAAGAAGCATCTTCAACTCCCAATTAACAGGAATTGCTGAGCTATCTTTCTTTACTTGACTTCATACGTTAAGGTGACAGTTACACGAATATCCGTTGCTCCGCTTTCGATTTGTGTCGGTGCACCTTCACCTTTTGCAGCGATATCCATGGTTGCGTACATCGGATAGATACGGTTATTACCGAAGGATTCCTGGTAGTCAATGAGTTTGCCAAGCGTAAATCCTGCTGTTTGTGAAGCCTGCGTTGCTTTTGCTTTTGCATCTGCAACCGCGAGTTTACGCGCATCATTTTGTGCTTTGGTCTTGTCATCTACGTCAAAGGAAACGCCGCTTACCACGTTTGCACCTGCTGCCGTTGCTGCATCAATGACACTGTTGATTTTGGCAATATCCCTCACTTTGATTGTCAGACTGCTTCCCGCCTGATAGCCGGTAATGCGTTGGGCATTGGAAGAATAATCATAGGTTGGGTTGACATTATAGTTGGACGTTTCAATATCTTTGTCGTCAATTCCCAATTTCTTGATTGCCGCGGATACTGCATTGATGTTTTGGTTGAGCTCATCCTGTGCCTCTTTGACTGTTGCGCCATTTGCTTCAACTCCTACCATGGTTGTAGCTATGTCCGGAGATATCGATACTTTTCCCTCTCCGGTTATGGAGAATCCGCTGGTTTTGTTTGTGGTAACGTTGGTTATGGAAAATGGAATTGGTCCGGCAAACTTCGTATAGACGAAGAGTGCAAGGAAAAAAATAACAAAAGAAATTAAGGAAACGGCAACGTTTTTCATATGTGTTTAGTATACCACGTTACCGGTATCCAGCAGTTTTTGTTAAAACGGAATCTCGATACGGCAGTGATCCGCGACCATGAAGCTGTAGGTGGGTGTATGTTGCCGGGTGCGCGTGATGACTGTATGAT
>CAYUUX010000023.1:0-12594 GCA_964448085.1 uncultured Gammaproteobacteria bacterium | reverse complement strand
ACCATGAAGCTGTAGGTGGGTGTATGTTGCCGGGTGCGCGTGATGACTGTATGATTGCCAATCATTGCCGCCTCGATTTTGTATTGCACATCGATAATATTGACGTCTTCCAAAAGAATACAGTATTCGATTTTACTGTTCACTATTTCACTGTCGTTGCCAATGGATGTATACGGACCGATGTAGCTGTTGGTAATCTGTACGTTTTCACCGATGGTAACGGGTCCGACAATTTGGCTGTTGGTAATTTTTGATCCTTTTCCTAGGATCACCCCGTCAACGATTTTGGAATCTTTATCAATCTCTCCTTTGATGTCTGTTTTATGGTGCAGTTCCAAAAGCATTTTGTTTGTTTCCAGTGCGTCGTCAAATTTTCCCGGGTCCCGCCATTTGCCAGAAATTTCCACAACCTCAACATGCCCGCCCTTTTTCAACAGATAGTTGTAAAGATCGACGATTTCCAGTTCTCCGCGTGCGGACGGCTTGACCGCATCTGCTCCTTTAAA
Organism: uncultured Gammaproteobacteria bacterium; assembly: GCA_964448085.1. GTDB lineage: Bacteria > Patescibacteriota > Microgenomatia > UBA10105 > UBA927 > CAIJMI01. Next base: position 12,088 of record CAYUUX010000023.1, on the reverse strand, counting down.
GGCTTCGAAAATTTTTGGTGAAAAAACGTACATGCCCGGAACGCCGAAGTGGTTCGGAGGGTTTTCCGGTTTTTCCACGACCTTTTCGAGTTTGCCATTTTTGTCAAAGAACGGAACACCGAGACGGAAGTTTTCCTTGTGTTCAACGACCACAAGGATGGCATCCGCGTTCGTTTTGGTAAACTGTTCAATCGGTTTTTTGATGCCGTCGGTGAAGATGTTATCGCCCAAAAGATAGACAAATGCATCGTCTGCAATAAATTCCTCGGAGATTTTAACTACGTGACCTACCCCCAAAGGTTTTGGTTGGTCAATATAGGTAACATGGATACCGAATTTGCTGCCGTCGCCGATAAGTGCCTCAATTGCCGGGCGTGTTTCATTGACAATAAGTCCAACTTCCTTGATACCCGCATCAATGACGTTTTGTAAAGGGTACATGCACAAAGGGATGTTTGCGATGGGAATCAACTGTTTGTTCGTTGAATAGGTGAGCGGACGAAGACGGGTTCCTTTGCCACCAAGTGCGATAATCGCTTTCATGCTCCTCCTTTGTTGCTCCAATTGTCTTGGACAGCTGCGTTTTTTAGAAAACGTTCCTCTTTTTACTGTATCACGTGTTACAAGGTAAGGCACGTTGCTGCCGCCACCGTATCCGTTTTGTCCGTAAATCGCATGAGAATAACACCGCTTGTCGCTCTCCCCAATCGGGGGATGGAAGCGATGGGAAGTTTCACGACCTGCCCTTTGACTGAAGTAATAATGATGGATTCCGTTTCTGAGGGAACGATTTGCGATACAACGACTTTTCCGGTTTTGTCCTTCACTTCCGCGACTTTAACGCCTTGTCCTCCGCGGCGCTGTTTGGGAAATCCCACAATTGCCGTCTTTTTCCCAATCCCCTTTTCCATGATCGTTAAGAAATCATGGGATTTGTTTTCTTTTGTAATGACATCCATGCTGACTAAATAGTCGCTTCCTTTTACGAGAATTCCCCGTACACCCATGGTATCGCGTCCCGTTGCCCGCACTTCGTCTTCGTTGAACCGGATGGATTTTCCCTCATGGGTAACGATAAGGACTTCATCATTGCCGCTGGTGAGCCGTACCCATTCCAGCTGATCGCCGGCATCCAACTTGATGGCAACAAGGCCGTTTCTTCGGATGTTTTCATATTCCGTGAGTTTGCTTTTTTTGATGACACCTTTTTTGGTTGCCATCAAGATGAATTTCACTCCCTGTTCTTTTTGTTGTTTGGAATCCAGCGTATACGTGAGCATGGAAGTGACTTTTTCTCCGGATTCAATGTTGATGACGTTGACGACTGCCTGCCCTTTGGATTGTCGGCTTGTTTCCGGCAGATCCCATGCGCGTACCTGATACACTTTCCCTTTTTCCGTAAAAAAGAGCAAATTATCATGTGTCCTGGCGGAGACGACCATATCAATGGCGTCTTCCTCTTTTGTCGTCATGCCGATGACGCCTTTGCCTCCCCGTTCCTGGGTTTTAAATGAGGTAGGTGGCACCCGTTTGATATAACCGGAAGTGCTCATGGTAATGATGGTATCTTCATTGGGAATTAATTGTTCTTCACTGAATTCTCCGACTTTGCTTTTGTAGACCTTTGTTTTTCTCGGATCACCGTATTTTTCCTTGAGTTTCAGGAGTTCGTCTTTTATAACCTTGAAGATTTTCTCAGGGTGTTCCAGAAGGTCGTTGAGGTAGGCAATGGTTTCCCGGATCATCGCAAGCTCGTCTTCAATTTTTTCTCGTTCCAACGCGGCAAGTTTTCGAAGCTGCATATCCAGAATTGCCGTTGCCTGAATTTCCGAGAGCTTAAATCTGGTCATGAGACGTGTTTTTGCCTCATCCGCGTCTTTGCTTTTTTTAATTATGGATATCACTTCGTCGATATGGTCAACGGCAATTTTCAATCCCTCAAGGATATGTTCCCGTTTTTTTGCCTCAGCAAGTTCAAATTCGCTTCTTCGTCGAATCACAAACTGTCGGTGTTTGAGATACTCTTCCAGCACAAGTTTCAGGGTGCATGTTTGCGGCGTGTTGTCCACGAGCGCGACCATGTTTACTGGGAAGGTAGACTGGAGCTCCGTATATTTATACAAATTGTTTAATACCTGTTTAGGGTGCGCATCGCGTTTGAGTTCCACAACGACGCGAATACCATGTCGGTCTGACTCATCGCGAAGGTCGGAAATCCCGTCCAGCTTCTTGTCTTTGACAAGGTCGGCGATTTTCATGACCAGGTTCGCCTTGTTTACTTGGTATGGGAGTTCGGTTATGGAGATGGCGGATTTTCCCTGCCCGATTTCCTCAATTTCCGCTTTGCCGCGCATGACAATTTTTCCTTTACCCGTTGCATAGGCAGCTTTAATTTCGTTGATATCGTATATCGCCCCCGCTGTTGGAAAATCCGGCCCCTGGACGAACTCCATTAATTCATCCAGCGTTGTGTTAAACGAATATTCCGGCGTTTCATGGCTTTTTTCTTTCCCCTTGACGATTGTGATTTTTCCTATCATGTGCACCAGTGCGTCGACCAGTTCGCTTAAATTATGCGGAGGGATTTTTGTTGCCATACCGACCGCGATTCCCTCAGAACCCATCAACAGCAAATTCGGCAATTTTGCCGGCAAGTACATCGGTTCTTTGATGGATCCGTCAAAGTTCGGTACGAAATCAACGGTATCTTTCTCAATATCCAGAAGCATTTCTGCGGATATTGCAGACAACCGGCATTCCGTGTACCGCATGGCAGCCGGCGGATCCCCGTCAATCGAGCCGAAATTTCCCTGCCCATCAACGAGCGGATACCGCATGGAAAAATCCTGTGCAAGCCGCACGAGCGCATCATAAACGGAGGAATCACCGTGCGGATGATATTTGCCCAACACCTCTCCGACAACGGACGCACTTTTTTTGTACTTGGACGAATGCGACAATCCGGTTGTGTGCATCGCGTACAAGATGCGCCTGTGCACCGGTTTCATACCATCGCGAACATCCGGCAGTGCGCGGGCAACGATAACGGACATTGCGTAATCCAAATAGGATTTTTGCATCTCCGTCACTATTTCAGACTGGACAATTTTTCCGATGTTCATGGTTGGTTATTCCAAAACCGTTTGTTATTTTCCTATGAATTGGATGACAAAGGGGGCGACTAAAAGCGCCACGACTTGTACGATTTTCATCATAGGGTTGAGTGCCGGTCCTGCGGTGTCCTTGAGCGGATCACCGACCGTGTCTCCGACCACTGCGGCTTTGTGCGTATCGCTTCCCTTGCCGCCGAAATTTCCATCCTCAACGTATTTCTTTGCGTTGTCCCATGCACCGCCGGTGTTGCACATAAAAAATGCTAGCATGAGTCCAACGACCACGACGCCTCCTAAAAACCCTCCAAGGGCTTGTGCTCCCAAGAGTCCTGCTCCAAGGGGCATACCGACAACTAACAGTGCAGGAATAACCAGCTCCCGTTGTGCTGCGGCTGTGACGATGGCAACCGCTCGGGAATAGTCAGGAAGGCGTTTGCCTTCCATGATTCCTTTAATTTCTCTAAACTGTCGTCTCACTTCTTCCACAACTTCAAACGCCGCACGGCCGACAGAATTGATCAGTCGTGAGCTGAATAAGAATGGAAGCGCTCCTCCTAAGAGTATTCCGACGAATACTTTTGGATTTGCCATGTCAATCGTTGTGAGTCCCGTTGCCTCAAAGTACGTAGAAAACAGCGAACTGGCGGCAACTGCTGCGGATCCAACGGCAAAACCCTTGGTTAATGCTTTCGTTGTGTTTCCGACTGCATCCAAATTACCGGTTACTTCCGGTGCTTTTCCTTTGAGTCCTGCCATTTCGACCATGCCTTGCGCATTGTCAGAGATTGGACCGAAAGTATCCAGCGCCATGATGATACCGGTTGTTGCAAGCATTCCCATGCCGACCAGCGAGATTCCATAAAATCCGAATATCGCATATCCTGCATAGATGGCTGCGGCAACAACGAGCACGGACACGAATGTTGATTCCATACCAAATCCGAGTCCTGCTATGATATTCGTTCCTGCCCCTGTATTGGATGCTTTTGCAATTCCCACAACCGGTTTTTCTCCCGGTCCTGTGTAGAATTTGGTAATCAAAAGCAATGCAACCATTGCCACGATACCGATCACCGCGGCAAATCCTGCGTTCGGTTGCTCAAGTAAGAATATTGCAAGTCCCATAAATATGATGACCGCTGCAATTGCGGACACCATAAATCCGCGGATGAGCGGTTTGATCGGATCTTCTTTATCATTTTTTGCCTTGACAAAAAAGGATCCCAAAATCGATGTGATGATGGCACCCGATCGTGCAAGAAGCGGGAAAACCACACCTTTTAATCCGAAAATGTTTCCGCCCAAGATCATGGCTGCAACGATAGTTAACGCGTACGATTCAAAGACGTCTGCTGCCATCCCTGCACAGTCCCCAACGTTGTCACCAACGTTGTCGGCGATGGTTGCGGGATTTCGTGGATCATCTTCCGGAATTCCCTTTTCAACTTTTCCGACCAAATCCGCACCGACGTCAGCTGCCTTCGTAAATATCCCTCCGCCTACCCGCATGAAAAGGGCAAGGAGTGCTGCCCCGAATCCGTACCCGACCAGGACATCCGTGGCGCTTTTTGCAACAGCTTCAGGCCCTTGCGCGATGAAGGAAAAATATGACCACATGTAGACGATGGATACACCCAACAGTCCCAGTCCGACGACCAACATGCCGTTGACTGTTCCTGCACCGAATGCGGTGCGAAGTGCCGGATTTAACCCCTTGATTGCATTATTTGCCGTTCTGACATTTGCCTTCACCGCAATCCACATGCCGACGTAGCCGATGATGGCAGAGAATGTGGCACCGAGCAAAAAAGTTGCCGCCATACCTATGCCCAACGTAAGGGCGATGATAATGGCAAGCACGGCCATGAACGGAATGACAATTCTAAATTGTTTTGCAAGATATGCCATTGCACCGTCAGACACCGCTTTTCCGATTTGCTTGAGCTTCTCTGACCCTTCTTCTTCCTTGAGGGTTCGTTTTGTCAGGTATGCTCCATATCCTAGAGCAATAAGAGCTGTTATGGGGGCAGTGAAAAGTGCAACGAGCTGTATGTTCATAAATCCTCCTACCGTCCAGACAATTCTTTTGTCCAAACGATTATGTTTATATAATTACGTGTTAAACCGACCTTCCTATTATATACAAACTCCAATTTATAAGTCCAAAGTCGCTGATTTTGCGTGCGTTTGAATAAACCGCTTTCGTGGCAATACTTCGTCTCCCATCAACATAGTAAATACCTGATCTGCTAGTGCCGCATCCTGAATGGCAACTTGTCGCATGATGCGGTTTGCCGGATTCATGGTTGTTTCCCATAACTGCTCAGGGTTCATTTCTCCCAAACCCTTATACCGTTGGATATTTGGGATTCCCTTCAATTCTGCCGCGTGCTCTTTCAGGATTTTGTCCCGTTCGTCATCGGAATACGCATAATATGCATGTTTGCCAAGTGACACCTTAAATAGCGGTGGCTGGGCAACATAAAGATGTCCATGTTCGATGACGTAGGGCATGTGGCGGTAAAAGAATGTCAGAAGAAGCGTCATGATATGTTCTCCATCCACATCCGCATCGGTCATAATGACGATTCTGTGGTAGCGGAGTTTTTCCGTATTGAGCGTATCGGCAATTCCCATGCCCAGTGCTATCACGAGCGCTTTCAATTCCTCGTACTCGATGATTTTGTCCAGACGTGCGCGTTCCGTATTCAGGATTTTTCCCCGAAGCGGCAATATTGCCTGGAATTTTCGGTCTCTTCCTTGTTTTGCGCTTCCGCCTGCGCTGTCACCCTCAACGATGAAGAGTTCTGATTGGGATGCATCCCGGCTCTGGCAATCTGCAAGTTTACCCGGAAGCGATGCACCTTCCAGTGCGCCTTTTCTGATGATTGCGTCTTTTGCGGCTTTTGCGGCAAGTCTGGCTTTTGCTGCCAAAAATACTTTTTCCAAAATCGCTTTGGCTTCCCCGGGATTTTCTTCAAAATAGGTATCAAGCCCTTCTTTGACTGCTGTTTGGACAAACGGCTGCACTTCCGCATTGCCAAGTTTTCCTTTTGTTTGTCCCTCAAACTGCAGATTTTGCGAAGGCATTTTCATGTACACAACTGCCGTCAATCCTTCGCGCGTGTCATCACCTACGATATTGTCATCCCCGTTTTTGGTTACGCCGATTTTTTTGGCGTAATCATTAATTGCCCGTGTCAATGCCATACGAAATCCGGTCAGGTGCGTACCGCCTTCCGGTGTCGGAATAACGTTGACGTAGGATTCCACGGTTTCCGAAAAACTATCGTTATATTGTATGGCAATCTCAACGGTTGCACTCATTGGCTCCGATTGTTTCGTGATGTAGATGGGTGTGTGGAGTGTTTCTTTGTTTCTGTTGAGTGCTTTCACAAGAGATACAATTCCTCCCTCAAAGTAGTAATTGGCTTCTTCTCCGCTCCGTTCGTCTTTGAGAAAGAAGGCAAGTTTTGCAACAAGATATGCCCTGTCACGTACCTGTTTTTTTACTGCGTCGAAGTTGAGATCCGTTCCTTCCTTAAATATTTCCGGATCGGGATAGTAGGTGGTGATTGTACCGGTTTCCTTTGTTTTTCCGATAGCCTTTACCGGCGCAACCGGTTTTCCCCTTTTGTAGGATTGTTCATAGATTTTTCCGTCCCTGCAGACCTGAACGGTCATGAGTGTGGAAAGCGCATTGACAACGGATGCGCCTACACCATGGAGTCCTCCCGATACTTTGTAAGCCTTGCCTTCGAATTTTCCTCCGGCGTGCAGTTTCGTCATGACAATTTCCAGTGCTGACGTGTGGTATTTGGGTATTGGGTCAACGGGAATGCCTCGTCCGTCGTCTTTGACCGTTGCACTGCCGTCTTTGTTTATCGTGACCCAAACGTGTTTAGCATATCCTGCAAGCGCTTCGTCAATGGAGTTATCGATGATTTCATTGAGGCAATGGTGGACTCCCGCAAGCGACGTGGTTCCGATGTACATTGCTGGGCGTTTTCGTACCGGTTCGAGTCCTTCAAGGACAACGATTTGTTCACCAGTGTAGCTATCGGATTTTGTGGTTTTTGCCATGGCTTTGATTAAGAAAAAAAGGAGCCCCACTTCTTGAAGCTCAACATAATAATTGTAGCGAACTGGTATAGGTTTGTCTAGTCTCTTAACGAGAAAAACACGGTATCCAGAACGAGTTTATAGGAGACGTTAACAGATAATTCATCCAATGCCGTGAGGAGGTTGCCAAGAAGCGGTGCGCGAACCGTATGAGGAACAACCTCTGGATGGTCGTGGACCACTTGCAGCGCTGTGTTCACCCATTGTTTTGCTTCATCTCGTGATTGTATCGCGCTATCAATACCTTGGATAATGGCAGCGCGGGTTGCCGGCGGAAGAAGTTTTTGTAGTGTTTCGATGATTTTTTGGTCGCTTTCCGTGTCTTTTTTGTTTTGTGGTTGGATATGCGTTATCAGGCAACGCGAGAGAATCGTTGGAAGAAAATATGATGAAGTATTGGCAGTTAATATGAGTATGGTGTTGGGCGGTGGTTCCTCCAGCGTTTTTAAGAGTGCATTTTGCGCTTCGGTTGTGAGAAAATTTGCCTGTTCGATGATCCCTGCTTTCATGGGCGATGCAACAGGACGCAAAAGCAGTTTCTGCTGCCACGATTTGACAGCCTTGATTCCCAACGATCCCCCTTCTGATGAAAATTGCAGTGGATGGACGTCAAATTGACCAATGTGTTTTTCCCGAAGCATTGTTTCCAATGCGTTTTTCCGTTCTTCCTCTGATCCGCCGGTTATCAAAAATGCATGCATAAGGAAATGGATTGCTGTTTTTTGTTTTTCTTGTATTCTTTTGTGGAATTCTCTTGCAATATATCACAAAACATTCAATAATGAATAAAGGACAGAAGTGTTCGTATTTGATATTGAGAGTCTAGAGAGATTATTATGCCTGCCGCTGCCCAAGAATTACTCACCAAACTTATTGAAGACGGGCGTTTGACGAAAGAGCAAGCGGATGCCACGTCGTTGGAATCCATCAACCTCGGAGAAACCGTTGAATCCATTTTATTGCGCAAACGGCTGGTTGGTCACGAGGATATTCTGAAGGCAAAATCCGCGATTCTGAAAATCCCGTTTATTTCTTTGAGTTCCCTGGCGCTTTCCCCGGAATTGGTAAATTATATATCGGAAGTGGTGGCTAGAAAATACGTGCTGTTGCCGTTTGCATTTGACGAGAAAAAGGGAGAGTTATCCGTTGCAATGGCAGATCCTTTAGACACCCAGATTATTGACTTTTTGGAGAAAAAAACCGGAAAAATCATCAAGTCCTTCATGGCGGTGAAGGAAGATATCACCACGGCAATTGACAACCTGTATACCCAACGGATCGGAGAGGATGTTTCCGCTGCACTTAAGGAAGCCGCTCCGTCGGAAATCAAAACGTACGAAGCAGGACACCTCAATGAAGTCATCCGTGAGGCGCCCATTGCACAAATCGTTTCCGCAGTGCTTGAACAGGCCATGCGCATCCGTGCATCGGATGTACATATTGAACCACAAACCACGGAAACGCGCGTCCGGTACCGAATCGACGGTATTTTGCAGGAGCGGCTTCTTTTACCCAAGCGGTTGCATGACGCCGTGATTTCCCGTATCAAAATATTGGGAAACATGAAGATTGACGAGAAACGCATTCCGCAAGACGGCCGTTTTAATTTTAAGATGGGTGAAGAAGAAGTGGATCTTCGTGTCTCCTCTTTGCCAACCGTGTTTGGTGAAAAGATCGTCATGCGGTTATTGAAAAAATCTGGTGGTGTGCCAACCTTGCCCGACCTTGGTCTTCGAGGGCTCGCGCTCAAGAATTTGGAATTATCCATCACCAGACCGCACGGCATTATCCTTGTTACCGGACCAACCGGCTCCGGTAAAACGACGACACTGTATTCTGTTTTGAGCAGGCTCAATAATGCACGGGTGAACATCCTGACCTTGGAAGATCCTGTTGAGTATCAAATAGCAGGAGTCAATCAGGTGCAAATTAATCCCGGAGCTGGACTTACGTTTGCAACAGGACTGCGGTCATTTTTGCGGCAAGATCCAAACATCATACTCGTTGGAGAAATCCGCGATAAGGAAACAACGGAGTTGGCTGTGCAGGCAGCGCTGACCGGTCATTTGGTGTTCTCCACGCTTCACACGAACAATGCTTCCGGAGCAATCCCTCGTCTTATCGATCTTGGTGCAGAACCGTTTTTGATCGCTTCCGCACTTAATGCGCTTGTCGGTCAACGTATTGCTAGGCGGTTGTGCCCCGCATGCAAGGAAGAATACGTACCTGACGAAGCGGTTGCAAAAGACATTCGGGAGGTTTTAGGAAATCTTCTTTCCACAGGAGGTACAATGAAATTATACAGAGGAAAAGGAACCGTTGGTGAACAGCAATGTTCCACCTGCGGCGGTACGGGGTATCAGGGTCGTGTCGGTATTTTTGAGGTGTTTGCCGTGACGGATGCCATCAGCAAACTCATGCTTTCCCGGTCACCGATGCAGGATATTGAAAAGCAAGCGGTGAGCGAAGGTATGATTACTATGAAGCAGGATGGGTATATGAAAGCAATCGAGGGAGCTACCTCAATTGAGGAAGTATTGCGTGTTGCGCAAGATTAAGAAAGGATGTTCGTATGACAATGCAAGAATATTTTTCTGAAGCAGCAAGAATGAATGCATCCGATATCCACATCATCGTCGGATATCCACCGATGCTTCGTATCTCTGGAAAACTGCAGCAAATTAAGGATCAAGCAGTACTTACCCCTCCTGCTGCCGAAGAACTGTTGCTGGCAATCTGCTCATCTGAACAAAAAGAACTGTTGCTGACCAACAAAGAGATTGATTTTTCCTATGTTGCACCAACCGGACGTTTCCGTGTGAATTTATACCACCAGCGTGGATCCATGGCAGGAGCGTTCCGGTATATTCCAGACAAAATTCGGACTATCGAGGAATTGGGACTGCCGGAAGTATTGCATGATTTTGTGAAGCTGCGTCAGGGGCTTATTTTGGTAACCGGTCCAACCGGTCAGGGAAAATCAACAACCCTTGCGGCAATGATTGATCGGATCAATAAATCTACGGCAAAGCATATCGTGACGATTGAGGATCCTGTTGAGTATATATACTCTCCGGCAATGTCGATTGTCTCCCAACGGGAAATGCACGGGGATACGCATTCCTGGTCCATTGCGCTGCGAAGCGTTCTTCGTGAAGATCCGGATGTTGTCCTTATCGGTGAAATGCGCGATTACGAAACAATTGCGGCAGCCATTACCATTGCCGAAACAGGGCATTTGGTTTTGGCAACGCTGCATACGAACTCCGCTGCGCAGACCGTTGACCGTGTGATTGACGTGTTTCCTGAGCATCAACAAAGTCAGGTGCGGCTGCAACTGTCCAATGTCCTTGAAGGCGTGGTATCTCAACGCTTGGTTCCTGCGATCAACGGCGGATTGATTGCCGCATGCGAACTCATGACGGCAACATCTGCAGTGCGCTCTGTTATCCGTGACGGAAAAACGCATCAATTGGACAACATTATTTTGACATCAGCACAATATTCGATGATGACCCTGGAAGCATCCCTTGCACAGGCGGTCAACGAAGGGAAAATTAGCGCTGACATTGCGAAGGCATATGCACTGCGTCCCGAAGATATTGGAAAAATGTTAAAACAACCATAACATGGCATTTTTTAAATACAAAGCATACGGCGGAGACGGAAAAGAATCGAGTGGACTGGTTGAGGCTCCAACAAAAGACGATGCGGTGAAGCTTTTGAAAGAAAAACAGCTCCTCATCGTTTCTTTGGCAGAAACACAAAGAAGTTCTATTGGGGGTGCGTTGACAAAGATCCAAAAGATAAAGTTCAGCGATGTTGTCAATTTTACCCGTCAGTTGTCCACCATGGTTACTGCCGGTCTTTCCATTCCCGATGCATTGGGTATTTTGAAAGTACAGACAAATAATCCCATTTTTTCGGAACTCTTGGGTGACGTAGAACGGAAAATTATCGGCGGCGGCAATTTGGGTGATGCCCTCTCCCAATACCCGCAACACTTTTCCGAAATTTATATTTCCCTGGTTCGTGCCGGTGAGGCTTCCGGACAGCTAGATAAGGTTTTGGGACAGCTTGCCGATACCCTTGAGGGGGAACGGGAGTTTCGCAACAAGGTAGTGGGTGCACTCATCTACCCCGCAATCATCGTGATTGCCATGATTGTTGTCGTCATTGTTATGATGGTTGTTGTTATGCCGCGTCTTACGGATTTGTACAAGGATTTTGAAATTGAACTTCCCTGGTCAACAAAGCTTCTTATCGGCATGTCGAATTTCTTTATCAAAGACTGGTGGCTTCTTGCCCTTATCATCGCTGGTGGTGTCTATGGATTCAATCGCTGGAAAAAAACAGAGATGGGTCAATATACGATCGATTCCCTTATTCTCAAAGTTCCCGTGTTTGGTCCGTTACAGCAAAAAACGATTCTTGTGGAATTTACGCGAACGCTTGCAATGTTATTGGGTGCCGGTATTCACGTGCTTGATGCGTTAAAGATCTTAAAAGGTTCGATGAACAATGTGTTATTCCGTCTTGCCATTGAGGATATCGGCAAGAAAGTCGAAAAAGGATTTCCCTTGGGAGATATGTTTGCGGCGCATAAAGAGTTTCCACCTATTGTTTCGCAGATGGTGAAAGTCGGTGAGGAAACAGGAAAAATAGATGAGACACTCAAAAAAATCTCAACCTATTTTCAGGCAGAAGTCGAAGGCATGATCAAAGGGTTAACAACGGCAATCGAGCCCATCATTATGGTTCTTTTAGGGGTAGGTGTTGGATTTATTGTCATATCGGTAATTACGCCTATTTACAGTCTGACGTCGGCGTTTAAATAGAATGCGCATGAGTTG
>CAYUUX010000022.1:0-12673 GCA_964448085.1 uncultured Gammaproteobacteria bacterium | reverse complement strand
CAATGGATAGAACGCGGCCCTCCGGAGGCTGTAATTGCAGTTCGACTCTGCACAGAAGCGCAGAGTTTTGAAATACTTGGAGAGGTCGCATAGTTGGTCTAGTGCGCACGCTTGGAAAGCGTGTATCGCCGCAAGGTGATCGCGGGTTCGAATCCCGCCCTCTCCGCAATTTTGTGTACCAGGTTAACGAACTGCTTAATGTACTATGCGCCGCTACAGGTATCCTGATTTTATATACAATCCGAACATACAATTGAAAGAACAAGTTTCCTTTATTGCTCGCTGTGATGCGTGGGAGCACACTCTCATAAAAGACTTGTTGGAAAAAAACATACCAAAATCATTTTTCGCAAAAACCCTGCATGTATTGGATATAGGCGCGGGGGAAGGGAGAATGGTCCATTTTTTTGGTCATCTGTTTAAGAAGTGGACACTCATCGAACCGGATACAAAAAGAGCGGCAGTGGCAAAGAAACAATTTCAGAAGAACAAAAATATTGTTATTAGAAGAAATACGTTTAATAACGTACCTCTAAAAACTGGTTCGTTTGACGTCATATTTTGTAACCATGTTGCCCAACATGTTTCAGAAAATGAGTGGTTACACATGGTGAAGAAGATGAACAAAGTGTTGAAATCTTCGGGATACGTGGTGATTGCGTTTTGTATAAAAAATAAATACTTTTCAACATATAATATCGAGCGAATACGATCTAGGAGAAGGTACATGGTACCAGTATCACAAAAGCAGTTTAATGCGATGGCAACTGCTCCATTACCAGATACGCTTCCGATTAAAAAAATTCTTCTTGGAGAAATGACGGACTTGCTTGAACAGAATGCTTTTCAGATTCTTCAAAGTGTTTACGACCACCCAATATTTCCTCACGTACAGAATCGAATATTGGGGTGGTTAGTACAATATGTTCCAATAAAAACAACAATACTGATATTACAAACAATGAAATATCCCCATTACTTAAATTGCATTCTTTTGGCACAAAAAAGATGAAGCAGGTGAAGAGACAGAGATTGATGTATACTTTTTTGGGAATAACCAGTGAAGATACAAACAAAATGTCATATCTGATGTAAACTAAGAAACATATGAAAAAGATTGTGATTGTGGGTTTTAGTCTTCTTGTATGTTTAGGTTTGCTATCCTATTTTGTTCTCCCGGTTCGGCGATTTTTTCAAACAAGGATTTTTACATCTTCCTCACACGTCAAACTCTACTGGTTTATACCCGATGGTGTTCGTGCTGAACCAACGCTTTTTAACATCTACGAATGGGCAAGGCAGGGGAAATTGCCACACATTAAAAAAATGATGGAACAGGGGACGTATGGGTATGCATATCCAAATTTTCCAAGTCATACGCCGACGAATTTTGCAACGCTTCTTACGGGTGCTTATCCATCCGTTCATGGAGTGGATGATGGCCCTATGCACGTGATAGGGAAACCGTTGGATAGCGTTGCGATTGGCGGGTTTCGATCAGTTGCAAAAAAAGTTGCTCCGATTTGGAAAACACTGGAGGAAGCCGGAATGAACGTGTTTGTATTGTCTGTTCCCGGTTCAACACCACCAGAGCTCAATAAAGGAACGATTGTACGGGGTCGATGGGGAGGATGGGGAGCAGATTTTCCCGCGGTTAATTTCGAAACCAAAGGGGATTTATCTCAGCGTATCAAACAGGGAAGGGCAGTGAAATGGTTTTATTTCGGGCAAGTGTTAACACAGTATATTGACACCGTATTGCCTGTAAACGAATGGGTCGGACTTCCAAAAAGTTATTCTCCCGGGAAAGAAATTGTTATGACCGCATATGGGACAACAATCTATGGGTATGAGATAGACACAACGGATGATGGAACAATCAATTACGATCGTATCGCCTTGTCCAAGGATAAAAAAACAATATTTGCAATACTCCAGCAGGGGGAGTGGAGTCAGTGGAAACCAATAACGTTAACATGGCAGTCGGGTGAGCAAAAAATGCCCATCAACACCTTTGCGAACATTGCGCTTATTAAATTGGATGTAGACGGATTTTTCCGAATCCGCATTGTATATGACAATCTGAATTCTCAGATGACAAGTCCATCAACAGCAGCAGACGTATTTGAGAAAGCAATTGGGCCAATGGTTGATTTCCCAGACAATTTTCCTTCGCAATTGATCTATTATCCTGAGGATAAAAAGATTTTTCTTGATGAGGCGAATATGTCGTTTGATTGGCATACAAAAGCAATCAAAACCACAGTGCAACGTTTTTCTCCAGATGTTGTGATTCATGATATTTATACGCCAAATCAAATGTTAACGAGCCGATGGTGGATGGGATATATTGACCCGAAAAGCACGCGGTACAACGACGTGTCTTCCGAAGAGCGGGATGTGTTATGGAAGGAAGTTGGGGATATGTATACGAAGTTGGATACGATGATTGGGGAGATTCAGGATAATACGGATGATCAAACGTATGTGGTTATTAGCTCGGATCATGGAGCGGTACCTTTAAATAAATATGTAAACTTGAATAATTTTTTTGCATCAAAAGGATGGCTAAAATTTTCCATTGATCCAACAACCGGGGAACCGATAATTGATTGGAAAAACTCACAGGTAATATATTTGAAAATGGCGCATGTCTATATTAATCCCGATGGATTACAAGGGAATTATCAGCGGGCTTCCGGACCAAGATATGAGGCGTTACGAAACGAAGTAATTACCACGCTTTCAAATCTGCAGGATTCGGATGGAACAAAACCGTTGGTGGATATCCAAAAATGGGAACAGGTGAAGGAGTATTTACAGCTGGATCCCGATCGTGCAGGAGATCTTGTCATCGCTAATGCTCCTGGGTATGGATGGAATGAGGAAATGTCAGCAGACTTGGCGGTGTTTTCCGAACCGGCGGTTACCGGATATAAACAAGCAATTGTTGCAGCTGATGACTCGGGTATGTGGACGCCGTTTATCATCACAGGACCCAATATTAAGAAAAACAATTATCTGGGGGACCATCCGTTTCCATTGGTGGATCAATATCCAACACTGATGAAAGCCATGGGGCAAACCATACCAGAGTTTGTTCAGGGAAAAGCACTGGACGTATTCACTAAAAATTAACGGCATCGGATTGCATCAAGTTGATGGAAAAATGGGGCATCATCTATTGCCAACTTGATGGGAACAAGGAGTTCTGCTTTATACCAGGATGCATGACTTGGACAATAAAAGAGCGCAATGTACCCCTTATAGAGAATTTGGTCTTCTATACAAGAGCCGTATTGGAGCCTGTTGTTTGCATATGCGCTAAATACCGTTCTGTTTCCATCAAAGGTCGGCTGTACGTCAGGATTCGGAATATATATACTATCGCAGGTGATTTCGTCTGATAATGGTCCGGGATACGGAGATTGTGCGTTGGAAAAAAGCCCCTGGATTGTTATGCGCGTTGCTTGGGTGAGCATTTCAGCTTCCCCAGGAGAAATGAACGCTTGTTTTTCGATGCGAAACAACCCCTCATTGGTGGTATATAATGCTCGAAACGTTTTTGGTGTCGACTCGTATAGCTCCTGGTGTGTAAAAGGAGCGAGGTGGTTGATGCTGATGCATGACAGCGTGGTGCATCGAAATAAGAAAAAAAGAATCAACACTATGCCAAGCCCAATAAGAAACAACGGAACATATTTTTTCATATCTACCTTATATAATATCTAATATGGTACCTTTCCGCTTACATAATGGGATACCAAAGCCTTTGGTAGTTATCAGTGTGTGTTTAATTCTTCTTGTGGTTATATGTGTGGGGGTCCCAAAAATTTTTCGAAGAACGTCGCAACAACCGATATGTAAGGACTGCAACGTACTCGTCATTTCATTGGATTCCTGTGCCGCAAAACATATGGAATGTTATGGGTATGGTACAAAGACATCGGAGAATTTTTGTGCATTAGGGAAGAACGGGGCATTCTTCCAACATGCATATACCAATGCCACATGGACACTTCCAAGCAACGTTTCTATGTTCACCGGGGTATATCCTGAAGTGCACGGAGTGAATACAGTATATACCGATCGATTAGATTCCCAAACGCCATTTTTGCCAGACATTCTTCATCAAAAAGGATATAGAACTGTATTTTTTACAAGTGACAGCGACTTTACATTTCCATTTGATACGGTCTACACGAGAGGAATTGATGAGCGGGTCAGCACTAATTATGATCATGAGGGATACTTTGAACGTGCGGTAAACACATTATTAGAAAGCGAACAAAAAACCTTCGTCTTTTTCCATACGTATGCCTGTCACGGACCGTATTATCTTGAGAACAGCCAGGACGGTATGGATAAAAATGTGTACACTTCCGACATCCCTTTACGCTGGCAAGACGTATATCAAGCCTCATTCTCTCAAGGATTTTATGAATATTTGATAAAAACGATGCCTGGGGATCTTGAAAATGGCTATTTCAAAATGAATCCATATGCGATGGAGGGTTTTATAAAGAGCTTGCAAAAAGCAAAAACCTTCAGTGAGGCAAAACGGGCATATGATGCTGCGGAACGGAATAGTTTTTGGGGGGAATATGGCATGATGACAGGGTACAAAGAGAATTATTTCTATTGGATGCAAATAGATACAGAAAATCCTGACCACATACGTTTTATAAAAGCTGCATATGACCAGCGACTGCGTCAACTTGATGAAAACATTGGAAAAAAATTACGTGACGCGATGGCGAATGAGAAGTTGAAAAACAATACAGTTGTTGTAATCACAGCGGACCATGGAGAAGAGTTTATGGAGCATGAAAAGCTCGGACATACCACACTTTTTGATGACAATACACAGGTTCCACTGTTCTTGTTGGTGCCCGGTATACAACCGGTTTCCATTGAAGAAAACGTGCAAAGTGTTGATATTACACCCACGATATTAGAGGTTTTGGGAATACCGAATAGCTATCCATTCAACGGAAAAAGTTTGGTACCATTATTTTTTGGGAAATCATTCGGCGAACGGCTCATGATTGCTTCAGGAAACGCTGCCTATCAACAAGATACGATGACCATTCGGAAAGGGGATATAAAAGTGTTTGTAAAAAAGGATGGAGCAATGCTTATCCCCTATCTCATGTTTAACATAAAAAAAGATCCACAAGAGGAGAAGAACATTTTAGAGGGAAATATTAAAACAGCAATGAGAATGATTGAACAGTATAAAAAGGAAAGCACACGATGGGAGAAGCTGCAGTAATAGCCTCATGCAACGGGTTACAAAAACCAATCGCACACTTTTTGATACGGAAAACTGTATAATCTATCGGTATTATGCCAAAACAACGCATTCTCTTAACGGGCGATGATGGATTTGATTCTTTGGGAACCCGCATTCTAATTCATTTTTTAAAAGACACATATAGCCTTGTTATAGCCGGCACGAAAGATCAGCAAAGTGGAGTGGGAGGACACAAAAATGTCCGTAAAAAAGGTGTGTGGGGAGAGGCATTAGTTGACGGCGTGAGAGCATTATGGATTGACGGATCCCCCGTTGACGCAATTGAAGCGGCAAAACAATATTTTCGAGGCACATTTGATTATGTGCTGTCAGGAGTGAACTGGGGGGTAAACGTTGGAGGATGTTTGATATCTTCGGGAACATTTTCTGCAGCATTTCATAGTATTAATTTAGGGTTAACAAATCGTGCTATTGCGCTCAGTTGGGATATTGACCCGACGCTTCATTTCATTCGTCATACACATATGGATGGTATCGAACCGTTTATAGAACATCCCGGAAATGACGCAAATGTACTTCTGCAAACGGTATTGAAGAACAACTGTTGGGGTGTGTCACTGTTGAACATCAACATCCCTAAAAAACCAGCAGGACGGATGGAATTTGCAACACCGTTACAAGATGTGCACGGCTTTTGGCCGCCGCTGCAGCTGGATAAGACAACGAAACAGTTTTCCTACAAATGGGGTGATCACACGTTGCAGATAGGGGAAGCGGGGTCAGAGGTACAGGTATTGAAACGCGGCAATATTGCAATCACCCCGTGTCAAGCAACAATGATGGATTATCGCGCATACAAACGACTGTATAGAAAAAAGCCCTAGGTGTTACCTTTGCAGTTTATGTTTCACTGCTTCAACGATCATGGGGATGATGGAAATGAATATGATTGCAAAGACAACGATGGAAAAATTATGTTGAATTGCCGGAATGTTGCCGAAAAAATATCCAGCTAAGGTCAGAAGAGGTACCCATAATAACCCGCCGATTATATTAAATGAGATAAATTTTCCGTACTGCATTTTACCGACCCCGGCAACAAATGGCGCAAACGTTCGAACTATTGGGACAAAGCGTGCCAGGATAATGGTTTTCCCTCCATACTTGTCAAAAAATGCCTTCGTTTTTTCTATATGTTCTTTTTTGATGGGGATTTTTGGGTTCGCAATCATCCGATCTCCGAAAAAATGCCCGATCCAATAGTTTGACGTGTCTCCCGCGATAGCAGCAAGTATAAGAAGGGGAATAAGAATCCAAATGTCCAGCGAACCTAGTGTTGCCAGGGCGCCCGCTGCAAAAAGAAGGGAATCGCCGGGTAAAAACGGTGTGAGGACAAGACCCGTTTCGATAAAGATGATGACAAAGAGTATTGCATAGGTGAGAGCGCCGTATGTGGCGGTAAGTTGTGCGAGGTGAACGTCAATGTGCAATATAAAATCGACAAGCGAAAGAAGGAGCTCCATAGAGTTCGATTATACGGGAGTGAACCATACGTTGACAATGGACAACAGGAGAAGGAAACTACATATACTTTATGATCACCTGCGCGTTTGAAAATGGGAATAAAGCGTTGCTTCGTCATGTGGTAGTCCATATGATCGTGGAGAAGGATGGGGCATTGCTGTTAGAAAAAAGAGCCGGTCCGATTCTGGAATCGGGAAAATGGGGGTTGCCTGCGGGATTTTTGGAACGAGATGAAACCGCTGAGGAATGTGCCCTTCGGGAGCTTCGTGAGGAAACTGGATGGATAGGAAAAGTGGAGAAGTTGTTCAAGATAAATACACATCCCAATCGACCCCATGAAGACAGACAAAACGTCACGTTGGAGTTTATCGTCAAGCCGATTCAACAGGTGGGAGAAAAAGATTGGGAATCATCGAAGGTTGAATGGATAGCAATAGATAAGCTGTTGCCGTTTGACGCATTTGCGTTTGATCATGGAGAAACCATTCGTTCCTATGTTGAGTATAGGAAGCACCCGTTCCCACTACCGATTATTTTGTAATAGTAATTGTCAAAGAACATACAGTGTGCTATTCTCCCGTTACTAAACGGTACACGAACAGTGTGTGGATATATAAGAGAGGTGCATATGGGGGATGCAGATGAGATCAAATCGCGACTGAACATCATTGACGTTATCGGCGAAAAAGTGGTGTTGAAGAAGGCTGGGCGGAATTTCAAGGGACTTTGTCCTTTCCACAACGAAAAAACCCCTTCCTTCATGGTATCTCCGGATCGACAAGTTTTTCATTGTTTCGGATGTGGGAAGGGTGGGTCGGTCATTGATTTTGTCATGGAATATGAGCACATGGAATTTCCGGAAGCGCTCGAGGAATTGGCGGCGCGTGCAGGGGTGACGCTGACCAAGAAAAAATCGGATTCCCCGGAAAGGAAACTCAAGGATGCTCTATACGAGGTCAATGAACTTGCATCAGCCTACTACCACTATGTTCTGACAAAACATCCGCTTGGGGAAAAAGCATTGCTATATTGTAGAAATCGCGGCATTAGCGATAAGTCCATAAAGACATTCGGCATGGGATACAGTCCGAACGGGTGGGAAGGGTTATATCGTTTTTTGCGTAAAAAAAACTATGACGATGCGACAATTGAAAAAGCCGGGTTGGTTGTTCGCGGAACAAAAGGGCTCTATGATAGATTCCGCGGCCGTGTCATGTTTACCCTTCGCGATCATCGCGGGAAAGCCGTCGGATTTTCAGGACGGGTCCTTGATCCAAACATAAAGGAAGCCAAATATATTAATACATCGGAAACCCCCGTATACAGCAAAAGCAATGTGTTGTTTGGGTTGGATGTGACGCATGAAGCGATTACAAAAGCAAATGAGGCAATACTCATGGAGGGGGAGGTTGACGTCATTTCCTCCTTTCAGGCAGGTGTATCCAATGTCGTTGCAATCAAAGGGTCTGCATTGACGGAAGGACATGTACACCTGTTGCGCCGGTATGCTGAGCACGTTATTTTTTCCCTAGACAGTGATATGGCAGGAGACAGTGCGTCACGACGGGGGATTGAAATTGCCGAGCGAGCGGGGTTGGACATGAAAGTTGCAACGTTGCCATCTGGCAAAGATCCGGATGAAGCAGTCCGCGAGGACCCCGTAGGATTCAAGAAAGCGATGCAACAGGCAATTTCCATTTACGATTACTTCATTCGTTCTTCGGTAAAACGGTATGATGTAACGACTGCGTTTGGAAAGAAAAAGGCAAGCGACGAGCTGTTACCAATGCTGTCAAAGATAGATAATCTCATCGTGCAGGGGCACTACAGCAAAAAAGTTGCAGAAGTCCTCGGTGTTTCTGAAGATACGATCCTTGATGGGATGAAACGGATAAACGTGCCAATACGAGATGGGGTAGTTGTGCAAAAGGGGACCGGACGGGAAAGTTTTGCGATATCAGGGCCGGAAAGACTGGAAGTGTACTGTCTCGGTCTTCTCCTTCAAGGTGACACGTATCAGTTATTTGACGATTTGTCCCGACAGGTGCAAATAGCCGACATGAAACATTTGGGTGTACGGCATGTATTGGAGGAATTGGAGCGATATAAGGGAAAAGAAGAGCCATTCCAAGTGCAGGAGTTCGCAAAGACCTTACCCAAAGAGCTGCTTCCCGTGTTGGATGAAGCGTATTTATGGGATTTGGCGCATGTGTTGGATGACAGCGTTCTTTTTACAAAAGAATGGAAACGAACCGTACGGGAGGTCGAGAAAAGTATCCTTCGAAGGAAGATGCGGGACGTCACGGACAGAATAAAGGGTGCGTCCGAAGAAGAAAGCCAGCGATTGCAGGAAGAATTGCTTGCCCTGACCTCCTCCTTCTCCCTTCTGGAAAAAAATCAGTAAGGCTGCTATACTTGCTCAAGCAAGCGAGGTTCATTGTCCGGGTACGGGCGGGGACTCACGGTATATATGGCAAAAACGAAAACTATCTCCAGTGCTGAAGAGCTTCTTAAGGAAGGCAAAGAAAACGGATTCATTTCACAGGAAGAAATACTGCTTCTGTATCCAAAGCCCGAAGATCACATTCAAGAAATCGATAAGTTGTACGATAAGCTCATTCGCGCAGGTGTGGACGTATTCGAAACGACTTCCGCTGATGTGGAAAAAGAGGCGGGGAAAAGTATCGAAGAGTTGGAAAAGGAAATAGAATCGCTTGCCACCTCCGGGACAGAACCGGTGTCTGATCCTGTGCGGATGTATCTGAAAGAAATAGGTCGGATTCCCCTTTTGAAATTTGAGGACGAAATGTATTTGGCAAAACGGTATGAAAAAGGGGACAGGAAAGCAAAGCGGAAACTCACGGAATCAAACCTTCGTTTGGTTGTATCCATAGCCAAGAAGTATATCGGTCGCGGAATGAGTCTTTTGGATCTCATTCAGGAAGGCAACCAAGGGTTAATCAGGGCTGTTGAAAAATATGATTGGCGAAAGGGTTTTAAATTTTCAACCTATGCAACCTGGTGGATTCGGCAAGCAATTACGCGTGCTATAGCAGATCAGGCCAGAACCATTCGTATCCCCGTGCATATGGTCGAAACGATCAACCGTTTTGCCAGAATTTCCAGAAGGTTGATGCAGGACCTTGGGCGAGAACCGTTCCCCGAAGAAATTGCAAAAGCGATGGAAGTGGATGTGGTAAAAGTACGGGAGATTATGAAAGTTTCGCAGGAACCGACCAGTCTGGAAACGCCGGTGGGAGATGAGGAAGACAGTCATCTGGGCGATTTTATTTCCGACCCCGGGCCAACACCCTATGATCAGACAAGCAAACAACTTTTGAAAGAGCACATGGAAGAAGTGTTAACGACGTTGTCCGATCGCGAGAAAAAGGTGCTTATTTTACGTTTCGGATTGGAAGACGGAAAACCGCGGACACTTGAGGAAGTGGGTGCGATGTTTGGCGTGACACGCGAACGTATCAGGCAAATTGAGGCGAAAGCGCTTCGAAAGCTCCGCCACCCGTCCAGGAGCAAAAAATTAAAGGATTACCTCGAATAATTGGCTTTGTCCATACAAAGCTTCCAAATTGCTTATGATTGATCACTACCAACCCTTTTTCCTTCCGTTTTTCGGTTCCCGTCCTTCGGTGCCAAATCCATTGGTTCGTCAACTGTATTATTGGTCATGGGAAGACGGATTGTGGGATTTATTGCACGCAAAACAAGTGGCGACGGGCAGCACTATATTGGTGCCGGATTTTTATTGTCAGGATGTTGTGGAGAACATTCGTGCCCACGGATATATGGTTGTAACCTATCGGTTAAACGCGCATTTTCAAATAAAAATACGAACACTCATTAACAGCATTCACCGTCACAAGCCCGCCATGGTTATCCTTTTTCATGCCTGCGGGATACAAAATACGATAACGAATCGTTCCAATTGGATACAGCGCATACCGCGGGAAGTACTGGTTGTAGAGGATGCAGTCCATCAGTTGGTAGACCCATCGACGGTAAAACCGCTTTCTGATAGGCATTTCATTATGGACAGCCTGCGAAAGGTTAGTCCGTTTCCGGGAAGTTTTCTGTATGGAACTAAAAAAGGATTGGATTTTCATCAGTCGAGAAAGATATGGTCCCCGTATGCAGCTTCATCGTTGCTATTGTATTTATTGTTTCGGTGCACACTTGTCTTGTCGCATATAACACGGGTTGCCCGTCTTGCATCCTTTGCGCACCAACGTGTTTTGAAGGGGCACGATGACATTATTGGCAACAGTGAAGTTGCGCATCGAGGAATTGGAGTGTTTGCATGGTTTGCAAAATGGATCCATTTTGCAAAGATTCAGAGGAAAAAACGGGAACAGGTATTCTTGTACAAAAAGACAATGAAAGGTGTATATACAAAAGGTTCACCATTTTATCCGATCCGCATGAAGCCGTCTGATTATGGGAAGCTGCACGCCTTCCCCGTGGGATTGCGGGGTAAAATGGATGAAAGAATGGCTGCGTATTTTACAGGGAAGAAGATTGTCGTTTTTCCGAAATTTCCGGAAAGTGCATGGGCAAGGAAACGCGACGTTTTATTTCTTCCGTTGGGATTTCATATCAGAAAACAGGATATTAAACACATTGGGCAATGCATGATGGCAGTCAAAACCGGAGCCTGGTTAAGAGAAGCAAACGTAACTCATTCTCCGCATTTTCTTATGCGTGCCGCAGCATCGTTTCTTACCTGAGGCGTTAGACTTTCGTTGGATACAATGCCCCTTTTGGTTTTTCGATTGTGTCGCCGACTTCACATGAACGCCAGAAGTCGCCGCTCACCGCAATATTCCGTTCTTTTCCGTCAGTCATTTTTACTTTTAAGCTGTAAAAATGTTCGATTTTATTATGCCGGTCGCTATCCCTTTTTGTATTGTGATTCTTGTCAACAACTTCGCCTTTCCATGCTTCATTTTTCCCTTTGACGATAAGTTTTATGACAAACGCGATGAATGCAATAAAGGGCAAGAGAAAAATGATACCGACAACAGTTAAGCATCCGTTCATAAGTGTTCTCTCCTTTCCTTCAGTGTAGCGGTTTTGTGGGTATTTTCAAGCAATGGACGGTGTTGCTCGTCATGGGAAAACTTGCCATACTGGAAATGTAAGGATGGTCATGAAGCGCAACAAAAAAATGCTCCACACTTCTTCTCGGGCGTACTCATTGATTGAGATGCTTATTATCATTGCAATTCTGAGTGTCTTGATATTAGTCGTTGCCGCATTTGATCCGATCGGATACATTAAACGAGGACATGACATGCGGCGGAAGTCAGATTTGGAATTGCTCCGTGTCGCAAACGAAGAATATTACAATACGTACGGCTATTACCCCTCAAGTCTTCCGCAATGCGGCTCTTCGTACATGATTGGACAAGAAGAGGTGTTGCCAGAAGTGCCTTGTGATCCAACAAAAAAGATTGATTACCGTTATGTGAAGGACGAAACAGGAAAAAGCAGATGGTACAAAATATATACAAACCTGGAATATACGGAGGATCCACACATAACAATCATTGGGTGCAAAACCGGATGTGGACCGGGGTGTCATTACAACTATGGTGTAACGAGTACCAATATTTCCGTCATGACCTGTGATGAGTTAGTTCCTCCAGATCAGGTAACCCTGTTGTACGTTTGTGCTCCTGGTGGTGGACAGAACGGATCCTGTTTGGTGTTTGATAATCCGGAAAGAAGTGAATGTCCACGAGCGTATCCCAACGATAACAAATGTAATCAGGAGTGTTCAGACAGCATGCTTCGGTGTCATGATTCAACTGCAAAATTAAAGCCACACAACTAAGAGCAAGAGAAGGTGGATTGAAGTTCTTCTTGTGATGTATA
>CAYUUX010000021.1:0-13442 GCA_964448085.1 uncultured Gammaproteobacteria bacterium | reverse complement strand
GAACCACAGGACCAACCGGCGCAACGGGAGTTGCTGGACCAACCGGTGCAACAGGACCTGCTGCATCATTGCAAACTGCGTATGTTACTGGGGAAACCATTGGAGTTACGTCTGGTGAAGGAGCATTGACCATTACTGCAACGTCAGCAAATGTTGATTTTGTTATCGGGTCAGGAGCCGATACGGGGGATTTTCGTATTTGGAATGGATCAACGCTGAATTGGTTTTTGGTTGATGAGAATGTTAATGCAGTTGAAATAGGAAATTCAAATGCAAACTCGACATTAGCGTTGACTGGGGGAGATGATTGGTCCATATCTACAGCAGGTTTGGCCGTATTAGGGGTTACGAATAATAACTTTACCTTTAATCCATCCAGTGGTCCGCTCTATACAGGAAGTGCGCGTCCGACAAAGCGTATTACTTTGACGCCCGAATACGCAGGAGCAACGCTTATGGCAGACGGTGGGAACAACACTGGCTCAATGACATCGGACAATCAGAATGCATCTCCATACCGAAATTTCTATAAATGGACGAATACACAAGGAACTGCCCAAGATTATGATATTTGGGTAACCATTCCGATTCCTGCAGATTTTTCAGCGATGGCAGCAACACCAACGCTTTCCATTGATACCTATACCTCTGATACAACCAATGGAACCGTATTGGTGACGGTATATGACACGAGTAATTCTGCTGATTGTACGGATGCTGCATTTACACCATCAGGTACAACAACATGGGAAGCAAAAACATCAACAACCTGCTTGGATGGTACATATGCAGCAAATGGGGTAATGAAAATGAAGCTTCATTTAACCGCAGCTGCAACAAACGGAGACACGCGGGTGAGCACTATTTATTTTGATTATCTTGCAAAGTTTTAATGGTATGAGATTACGAGGAGAGCACACCATGTTTTTCAAAAAGATTCTAACTTTCTATATATTAGTATGTGTATGCTTGTCTCAAAGTTCATTCGTTTATGCGCAGGAATTAGCAACCGCTTCTGCGTCTCCTGAGGAAGCAACCGTTTCTGCAGATGTTCCGTTTGATGCAACCATTACTCCAGAGGCATCCGTTGCGTCCTCAAGTGCCCCTTTCAATATTTCAGAGAATATAGAAAGTTCCATATCCGCGCTTCCAACAGCGTCAGATCCGACAGATGATTTGGTATTGGGTCCTTCGGGTGTCCAAAATCCTTCGGCAACCATCAAACAACCATTCCGCGTACGGGATTTGCGAAAACACAGTTTTCGTGCAAATGAACGGGTGACAGTTGTTGTTGATAACGCATGGAACAACGATGTAACGGTCGAACTTTTTGATGTTGATGGCGTGAAGCAGAACGTTACATTGAAAACAATTAGCGATGGAGATCCATTGGTATTGGAAGTTCTTCCCAATGCGCAGTTTCGGTCTGGCCGATATCGGTTAGTTGTTACCGATGCTAAAGGAAACGTTACGCTACAAGATTTTACCTGGGGAGTATTGGCAATCAATACGAACAAATCCATATATATGCCGCAAGAATTGGTAAAACTTACGATTGCAATATTGGATGAAACGGGCATGATGGAATGTCATGCTGATGTGACGCTGACCATCAAACACGAGGGGAATACGGATGTACTTTCCACCTCAGATGGTTCGATTCATGCCAATGATGTGTGTGAACAAAAAATATTTACCCTGATTCCTGATTATGAAGCAATATATAAAACAGGGGGTGTTGGGACCTACAATATGCAGCTGACTGCAAAAACTGACAACGGGACGTTTACGATTACCGATGCATTTGAAGTACGGGAGACGGTTCCGTTTGATGTGGAACGTACGACGGCAACCAGAATTTTTCCACCGGCAACCTACCCTGTGACACTTGCGATAACGTTTCATGAAGATTTTGAAGGGACAGTTCAGGAAACGGTTCCGGGAAATTTTGCAGTTTGGCAACAAGAGGGAGAACAGTTAACTATTGAGCGGCAAACAATAATGCAGGGTCAATCCGATGTCTTGGGTGCATCTGTTGTTGGAATTGTGAAGCCTTTTGAAAATAACCACCCAGTTTCACTTGGATTCGGTCAGCAACTTCGTGATCCTGTATTGCAGACGAAATACAGCGATTTTGGTTTATTAGGTCATGATGGAATTGATTTTGATATGCCAATTGGTACTGCGGTTTTATCTGTGGATGATGGAGTTGTGACAAAAATAGATCTTGATGGCGATTACGGGACAACACTAGTTATTTCCCATTCGTGGGGAAAAAGTTACTACGGCCATCTGAGTCTTATCACAGCACAACTTGGACACAAAGTAAAAAAAGGGCACCCCGTTGCACTCTCTGGGAATAGTGGACTTTCGACGGGGCCGCATTTACATTTCGGTATAAAATTGAATGTCAATGATGAGCAAAACGGTTATTTCGGAAAAACAAACCCGTGGGATTTATTATCCCGCGCACAAGATGTACCAACTATTCTTGCAGAAGAGAAGACGATGACAGAGGCAACAGAATCTGGTCAGATAACGCCTGATAGTATTGAGCAGGCAAGTAGGTCGGCGAGTATGTTGGATGAGGCAACAAGCGCTGCGGTTTTGGGTACTTCAAGCATCGAAGATGCGCAGCAGGTATTAACAGGACCGGGTGATGAGCGTCAAATATTAACCTGGCAAATCACTGCAAAAAAAGGAGAAACGAAACAGATCGGATATCAATTCCAAGCTCCCAATATCAGCCCGCAATTTTTCCATCTCGGCCCCTTAACATTTAGAGATGGATCAAATGAAGCTATTTTTTCAGAGGGTAGATCGTGGCAGCTTGCTATCGACGCTAACGGATCCGGAACTAATACGGTAAGTCCGACCACAGGCACCGTATCAGCAACGAGCCAAACATATACTTTTACTTTCACCGCGGCAGAAAGCATGAATTCTGGTGAATTTACTATAGCTGTTCCTTCAGGGTGGAGTGCGCCTCAAGGAACCGGTGGAACCGCAGGATACACAACGGTTGGGACCACAGGAACGGCAATTGTAGGTACTGTTCTTGTTTCCGGTGATGGAACGACGTATGGGAACTGGACACTTACGGAAGACGATTCGGATGCATGTAACACTGCTAATCCGGCAGTCGATACGACAACAAAGATCGAAGGATCCGGTTCAATTAAGTGCAACAACTCATCAAGTAGCGCAACTGATGCAACGGATTCGTTTTCGTTTGACAACAGTGGAACAGTCAATTGGTCGTCTTATACAACCATTGGTTTTTGGATACGTTCAAGTAAAGCGTTAACCTCTACCAATGGTATATCGTTTGCTTATGATGACACAGCAGCAATGTCCAGTTTATTGCAGTCATATAATACTGGTACTGTTGCGGCAAACACATGGTCCTATTTTAGTTTTACATTAACTGCAACCCGTACTGCAGTAAAAGCTTTTGGATTAGTCGCAGTTGGTAGTGGATTTGATAGCGCAAGTCAATGGCTTGACGAAGTACTCATTGGTCCTGGAGTGCCGACATTTTCAGGGACAGGTCCATGGACCATATCAACACGAATTTTGAATGCTGCCAATACTGATACATTTTCTGTTGTGTATGGAAATACAGCGGGAGGAGCGGGAAGTACGGTGACCAATGCTTCAACTGCTGGTGTTCATACGTTCACTACTCAATCAAAGACTAATGTAGCGGGTACATTAACAGATATATCCAGTTCTCCGATAATTACATTATCTGCCAGCCTTGATACATTACTTCGTCATGGTGCATATTTTAGCCAAGATATTGAGCGGCCATTCACGTTTTAGCCTCTTTCTACTAATTTTTCACAATTCTTCCTATCTTGTTTTTTGATGTAATTACTTTGTTTGTGTGTCTATTCTGGGAATAGATATTGCTCCATTGACGTTTTCTTTCCCTTTTCGTATTATTGGATGACGCTGCCCACATCGGTATGTTAAAAATCGCCAAGAACAAACTTATCACGGTTGCCTTCGGTATCCTCTTTACGTTGATCGCAGTGCTTTTCATTTATTACTTCACAAAATACCAAACGTTGAGTAAACAGGTCCAAATCGGCGGGCAGGAAGATGTGCAGGCATTGATTGCAAAAGTCTCCAAACACGTCCTATTGCCTGAAGGGGAAACGCCAACGGTCATGACGGTGACGGACAAAGAAAAATCCACAAGCAAACAGTTTTTTGCGAACGCAAAAAACGGAGACAAAGTGTTGGTCTATATGCAGGCAAAAAAGGCATTCCTGTATGATGTTGCATCGGACCGGATTTTGGAAATCGGACCGGTGTTGACGGACGCGAGTATGGCAGCAACCGTTGGGACCGCTACCGCTCCAACACCTACACCGCAAACCGCCGGGTACACGTTTGTCCTGTATAACGGAACAACAAAAGTCGGTCTTACCAAGACATATACCCCGATTGTTGAAGACAAAATTGCCGGTGCGAAAGTTATTGATACGGACAATGCTTCGCGAAACGACTACGAAAAATCTCTCCTCGTGGATTTGAAAGGCACCCGGGGAACCGATGTGCAGACTATCTCCCAGACGCTGGGTATTGCCAGCGGTACCCTTCCGGAAGGGGAAAGCGCAACGCAAAGTGCGGACTTTCTCATTATCTTCGGCGCGGACAAGAAGTAAAGCGTTTGCTTTCTACGCAGGCAGGTCATCATAGAGCCAATGCCGTACGATGGAAAATGACGCGGATGCAAGGCCAAAATCCCAGTGAATCCCATACACAGGTTTTTCTTGTACGTGATCGAAAGTCAGATGGAAGTGCCCCATACGAACGGAGAAGTCGTGGCGGCCAACTAAAGCAATGATTGCATTGAGCATTGTGCGCGGATGCAATATGTTGGTGGGTTTTGCATTCTTGATCGTTGCTTCAAGATAGCGGGCAAAAAACGGCATGTTCATCCAATTGCCAATTTCCACATTGGGAATCTTTTTGTTTCCCATTCGGTGGTGATAGTCATAAGAAAAGAGTGCTGCCCGTTTCATCTCCATCGAAGCTTCCTGCCAGAAGAGTGTTTCGATGGGAAGGAGTTGTTGTATGAATGGAGTAGTAATGGATGTATTGTTTAGGAGTTCGTCCAGCGTATGTATTGGAAGTATGCCGTCTTTTTGAATGGTTGGGTGTCGGAACGGTTTGATGCTGTAAATAATCCGTTCGTAGGTTGTTTTGTTTTCCTTGTAAAGGATATACAGACGATTTTTGATAGTTGTCGGGGTGAGTGCGATCATAGCGTTATAGTTTTTTGTGGAAGAGGAACACAAGAGAAAACAGCGCAAAACATGTCATGTGTATGGCAAGAACAATGCCAAGGTATCCTGCCCCCGACACGAGGACGGTTTGAACACTTTGTGTGAACGCTAAAGGGAATGTGATCCGAAATCCCGCAATATATGCAGCTCCTCCAAGAAGCGCCAATACAATGGCAAACGGTATAACCCCGACCATATCCTCTTTGGATGAGAACATGGTGTTTGCAATGGTAAGGATGAGATAAAAGATGAGGACAATCGAGAACGTTTGGTTGATAAAGATATGCTGTTGGGTATTGATGATTGCTGACAACCACCAGGAAAGTGCGGTGAGCGCGATGACTCCGTTGAAAAACGGTGCGATGCCAATGAGTGTACGCCTCAACGGGCCGGTTTTTGCAATTGCAACGCTGCCGCTTTGTATATCTTCTCCTTCTATGGATTCCGGAGCAAGGGTCAGTTTTCCCGTGTGAACACCAAGAACTTCCGCTGTAAAGAGATGGGACAATTCATGAATGACGGTTCCGGGAAAAAGAAGTACTGTGAGGATCGTTATTGCAACACTTCTGGAACGTACAATCCTGTATAGGAGAAGAAACGTATATTGTGTCAATTGGCGGGAAACGACAGAAAGAAGTACGAGCTCAATAACAACCAATAGGATATACAGCCACATACTTCGTAGTATAGCATTGCGCTGTATGTTTTGGGGTGCGTTTAATGCTTGACGACGAAGATGCGTTTTATCTCCGAAGACACGTTTCCTGCAATGTCCCGGATGCGCACCCGAAATGTATAGGTTCCGTCGGTTGGGGTATCAAAACAATAGTTGGTAACCGGTGCCCATGGTGACCAAGCTTGGGCATTGAGTTGCCCTTGTGTTTGGAGCTGTTGCCATGGGGTCATGTTGTCTGAGACCCACAAGGGAAAGCATACAGAATTTTGGGCAATGGTTGATCCTTCTGTTGGACCACCCTGAATGGTAACTGTGGGAGAAACGAGGTCTCCTGCTGCGCTTGCCGGAATATCCATACGAAATGCGCGGGTTGGCGTTGGGGTTGCGTTAATCAGGATAAGATTTTCCTGGAGTTCCGTGGAAAAATCACCGGACATGGTTGCCTGTTCAATGTCCGAAAGTATGAGCGGCTGTTCTGTCCATTGTGGTGTCGGGGTGGGTTGTCTGTTGATTGTTGTGGAGATTGTGGGGGTGAGTTGATAGGCAATCAAACCACATCCAATTCCTGCCAGAAGTATTGCAAGTGCCTTTTTTATCATAGAAATAGCGTATGCCAATGATACAAAGAGTTCATCAAAGAAGCAACGGTAGCATCAATTTAGTGTCTCTGTTGACCTTCCGCCTCCTGCATCATCTGTCCTAAGTAGGACATGGCGATGAGTCCGACATAGATAAAGGTCGGCGCTTTCATTTTGATGTTTTTTGTTGTTTCCCGCAGTCGGTTAAACCCTTCCGCAAGTTGTCCTTTGGTATATACTTTTTTCATATCCTCCGCAGTTGTTTGTTCGTTGTCAATGTGGGAGGCAAGCGCTTCTGCGGTTTTTGGCATGGGATGGTCGGCGTTCCACCCCAATTCCCGTTGGAGATCCTGTGCAATCGGAGTTATCCGTCCTTTTTTATCTACGTTGCGCATCACTGCATCAAATCCCTCCGGTGAATCTTTGAACACGCCTGGTTGCACTTTGTGTCGTTTTAAAAAGTCTCCAAGATGCGTTTTGTCCAGATCCTGTGCCTCTCCAAGATTCTGCTGCATTGTCTGCCATTGTCCGTCTTCGATTTGGCCTAATTTTTCGCCCAGAAGTATTGAGCGGAGGGTTTCTTTACGGAATTCATCTCCTATTGGCGTATCTCCTGCGGAAAGAGCAAGGGCAACGGTGAGTGCTCGTGCGTCGTGGTGAGTGGCGAGGAGTTTCCCGAGTTCCCGCAACTGTTGTTTAATCAGCTCACGCTCTTTTTGCATGGCTTCCTTTGCCAGTTTATCCGCTTCATCCTCTTGCTGGTGTTGCTCCTGCGACTCTTGGTTTTTGGCTTCCTCCGCTGGTGCCTGTTTCACTTCTTGTTGTTGCTGATTTTCTTGCTCTTTTTGGACGGGTTTTTCTTTTGGCGTTTCGGGTTGTTTCGGTGCTGCGGGTGTTTCAGGCGATTTTTGGACTTTAGGAATATCTGCTTCGGCAATTTTTTCGATCGTTACCCTTGGTGGGTCACCCGTACTCTCCGATGTTTCGATAATGCCCAATACTGCCCCAGGTTGTTCTTGCGGAACAAATCCTCCTGTTGAGATCGGCGGTGTTATTTCCGGTGTTTTGACGATTGTTGGAGGAGGAAGCGTTTCAATTGCAGGAATATCGGCCATATAGCTAGTATAGGCATGGAAAACTTGCGGAGTCAAACGATGTGCGTTAGTGAAAAAGTGACGCGGACGGCTGGTAGGACACCGTGAACGTACAGAAGCGTTGGATAAGGCTGTAAAACGAGGATGCGATGAATTTCCAGTCAAATCGCTTTACCACATCCATGCGTCCCAAAGACGCGGTGGATCGAACGGTTGCCATGTGTGATAAAGCGCTTTCGAGAGAATGCACGATTGCCTGCGTACTTTTTTGGCGTATGAGCAAGCCGGTTTTTCCCTTCACGATCATTTCACCGGTACCCGCGTTGTTTGTGGCAATAACAAAGCAATGTGAGGCAAGCGCTTCGAGGATGACGTTCGGGAAACCTTCGTTATGGTGGGACGGGTGTACGAAAATATCCGTTGCCTGCAAAAGTTGTTTCATTTCCTTGTAATTCAATCCGCCGACAACGTGTATTTGTTTTTTGTTTGGAAGCGCAAGGACTGTTTGTTCAACCGTTTCCCGCAACGGTCCTTCTCCAGCGATGACCACATGGACATTTTTGGGAAGGGTTTTCATGGTTCGCAGCGCGTCCAAAAAGTAGGTGATTCCTTTTGACCACAGAAGCCGGCTTGCAAATGTTACAACAATGGTTTTTTTGGGCACTTTCCTGGCTACGTGCGGGATAGTTTTTGCAGGTTTGGGAGAAAAATATGCGGTATCCACTCCTCCGTAGGAAACGGTAATGGGTTTTTTGATATGCAACGTCTCCTTCAGGAAGGTTTTAGCGGCGCTGTTTGTTGTGGTGATCATGTCATAGTGACTAATCGACCATTTGGCAAGCGTGAGGTCTACAAGTTTGGCAACGGTTGTGACAACCTTGTTTTCGTGGACAGGATGTGCGGCAACCTGTTCCGTGAATATGCTTTTTGCACCGATTAAACGTGCATAGAGCCATGTCCACCACGTTGCATCAAAAAATCTGATATGCGTATGGACAAATGCAATGTGTTTTTGAGCAAAAAACAACAATATACCCCAGAGAGCAAACATATTGGGAAGCGCGAATTGACCAGGGATGAGTTCTTTGCATGGGATTCTATATATGGTTAAGCCCCGATGCGTTTCCCGCTCAAGAGCATGCTCGGTATTGTACGCAAGAATATCCACATGGATATGCGGATACAAGGCAATCACATGGGCATAGAGCTCCTCAATATACCGCTGTGAACCACCGATGGTTGGCAAAAAATACGGCGATATGACGAGAATATTTACAGGACTGGAGCGCAGTTTATTTCGCATAGGACTCCTTTGTTTGGGAGAGGGGAACAATGCGAAGGGATGCGATTCGTTCCCTGACCCAAGTGTCGGTGATGAACAGCGCGTGGCCAATCCCTGTTTTCCAGATATGCTGTTTGCTGGGTTCATTTTCCCGGACAAAATGGTCGATATGGTATTCGGCAAATGTAACCGCAGGATTTTTGATAGCCTGCAGTTTTATTTCAGGTGAAAAGTTCCAGTCACCGCTTTTCAGATCCAGTTTTGGAAGAAGTGTGCGTTTTGCAATCCACATGCCAGACAGGATATCCCGTATCGGATACCCATACAAGAGCCATACTAATATATTCAGGATAAGGATACCCAGCTGTCTGGTTTTCGATATTGCGTGCGCATGAAAAAGCGGCAATCTGTTGCAGGAAACAAAATCCGTGTGTGTTTTTTCCATGAACGCGATGATGGCAGCAATTTTTTTGACGGGATAGGTATCGTCGCCGTCCATGGCAACAATGTAGTCGCCGGTTGCTTTTTGGATGCCCGTTTGATGGGCAAATCCATATCCGATGCCGTCCACCGACCTGTGTTCCGTGACGACGCGTGCGCCTGCCTGTCGCGCCCGTTTTGCCGTATCGTCGGTTGAATTATTATCAACGATCAGTACTTCATCGACATATCTGGGGATCCGTTTAATAAATCCTTGAATAATCGCGGATTCGTTTTTGCACGGGACAACGATGGTTATGGTTTTTCCTCGTATCATAGGGACGTTCCTTGTAGTTCAAAGACAACCATTGCATCGTTTTCAAATACCGGTTTCATCAAGCGCGCGGATTCCAGATCCGCAAGCGCTATACGGTTTTCAAGGGAGAATGCATACGGTCGCCAGATGTTGTAATAAAAATCCATCTGTTTTTCCTCGGACATTGCAATCCATTGGAAATACCGAGCGCTGACAATCCAAAGATAGGTATCCGGTTTTTCTGCTGCACGTTTATCCTGTATGCGGCTGATGGCTGTTTGCAGATCGTTTTCTGTCAAAAGCGCAGCGATTTTTCGTCTGTTGTCGGGATTCATGTAGGCGCCACCGGGAGAATTGATGCCCGTTATCCCTTCCATAATGTAGCTTGTCGCCGGATCGGAGACGATCATGGTGTTTTTTGTGGCATACAGTTCATGAAGTTGGGAAGCTCCGTTCAGTTCTTCCTTTGATATGTGGGATGCGGCACCGTTAAACAGGAGTGATGCTTGCCAGTCACGGATAGTAGTTTGGAGCCACAATGATTGTGCACCAGCCATGCAAAGACAAAGAAGCACTACAAGGACGCGCGAGCGGAAAAGGGAAAGAAACTGCAGAATGCCACAGGAAAGAACCAGAAGAAAAAGATACCGGAACAGGGTATAGAATTTCATGCTGTAAGCAATGGGGGACAGCACCACTGCACACGCGGCGGCACTGACTGTCAATACGGCAAGTGCCCCGGTTCCTTTTGGCAGTTTAAAAAGGTGCATGATTCCAAAAGGCAACAGTAAAAGCGGGAGGAACCCGTACCATATATTCAGTGTTTCCAGTTTTTGTGCAAATGGTTGCGTATAATGTACTGCCTCTCCAGAGTTAAGCGATGCAAACGGCAAGTGTGATGCAAGAAACCACAAAAGGATATACGTGGCAATCGGTAAGACCCCAAGAATGGTAGTTCCAAGAATCCTGTTTTTGCGTTCAATTTGTTCCATCAAGACGAACAAAGCTCCAAGGAGTATACCCGCTGCACCCACTACGGCATGGGTTGCAAGTGAGGTGAGTGCAAACGTTGCCACAATCCACGGTGAACTTTTTTGTTTTTGGCTGATTATGTAGGTTATTCCAAACACCCAACAGAGTGCAGATACGGTTTGCGGCAACATGAAATACGGAGTGAACACAACCGATGATTCAAACAGGAAAGAAGAAGCAATACCGGCAACAAGCGCTGTTTTGTTGTTTTTTGTGATTGCCAGAGCCAATCCATAGGCTGCAAGTGCCGTCAGGAAGGTCATATATGCTTCGGATATCCACCAAAAGCCCATGACATCCGGATGGAATAGAGCTTGGGGGAGTGCAAGCCATACATGGAAAAGGGTTGTATAGGTGGTAAATCCGAACGTATCGGACAGTTGGGATGGAAACAGTGCAAAGTTTGCATTGATAATTTCATTGATAACAGTTTGGTGTTCCCAGATATCCCAATTCAGTGGATTCGGATATGGACTATACTGGCGCCATAAAAGAAAACTTCCAAACGCTGCGATTGCAACAAGAAGCATGTAGGACAACTTTGGTTTACCACCTACCAACCACCCAACGGTGATGGGAAAAAGAAAAGTGAGAAACACGGCAATGAGTGTTGGTATCATAGATTTTTTGGTATATCAGCTCTATTTGCAAACGTTTCGACAGTGATCATAGTGACATTGTGTGAGAATCCGATCGCTTTTCGTTCCAAATCAACCGTAACGGTTGCATTCCCTGGAAACGTAATGACTAACGCGCCCGGTACGCGGGGATTTATCAAAAAAAGTCTGTCAGATGCAGGAATAGACAACCGATTGGTTGTTTGGATTTTTATCAATGACAATCCAGAATCTTTGGAGATTGTTGCTATCTCCTGCATCTTGGATTCCGTATACAATGTTCCTTCATCATCAAACAGGATATCGTCACGACCGAAATCAATTGTTGACGCATTCGTCTGCGTTCGCTTCAGGGTTACGAGGTTGTTGACACGTACGTGCTTTTCAAATCCGTTGAACTGGATGGAGTTGTGTAACCCCTCCTGATAGATAGCAGTACCCCATGCATTTTTGTCTATGGTGAAGTACCCAAGCGTTTCCGTAGGTTTTGTCCATACGAAACGACCGTTCAAGATGATGACGGTACAGAAAACTACAAATGCGAACATTTGCAGGTATGGTAGTTTTGTACGTTTCATACGCTTTTGCGCTTTTATATATCTGTTGTTTTCAATTGACTTTTTGCGAAATCAACTGGAAACAACAGGCATACAGGGAGATATAATTTTTTCGAGCTTTTGGCTCAAAAAGATCATATTGTGTATTACTGTTGTTTTGACCATTGAGGTCGGAAGGTTGACGAATGAGAGAACATCGATTCTGTACAAGTCCTAAGCCTTGCGTGTATTGACCTTGAAGATCCTCTTCCAGATTGCTCCGGCGGATCGGTCACACGTAGGTGTTGGCGAGTATGGTCTTGACGACCTGGAATCTGAACGTTTTCACTCGCTGCCATAAAAAGGCGGCTCCCGACCTCTCAGTCTCGAAGTCATCATGTCGCCTAATATTTCGGCAACACGTTGTTTCGAATTTCACCAAGGGGCATGGCCATGTATCCATTATCGAGTTTGAATTCGATAACGATGGTCTTGCTATCCTTGGGGAAATTCACGCCCTCGGGTCCTGTGGACAAAGGAATCCAATCGGTTGTTTTCCCGTTGCGGGTTACGCGATAGGTTCCGTTATTTCCACTGGGCCAAAAAGCTAAGCCGGTCTTTAAGGTATCACTTGTGTCGTAGCCGGTTTTATCAGGCTTGACCTCAAATTTAACCGTTCCAGACCCTGTCAACCGCAATTCCCAGCAATGGGGAACTTGCGCCTGGACGTCACCAGTCAGTGTTAACTTAAACTGGTTTGACCACGCGCAGTTATCCTTGTTGCCGGCAGTGCGGATGCGCAACCAACCATCACCCAAGTCGTCCACTGTAATAGCGAGGAAATCGCCACCAGCAATACTGGGCTCGAATGTTGCGGTTGGGGCTTCGTCTTCGGTTTTCGGGGCTTCGGTCGCTTCGGTCGCAACAACCTCAGTTTCCGCAAGTGTGGCGGTTGGATTGGTCACGGGAGCAGTGTTTGGCACAACTCCACATGCGGTCAAAACAACCACCAGTACTACTACAAGTACTACGTTTTTGAACATTGGTTTCACCTCTTTCTCACATCTTCGTGATTTTTTTTGTTCGTTTGCGCCAGGTGAAAAAACAGATGACCGCAAGGACGATTGCCAAAGCGATAATCAGGTTCCATGGCCAGGGGACGAACAACAGGATTGCGACAAGCCCGAACAAAGCAAGGTATACCCCAACTTTAATCCAGGTTTGCGCAGTCTCAAACCACCAGCTTGACCATTTGTTCTTCATAACGAACGTCCAGATGACGTCGTACGCTACGATATAGGCCAAACCGATGATGATGGCACCCACAGAAAACCAGCTTGTGGGGTCGGACAAAAACGCGCCGAGTTGTTGTAGCATTTCTCCTCCAGTACAACACTATTTCCATTTTGTTAAAGACAGATCCGATCGTGCAGGATTGTCAATGGACAGAATTTTCCTCATTTTAATATCTGGGTGAGTTCCCAGGTCGTTTTTTTGGACACCGTCCACAGCAGAAGACAAAGCGATTTAATCTTAACATCGGACCGGTCCAAGGAGGAGGATGCAGCGCCGTTCAGCGAAACCATATAAA
>CAYUUX010000020.1:3653-13841 GCA_964448085.1 uncultured Gammaproteobacteria bacterium | reverse complement strand
TGGAGATACGTACCTTCCTATTAGATATTCCCACATGGATACCATATCAAATTTTGCGGTACCGGTTATTTGTAAAGATGTTTCGATTCGGAACGCATTAGTAAAAAAATGTGATGCTGTTTTGGAGATTCGGCCCATAGTTGGAGGCTCTATCGTACGACAGCCATTTTTTTCAAAATACATGCAGTTTGATATCGCCTGTCCAAATGCCTTACTAATTCACAATCAAGGATTATATTTTGGTAATAATCCCAATATAACAGGGGGCGATATAGAAGTAATAAAAAGGATTTTTGCATAAATTTTATATTCATAATCATGAAGTCACAATCTATGACAAGTTTGACTAATATTTCCGTCATTATCCCTTCGTATAATGAGAGTCGGAATCTTGAATTTCTCATACCGCGAATATTAAAAACGGTTCCCAATATAAGAATTATTGTGGTTGATGATTCAAAAGATCAAGAAATGGAACAAACAAAAAGGCTTTGCGAGATATATAAAAAATCAGTATCGTACATTTCCAGAAGCATAAAAGGCGGACGAGGGAGCGCGGTATTAGAGGGTATGAAATTAGCCTTGAGGCGAAAACAAACAAGTATATTGGTTGAAATGGATGCTGATCTAGCTCACAAACCGGAGGAAATTATGCGGCTCTGTAAACCAATACACACATTTGACGTAGTCGTGGGTTCACGATATAGAGAGGGAAGCTCCATTATTAAGTGGACGAAATCGAGAATAATCCAAAGTAAAATTATTAATTTTTTCTTAACTTATTGGTTAGGGATAGGATTGACGGATTATACAAACGGATATCGTGCATATTCGAGAAAAGCATGTGAATATCTTATTACCGTGCCACTTCGTGAGAAAGGGTTTATTGCCTTATCAGAAACGATTTTTGTCTTATCAAGAAATGGGTTTCGAATTACGGAAGTGCCAATATCTTTTACTGACAGAGAATACGGAAAGTCAAACGCAGATATAGTAGAATTACTAAAATCACTTTTTGGTGTTATTCGGTTGCGTTTAAGCGCACGCTCCTGATAGTTTGTTATTTTTTGAAAAAAGCTGTATCTTCATACTATGAAACCCGGTGAATTCATCACAGCATTTCAAGACAAAAAGGGGAGAACCATATCCGTCACGGCACTTTCATCAAAAGATGCAGATGACCTCTTGGTATATGCAAATACCCTCATACACGAGGATACGTTCATACTGCTTTCTGGTAACGAGCTCACAAAAAAATATGAAGATCAGTATGTCAAGGAGACTCTCAAACAGGTGAAGGAGAAAAAGAAAATCCATTTGATAGCCCGTATTCAGGGAACACTTGTTAGTAGTTTTGAAATCCGCCGATATGCCCTCAGAAAATCCCATGTCGGGGAAGTGGGAATATCGATCGTGAAAGCATATCGCAACTGCGGTATCGGCAGGCAGTGTTTTGGTATTCTCATCGACCAGGCAAAGAAATTGGGACTCCGGATGCTGGTTCTGACTTGTTTTGCCAACAACGAACGGGCAATGCACCTGTATGAATCCGTAGGATTTCGCAAAACCGGTTTGACCCCGCAGGCAATATTGTACAAAGGAAACTACGTGGATGAAGTGGCAATGTGTTTGCCGCTTGTTTAATTCGTCTCTTCAGGAAGCGTCAACTCCGGTATAACCAGCGGTTCTTTTACTGTTGATGTTGGCGTTGCCTGTTGTTTTTGTGTTGGAGTGGGTTGTATGGTTGTTGGCGTCTGTGTTTGCAGCGCGGCAATTTCTTCTGAAAGTTTTTGATAGTCGGCGGATGTTTTCGGGATGAGCGCTTGGGTCTGCAGGAGGGCCTCCAGGGTGCGTACGGCATCGCCTTTGAGCCTGTATGCGTTGGCAAGGTTGTAATACGCGTTTGCGTAATCTCCCTTGAGGGTGGTTGCTGTAAAGAACTGCTCGATTGCCCTGTCATAGTCTTTGGCATTTACGTACACGCCGCCAAAATCAATCCGCAGAGCAGGGCTTATGGGATTGAGCGTGATTGCCTTCTGATATGCGGCTGTGGTCCAGGTTGTGGCATCGTTTGCAACACCCACAAGGGATTGATAGACAGATGCAAGATTCACCCAGGTTGCATAACTTTCCGGCGCAAGCGTTGTTGCCAACTTTGCTTCGCTCACTGCAAGTCCGAACAGCGATGTGACCAGCTTTTTGTCTTCCTCTAGAAGCGTGACGACACCCGTGTCCGTGTTGACCGGTGCGGTCTGCAAAATGCTGTTGGCAATGATGAGGGCAAGTTGGGACAGGGACGTATGGTATCGGGTCATTTGGTTATTTTGTTGAATTGCTTTGATATGGAGAGTATACGATTTCGTCAGGTTGTTTTCTTTTTCCGCTGCGGTTCGCGCCTGGGAAAACAGAAGTTCTCCTGACGCTGCGCGGTACAGGCCATAGGAGGACACTGCGATGACGCTCGAGAGAATAACGGCGAATATGACCGTTGCAAGCGAGTTGAGCTCGTACGTATCAACGTGATTTTTCCCATACAGTACATCGAGAAGCACTATAAGGAGAAGAAAAGGAATGGAGGGCGGAAAGAACACAAGCGCCACAAGAACGAGGATCCAGGTTATTTTCAATACGGTATGTTTGGGCATGTCTTTGATCCACATTACGGCAAAGATTCCCAGTCCCGCTACACCTGCAAGGCCAATGGTTGTTGCAACATGGAGAAGCGTTGTTGCGCTTGTGGTAAATCCCGTATTCCAGAGTGCTGTGAGATTCACCGATGCCGGTCTTCCCAGTGCATAGGCGGCGCCGAAATTTTCAGCGCCAAAACCCAGCGCTGCCGCCTTGAGGTTTTTCATGGTTTCCATCAGCACTGTCCATCCAACGGAGATGGGCATGACCACTGTAGGAACGAGCGGGAGAAACCGCCAGAGCGTTACGCAAAGTCCCGCAACGGAGAGAACGAGAAACACGATGGCAAACGCAACACCCCGTTCCCGGCTGTTTTTGTGCTCTTCCTGCAACCTGGCAATTCCCAGGGGAATTGCAAAGAAGAACAGGAGTGCTGCGGATATCGGGGTTCCGGTGGGATTCCAAAGGTTGCTTTGCAGATACGCGTTGTTGGGAAACAGGATGCTGGTGATGCCGAATTGCTGATACAAAACAACCAATCCCAGGGCGGCAATCAGCGCAAGTACCACCCATGCCATGCGGTTTTTTTGTGCTTTTGTCAGCAGTGTTGGAAGAAATGCGGCGATCAATGACAATGTAAAATATGTTACCGCTCCGAGTGGATGCAAGAGCGCCTCGACTTTGTTTGCTGATACCACAACAATACTTGCCGTTGCTGCCAATGCAAGTGCAAAAAATCCGATTGCCGTTGGGGAAAATGCTTTTGCCACCCGCTTTGTTTTCAGCATACCAAACAGTATTGCGACCAACAGGACAAGTGACCAGATTCCCAAAATCATCCACCGTGGCGTGTCGTACATATCCTGCATGCTGGGAAAAAACAGCACAAGGGTGAGAGGAAAAAGATACAGTATGAGGTTGGCAAGCATATGTATTATCATACACTATTTCTTTTGCATTTTCGTTGGTTGTTTGTCATACTGAACATATCGTATGGGTTTTCGAATACCTCGTCGTGCACATGGATTTTCTCTTGCAGAAATTCTTATTGTGGTGACCATCATTGCTATTCTTGCTATCCTCGGGTGGATGGCGTTTCAACGGCAAATTGCCCGCGGGTACGACAGCAAACGGAAAACCGATTTGGACAAACTTCGTATTGCGTTTGACAACTATTACAACGATAAAGACTGTTACCCACAGGAAGCCCAGTGGAACGCATATAACTGTGGTGATGGGAGCGGTGGACAATTTCTCGCACCGTACCTTGACGGACAATCCATTCCTTGCGATCCAGTG
Organism: uncultured Gammaproteobacteria bacterium; assembly: GCA_964448085.1. Classification (GTDB taxonomy): domain Bacteria; phylum Patescibacteriota; class Microgenomatia; order UBA10105; family UBA927; genus CAIJMI01. The sequence continues at coordinate 9,914 of CAYUUX010000020.1, read as the reverse complement.
ACTCGGGAACGGTATCTGTACATAACGATTCCCCGTGCTGTTGAGGATCCACCGGGAGCAAAATGCAGCGGTTATCGGCTCTTTGCAGCACTGCAAGACCGGTCCGATATCGATATCCCCGGATCCGGGTGTGATCCCGATCCCAATAAAGGGTGCGGGTATGAGCCGTATAAGTATAATTACGGTATTTCCATGGGTGGCGTTATTGCCAATCCGGATTTTGATTTTACCGCACCAACGCCGACATCCACACCACCCACTGCTCCGGGAGATAATTTTTGCTTACCGGATGGAACCAACACATGCAATACGATGGCCGGACTTGAAACTTCCGATGGAACATCATGTAGCGATGCGCTTCGTGCTACCGGTTGTGTCAGCTTTGCAGATGGGTGGAGTTGCAATTCGTACTGTCAGCCAGCAACGTACGAAACGTATAAATGTGCCGCTATTAACACGACAGTAATTTGTTTTTAGATCTGGTAGTATAAAGGATGTATATGGAAAAACGGTTTGCAAGAACTTCAAATGGATTTACCCTTATCGAGTTGTTAATTGTTATTGTCATCATGGGTGTGCTTGCCACAATCGGCACCTTTGCATTCCAATCTTCACGAAAAAAAGGCAATGACGTACGCAGAAAGGAAGATTTAGCGCAAATAGCAAAGGCACTGGAAATGTACAACAACGATTACGGCGTCTATCCAACTGCCAATGCAGGGTTGATTAACGGGACAGAATGGGGGCAACAGTTTAGCCGGACTGTTGGAACGTCCACCGTCATGTATATGGCAAAATTGCCCAAAGACCCGAAAAATGGTTGGGAATATTTTTACACAACACCTATTGCAAAAGGATATGTCCTGTACGCACGTTTAGAAAACACAGAAGATCCCGAAATTATCACGTCCGATCTTGATTGCGGAACCCTCAAGTGTAATTATGCTGTGGTAAGCACAAACGTTCCGTAAGGAGGAAAGGAAAATATGCAGAAGAAACCATTCGTCGTATCCCATGGGTTTTCTCTTATTGAACTGTTAGTTGTTATTGCCATAACCGCAACGATTTTAGCAGTTGCGTTACCCAATTTGCTTGGTGCTCGTGAACGCGCGAGAGATGCACGCAAAAAACAGGAAATGAACGAAATGAAAAACGCGTTACGCTTGTATTACAACGACTGGCAAATCTATCCATCCAGTGGGACCTGTGGGAGCTACTTCACGTACGTTAAAGGATGCACGGATACCCACGTGGATTGTTGTCCGTGTCAAGCATCTGCAGATTTTGCTGTTGGAACAAGCTGTGATGTGGTGTATATGAAGAAATTTCCTGCATCGTTGGGAACGAGCATTTGGTATACACAAGCAGCATCGGGAGATGATTTTTGTTTAAAAACGACGCTTGAAAATGCGGCAGATCCGGATTTAGTCACCAGTCAATCGCGTTGTGCAACATCCTGCGGCGGGTGCAGCAATCTTGATTATTGTGTCTGCAGCGATTGAGATGTATTTTTTTGTTTCCGCGTGATGCTTCCTACCTGTTCTTTGTGTTTGTTCGTATATTGGTACAAGAATGCATTTCTTCAGGGTTCCCCCGGGGGCAGACTGTTATGAATAATCTTCATGCGTGGTATGGGGAGAGGTGTTCTTTTTGACACACAACCAACCACCTGAGGCACTTAGTTGACTATCCACCAGTTGAATCTCACATCCTGAGGAATATCGGTGTCCATATTGACCGTGAATCCAGCACCTGCGGTTTTGGTCTTCACGTAGAGGACCTGATTGTTTGTTGATGTGATTGGGGTGACATAAATAAGGGACTGATCCGTGATTGCAGTGGTTGCGACGGTGACTTCTTTCGTCCCCGCACGCACTATACCGGTGCCAATCGTTGCAGATGAGGTTGCTGTTGCCGCAATCGTGCTTGTTGGGTCATCCATGCCTGTAATATTGAGTCTGGCAACCGTTGCTGATCCCGATGCCGTTATATTCCCATTTTGGTCAATGGTTACTGTCTTGTCTGCAGCACCCTTAACGATGAGTTTTCCAAACGCGCTTGCAGAGCTGGTTTTTTCGAGATTTATGGTCAGATCTTCCGTGTTTGGCCTTATGGTTGATACACCCAGCGTGCCGCCGATTGCAACGTTACCGGTTACTGCAAGGTTTCCAGTAACCAGTACGTCACCCGTTGTTGTGATCACCATCGTGCCAGCCAATATGTCGACGTTGGCAAATTTCGTTTTGTTCAAGTACAGCGTATCGGAAATGGTTTCGATACCGGATTGACTCATTCTGACGGTTGCATCCACAAGGAGCGATCCTGCAATGGATGTTTCACCCAGCGTGGTGTTGCCAAGCACGGAAAGTGAATCATGGAGCGTTACGGAATCCGCAATAATCGCACGGCCCGAAAGATCAATGGTTTCGGATGTAAATGTCGCAACGCTGTCTGATAACTGCGCCAGGAGGGCTGCAGTTGAGGCGTCCAGTGTCGGCGTCGTGTCAACTGTCGGCGTTCCAAGGTATTCGGAAGATGGCGTTGCGATGATGTTCGTGACATTCGTAATGTAGTTGATGGTTTGGCTGCTTGGTGTTGCCGTCAATTCTCCAAAGCTTGTAATGATACGGTCTGCATAGAGCGTTTTGGTTTTTGTTTCTTGAGTCACTTCTGGTGCAAACCAGCTGACATTGATGAATGTCATGATTTTTCCGATATGCGTGCCGTCGGGTAGCGTGAAGCACGTGCGTGTTTTGTTCGTTCCATCATCATCCGGCCAGATGATATTGTCCACCGATGCCACATCCTGGCACGTCATGGTTGACGGATCAAACGTTTGGAGTGCTTTGCCGACGGTTGCACCGGCATTGACTGTTTTTGCACCAACTCCAGCAATGGAACTTGCGGTGATGGGATCACCATTTGCTATTGTTCCATCGATATCTGATACGATTGCTGGGACGCGGCCGGAGAGGGCAATTGGGGTGAGCATTTCCGGATCAACACCTTCACCCAGTGTTATTGCTGGGCTGGTGGAGACGATACCGATGAGGGATTGGGATGTGGTGTTCAGAGCCTTTTCTACCGTCGAATCGTTCGTTGCTGCAATTTGTGCAATGGTGCCTGCAGTCAGCGGCGTTGATACATAGTAATTTTCTGCGATATCCATGGATTCATTCAACGTACTTGGAATGAGGCGGAGTGCATCAACGCTGATCGTTGCTGCTGCTCCGGTTATATACGTCCCTGCGCGTGCCCAGGAAACGGAAGATCCAAGAATGCCAGTTGTTCTGGAAATGCTGGACCATGATGTTGTTGCCGCTACTCCGGTCATGTATGGTGTTGCATTTGAATTGTTTTTACAGTCCGTTTCTGTTGCATATCCCCAGAGACCAACATAATGCTGTGTTTTGGAGAGGCTTACGCTTGAGCGAATACGCATGTTGACGTTATAACTGCTCCCACCAGTGATCGGAACACAGTTGGACATCACTTGGAGTTGATCTGTCGTATTATTTTTTATAACGGCAAGAGAAGCGTTTCCTTGTGATTTATTAATCGTATCCCGAGAACAACTTCCCGTACTGGTTCCCGTGTTGTTACAGGTCCAGGTATCGGGCATGGAAGCATTTCCGTCGTTGTTCACTTCAAATCCGCCGTTTGCAACCATGCTCCCTTGATCGGGAAGCGCATTAACGCCTCCGGTTTGTATGATATTTCCTTCAAATGTTGCATTCTGATGTACTACTACATCTTTTGATTCTAATTGACCTGATAACGTAGCGTTGCCGAGTTGATCGAACGTCGTTTTCGGTGTGCCTGTGCTGTCTGTAATTGCAAGTTTTTGTGTGGCACCCAGTTTGATATCAATGCCATCTGTATTTGTTGCAAGGGGAGTGATCGTATCTACAGCAAGCCATCCAGCCTTCAAATTGGCAACTGCAGCTTGCGAGAATTTCCCGACGTCATAGATAAATGCGCCAAGGGAATCTTTCAGATCAAACAGGAGCCCGGTTGATGGGGTAGTGGTCGTCGTGATGGAAAGATCTCCAATTATATTTGCGCTTGGTGTTGCAAGCGGTGCTTCTGATGCAGTAATTGGAGTCAGTCCGCTAATATCAAAGCCCAAAATTGCGTTCGTTCGCGTGTTTTGCCATGATTGGTAGTCAAACCGTGGCGCAGTGAAACGATAGGAAACACGAGACGGTTGGGAGGTGTAAATAGCCAGTCGATAGTTGGTAGTGTCCAAATCATACCATGCGCGCGTATTTCCAGATGGATTGAGAATAACAACGAGTTTATCGATATTCGTTTTGAGATCTGTCGTTTTGCTAAAGAGCCAGAGATCCGTTCCGGTGGTTAAGCGTCCGAAATCAATAATAGAGCGGTACCCGACACCCGGTACATTTTCTGTAGTATTTGCAACTCCAGTCACTTCTTCTTTTACGCCCACCATGGAAGGCATGTATGTAGCATATCGTTGGCCACCTATTGTATATGGAGGATCGACCGTACCGACGTTGATTTTCCCAGCACCGGATCCGCCAACGTTTACTTCGGGCGAGCCGCCCCCAGGATTGAGATTAATATTGCCTCCCGATGAGATAGTTAGGGCACCTGTTGCATTGATCGTTGCCGCTCCCACGATATCTATCGCATTTGTCGGTGCTGTTGTTCCTATACCAATTTGTGCTGCGGTTGTGATATCTCCTGACGCAACTAAAGCAAGAGCAGAATCTGCTGGATCAAAATAGAAATTTGTATTATCCCAATCTCGATAAATTTTTGCTGCTACGTTGCCTACTACAGAAAGCAAATCTTTGATATCCCCTGAAGATACTGTTCCAATGCCGACCGAGCCTGATCCGTTTGGATCTATATATAATGTTTCATTTGCGTCATCTGTTGTGATTGTCGGGGTTGTACTGTTGTACCCCAGGATTAAATCACTTCCATATATATCTCCGGTCATACCATCTAATATAAGCAGCGCGCTGGCGGTTGTTGTTGTTGTACGCGGATCTCCACCTGTGCTACCAAGCGCAATGGACCGATCGACAACGGGGTAGGGGTAAATAAGATTATCAGCTTGTGTAAATACTGGCAGTCCATCAGGTCCTAAACTTCCCGTTGCCCCTTGTGGACCTGTTGCACCTGTTGCACCCGTTGCCCCCGTTGGACCTGCGGTGCCCGTAGCACCCGTTGCACCAGTTGCGCCCGTTGCTCCTGTTGTTCCTGCGGTTCCCGTTGCACCAGTTGCGCCCGACGCTCCCGTTGGACCGGCAACTCCGGTTGCACCTGTTGCTCCTGTTGCCCCTGTTTGGCCAACACTTCCGGTTGCTCCTGTGGGACCTGCGGTTCCCGTTGCGCCTGTGGCTCCTGTTGCTCCTGTTCTTCCTATACTTCCCGTTGCACCGGTTGCTCCCGTTGCTCCAGTGGCTCCTGTTGGACCAGTGTTTCCAACTGATCCGGCGCTTCCTGTTGCTCCGGTTGCACCCGTTGCACCTGTTGGTCCGGCTGTTCCCGTTGCTCCGGTTGCACCCGTTGCACCTGTTGGTCCGGCTGCTCCTGCTGTTCCAGCTGTTCCTGTAGCCCCGGTTGCACCCGTTGCACCAGTTGGTCCTATTCCTCCTGTGGCACCCGTTGCTCCTGTCGCACCTGTTTGGCCAACACTTCCGGTTGCGCCTGTTGCGCCCGTTGCGCCTGTTGGACCGGCAACACCTGTGGCACCTGTTGCCCCGGTTGATCCCGTTGGACCAACAACACCCGCAGAACCTGCGGGTCCCGTAGCTCCTGTAGCTCCTGTTGCTCCAGTTGGTCCTATAGCTCCGGTTGCTCCCGTTGCGCCAGTGGCTCCAGTTGGTCCGGCAACTCCAGTTGCACCCGTGGCGCCTGTTGCGCCTGTTGGCCCTGCAACGCCTGTGGCTCCCGTAGCACCCGTTGCCCCAGTGGATCCTGTTGGCCCTGCAACGCCTGTGGCTCCGGTTGCTCCAGTTGCTCCCGTGGCTCCAGTTGGTCCTGCAACACCTGTTGCACCCGTAGCTCCGGTTGCACCGGTTGGTCCGGCAACACCTTGAGAACCCGCAGTTCCAGTTGCTCCGGTTGCACCAGTTGCTCCAGTTGGTCCTGCAACACCTGTTGCACCTGTTGCCCCGGTTGCACCGGTTGGACCGGCAACTCCTGTGGCTCCGGTTGCCCCGGTTGCACCGGTTGGACCGGCAACTCCCGTGGCTCCGGTTGCACCCGTTGCGCCTGTTCTAC
>CAYUUX010000020.1:2896-3553 GCA_964448085.1 uncultured Gammaproteobacteria bacterium | reverse complement strand
GCGCCTGTTGCTCCTGTGGGACCGGCAACACCTGTGGCACCTGTTGCCCCGGTTGGACCTGTTTGTCCTATATTACCAGTAGCTCCGGTTGCACCTGTTGGACCGGCAGTTCCGGTTGCTCCGGTTGCACCTGTTGCTCCCGTAGGACCAATTTCTCCTGTAGCACCTGTTGCTCCGGTCGCGCCTGTAGGTCCTTGTTCACCTGTTGCACCTGTAGCACCCGTTGCTCCAGTGGGTCCAGCAACTCCCGTGGCTCCTGTTGCTCCGGTTGCGCCTGTGGCTCCGGTTGGACCGGCAACACCGGTTGCACCGGTTGCTCCTGTTGCTCCCGTTGCACCTGTTGGTCCGGCAACTCCGGTTGCACCGGTTGCACCTGTTGCTCCTGTGGGACCGGCAGATCCTACTGCTCCAGTTGCTCCAGTTGGACCTTGAATACCAGTTGCACCAGTTGCACCGGTTGCACCGGTTGCACCGGTTGCTCCTGTGGGACCGGCAACGCCCGTGGCTCCGGTTGCACCGGTTGCGCCGGTTGGTCCTATTCCTCCTGTTGCACCGGTTGCGCCTGTTGCACCTGTGGATCCTGTAGGTCCGGCAACACCGGTTGCTCCTGTTGCTCCGGTGGGGCCTGGGCCTCCGGTTGCGCCGGTTGCTCCCGTT
>CAYUUX010000020.1:0-2796 GCA_964448085.1 uncultured Gammaproteobacteria bacterium | reverse complement strand
GCTCCGGTTGGTCCTATTTCTCCCGTGGCTCCTGTTGCACCGGTTGCGCCTGTTGCTCCGGTTGGTCCGGCAACACCGGTTGCTCCTGTGGCTCCCGTTGCTCCGGTAGGTCCTTGAACTCCCGTTGCTCCTGTGGGACCAACGCCTCCTGTTGCACCGGTTGCACCAGTTGGTCCGGCAACACCGGTTGCTCCTGTGGCTCCAGTAGGTCCTTGAATTCCTGTTGCTCCGGTGGGGCCTGGGCCTCCGGTTGCGCCGGTTGCTCCCGTTGCTCCGGTTGGTCCTATTTCTCCCGTGGCTCCTGTTGCACCGGTTGCGCCTGTTGGACCCTCTTGGCCCGTTGCTCCGGTAGGTCCTTGAATTCCTGTCGCTCCTGTTGCACCTGTCGGACCGGCAATTCCCGTTGCTCCGGTTGCGCCTGTTGGACCAGATGCTCCTTCATTTCCTGTAGCGCCTGTAGGTCCTTCTACACCTGTTGCGCCTGTTGCTCCAGTGGGACCATATGCACCTGTTGCACCAGTTGCTCCGGTTGGTCCGGCAACACCGGTTGCTCCTGTAGGGCCAACACCTCCCGTTGCGCCCGTTGCGCCTGTAGGTCCTTCTACACCTGTTGCACCCGTAGCTCCTGTTGGACCAGCTGCTCCCGTGGCTCCTGTTGCACCGGTAGGACCATATGTTCCCGTTGCTCCTGTTGCACCGGTAGGACCTGATTCACCAGGGGAGCCTGTTGCTCCAGTTGGGCCTTCAATTCCAGTAGCTCCTGTTGCACCGGTAGGACCATATGTTCCTGTTGCTCCTGTTGCTCCTGTTGCTCCTGTCGGTCCTTCTGTACCCGTTGCTCCTGTCGGTCCTTCTGTACCAGTTGCACCAGTTGCACCAGTTGCTCCTGTTGCACCAGTAGGACCATATGTTCCTGTTGCCCCTGTTGCCCCTGTTGCTCCTGTCGGTCCTTGAGTTCCAGAAGCTCCCGTTGCACCCGTTGGGCCAGATGCTCCACCAGCACCTGTAGCACCAGTTGCGCCTGTTGCTCCAGTTGACCCAGTCGGTCCAGCAACACCTGTGGCTCCCGTTGCACCGGTAGGACCAGCGGTTCCTGTGGCACCTGTTGCACCCGTCGGTCCAGAAGCACCTTCTGTTCCTGTGGCACCTGTGGCACCTGTGGCACCTGTTGCACCCGTTGGTCCGTAATCTCCTACGGTTCCTGTGGCTCCTGTTGCACCAGTTGCTCCTGTAGGACCTTCAATTCCAGAAGCACCCGTTGGTCCAGTTGATCCTTCAACACCTGTTGCCCCGGTTGGACCAGTGGCACCGGGAATTCCTGTTGCTCCCGTTGCACCCGTTGGTCCTGTTTGTCCGACGTTTCCAACACTTCCCTGGGGTCCTGTTTGTCCAGGGATACCCGTAGCTCCTGTTGAACCACTTGTTCCTGTTGCGCCTTGGGCACCACTGGATCCTGTTGCTCCTTGATCACCAGCTTCTCCCGTTGCGCCAATTGGTCCTGTTTCTCCGGTTTCTCCAGTGTTTCCGGTTGCACCTGTTGCACCTGTTGGGCCTGGTATGCCTGTGGCACCCGTTGGGCCAGTTGCACCAGAAGCGCCCAGTACAGATCCCCACGTTGCTGTTGTTGATGAAGCACCTTGTGCAGTATTCGAAGTTGGAAATTTTGTTGGAGTGGGGGTGAGCGTTGTTGCGCGAATATTACTTTGAATTTGTGAATATACCAATCCAGCGCTTGCTAAAGCTAATAACAATACTGCTGCAAATCCAAGAGGCTTTATCCACTTGCGAGCGGTTTGTTTTGCAATAGCCTGTATTGGTGCTGTTGACGGAGGGATGATAAAGGTATCTGGTCCAGGTTGGGGGATGAAGCTTGGGGTTGCGGGAATTGTTGCGGGAAATATAGTCTGTGCAGAGGCTCCGTATCCCGCATCTGTTAATTCAACCATCGGCAACATGTGTACTTCTGGAAGGAGTTTTTTGGTCGGTGCTGGAAGTAAGCCTTCAAGCATATACCCATGTTCTTTTGCCCATTTAACGAATCGTTCAATGCTGTTGACTTTTTTTGCAATAGTTTCAGATTGTTCTCCACGTCCAGTAAGAACTTTTTGAAAAAGTTTAATGATTTCAGCCGTGATTGTGGGGAGCAGTGTGTACATGGATAATTACGAAAAATCCTGGCTTGTGTGCCAGGAAAAAAACTCTTTTATGTTGTTGATATCCTCTGGAGATACTGTTGTGTCACTTGCATATTTATTCAATATCGCGTCGAGCGTAGATGAGCTTTTTATCGCGTCAGAACGCGGTATGTTGCGAACTCCCATCATTGGATTCGTTCCGATGAGGTTGTGTGCTTCTGCAAATTGAAAGAACATGCGAAGCGAGGAAAGGCGCCTATTCACGGTTGCAACAGGAGTTTGGCCAATTCTCATGCTCTGCTTATAATTTTCGACATGATCTGATGTTATCGGTCGCAACGGCTTATCTTCGTCTTCGCGAAGTTCAATGCCAAGCTCGCGTGCACTTGTAAGAAGCCATTGGAAAAAATGTCTGATATCCGCGAGGTAGTTCTTCCGCGTAATTTCCGAAGCTTTTTGTTCGATGAGGTAAGCAGAAAATTCAGAAGAGAGAAGAGCTTGATAATCAAAGACATTAGACAGGATTATATTAGGCATATATCTAGTAAATCTAATATTAATAAGCATGTCAAGAGGGAAATGAGGGAAAAGTGAGGTGGAAAAGTAAATGTTAGATGTTGTTTATTTTTTTAAATATTTTACGACTCTAGCTTCAATTCCC
>CAYUUX010000019.1:0-14636 GCA_964448085.1 uncultured Gammaproteobacteria bacterium | reverse complement strand
AGTCCAGGCATGCTTAATTTTTTAAGTGTCGCTGATTTTTCTCATGCACTCTCTTTGCTTCATCCGAATTGGCCGGAGAACCTGTTTGGGAAAGTATATTTCCTGCAGCCTGAATTTCTCTTCATTCCATTAGTTGCTTTTCTTGCTTTGTTCCTGGCGCATGAGAAGAAGAAACGACATATTGGGTATTTTGCACTACTTGCTCTCATCGGCACTTTCTTTGCAAAAGGAGTAAATGATCCATTCGGCGGAATATTCAATTGGTGTTTTTTGCATATTCCGGGATTTGTCATGTTTCGTGATCCGACAAAATTTTATTTGTTCATCGCGATTGGGTATGCAGTGCTGATCCCGTACACATTGGAGAGGCTAGGGGAAAAAATTAAGAATAAACAATGGTTGTTGTATGTACTGTTTTTGGTATGTTGGGGATACACCATTCGTCCATTGTTCTTAGGACAGCTCACCGGAAATTTTCGCCCGCAAGCTATTCCTCCAGAATACATAAAGTTAAAAAACTTGCTGGTAGCTGATCAAACACCTTCGCGCACATTATGGATGCCGTCAGCGGAGAAATTTGCCTACTCATCTGATATTCATCCGATTTTATCTTCCAGTGATCTGTATTCTAATAGATCAATGGCACAAGTTATGGAATTAGCGACATCGTCAGCGTTCTTTCAAACGTTATCTGAAAATGGCATACGGTATGTTATCGTTCCATCGGACGTAGAAGGAAAGAAGTTTATGACTGAATATAAATCAGATAGAACGCTTCGCGATCATATGATTTCCGTTTTGGGCGCAACGCAATTGCAGCGCCACGTAGAATATGAACAACTTGCGGTTTTTGAAAATGCTCAGTTTTCATTTCACTCGGAAATACCAGGAATTGTAAAAAAGCAGGAATATTGGTCAAGGATAGGGCTTATCGTAGATGGAATAGTCTTTGGCATAATAGTCGTTTTCTTACTAAGAAAACGAAGGCAGTTAAATTGACCTATGGGGTATATACCTTATATCGGTTTGCTATTTCTATATTGTATTTTATTATCAGTTTTTGGATGGAAGACAATACAAAAACTGTTTGGTAAGTTGCCCATTCCTCTTCATGGGATATCCGCCTGGCTTTTTGGAACTGCAGTAGGTGTTCCTGTTACATATCTTGTTTCCTGTATTTTTAAACGTACGAATGACCCGATAATGTGGGGAGTACTATCAACGATAATGATTGGATCGGTTTCAAGTATATTACTTCAAAAGATAGATCGTCGCGGGCAAGAAAAAATTGAGGTAAAGCCGTTCTTGATGTCTGACATTTTTATTATCATTTTTTCCTTTGTTTTCAGTGTGTGGATAATGACGAAAACATTCCATGGGGGATCAGATGGAGTGTTGTATGTCGGAAGTAATAATGTTTTTGATTTTTCTCATGCCCTTGGGATTATTCGTTCGTTTTCATTTGGCAGCAATATTCCATTCACGTCGCCATTTCAGGCAGGATTGCCATTCTTTTATCACTTTCTTTTTTATTTCTATGTGGCGACCTGGGAACATCTTGGTGTACCGATTATTTGGGCGATGAATATTCCAAGTGTTTTGTCTATGACATCGCTTCTTGTTATCGTGTATTATCTTCCTCAATTGTTGTTTCAACAAAAACCGCTTGTCGGATGGATTGTTGTTTTATTGTCTATAACAAACAGTACGTTGACATTTTGGCAACTGTTACTTCAGAAAGGAGTATCGTTAGTGACGATCAAGTCATTGTGGCAGCTTCCAACCTATCTGTTTGCAGGGCCATTTGATGGATCGACGATCTCGATATTTACGACGCTTAATAGTTATGTGAATCAACGGCATCTTTCTTTTGCGATCGCTTTTGGTTTTTTATTGTTCCTCCTTGTGGATGCAGCAATCAACCAAAAACGACTAAATAATGTAAAAACAATTTTTCTTGGATTTTTGACAGGTCTCCTGTTCTATTGGAATGTTTTTATTTTCCTCATTACCGCTGTTTTGATCGGAGTCACGCTTTTGGTTAGAAAACAGTGGCGCTATGTCTGTCTATTTAGCGTGTTTGCGATCCTTCTTGGTGTGATATTCTGTGTTCCTTATACAGGTCTTATACAAAACATGATGGTTCTCATCGGTCGTGGTGTTGGAAAAATGCAAACATGGAACGCTGCACAGTATCTATGGCAAAACTTGGGATTATTACCCCTCGGAATAATGATCGGGTGGTTCACAATTCCAAAAATAAAAAAAAGCATCGTCCTGCCATTAATATTTTTGTTTACGATTGAATGTGTCTACGCAACGGTCAATCATCATGGATTTGATCAGAAGTTTTATTCATTTCTCATCATTTTAGTTAATTGCGTTGCTGCAATCGGAGTTGTATGGCTTTGGGAAAAGAAAAAAGTCATATGGAAATTTACTGCAGTGACGGGATTGTTTGTTTTGACTATTTCTGGAATGGTTGATTTGATTCCAATAAAAAATGAATTTGCATTTCCTATCGTCAATTCTGAAAACAGATCAGTCATTATATGGATTAAAGACTATACATCTAAAAATGCAGTCTTCGTCTCCTATTCGGATATGATTGACCCTGTTGTTTTGGCAGGAAGAAAGAATTATTTTGGATTTTTTGGGAATGCCTGTTCAGTTGACAGGTCATCTGATGTCGGGCGAATATATGCAGGAGACGCCGATTTGGTGGATCGCTTGCATATTGCATATATCCTTGTTCCGAAATGGAAGAAAAATGATTTTCAGTATATTGTGGATGATAAAAAACTGACAGCGAAACAAACTGTGGTGTACGAAGATGAGAAGTATCGTATCTATTCTACTGTGGTAAAATAATGAGATATGGAATCTAATGAAAAACCAGTCAGCGTTGTAACGGGCGGAGCGGGGTTCATCGGATCGAATCTTTGCGAAGCACTTTTGAAACAGGGGCACGCGGTATTTTGTGTTGATAACCTCGTGACCGGAACGGAAAAAAATATCGAAGTATTGAAAAACAATCCGGATTTTACCTTCATCCGTTGGGATGTGATCAATGAATTCCCGGTTCTCCCGAAGATCGATTACATCTTCCATCTCGCGTCTCCTGCATCGGTTCCTGACTATCAGAAATACGATGAAGAAACGGCACTCGTTAATTCAGTAGGGACGAGAAACATGCTGAAAGTTGCGAAGGCATACAAGGCAAAGTTTTTGTTTACGTCGACCAGCGAGGTGTATGGAAATCCTCTCGAACATCCACAAAAGGAAACGTATTGGGGAAATGTAAATCCAAACGGTGTCCGGTCCTGCTACGATGAATCGAAACGGTTTGGCGAGATGATGGTGATGCTGTACGTCAGAAACCGCGGTGTGGATGGTCGCATTGTTCGGATTTTCAACACCTATGGACCAAATATGCGGAAAGACGACGGGCGCGTGATTTCCAACTTCATCAATCAGGCAATCGAGGGAAAACCGCTTACGGTTTACGGAGACGGGAAACAGACACGATCCATTTGCTATGTATCGGATCTCGTTGATGGACTGTTGAAAATGATGTTTTCGGACAAGACCAAAGGGGAAGTGGTCAATCTCGGAAATCCTGAAGAATATACGATGTTGGATCTAGCAAAGAAAATTAAAGACATGACCCAAACCATATCGGAAATTGTGTTTGCACCTCTTCCGCAAGACGATCCGACGCAACGTCGTCCGGATATCACAAAAGCAGCTGAACTTCTAGGCTGGAAGCCAGTCGTCGGTGCTGATGAGGGATTACGGAAAACCATTGAGTACTACAAAAATTCATGAAGCCACAGGATATCGTGTTCATCGTCGTATTGGCAATCTTACTTCTTGTACGAAAAGAACGACTGTTTATTTATGCAGGACTTGGTTGTTTGCTTCTCGCTATCCCATTGTTTGCTAAATGGATTTTTTTCACAGGTGAGCGGTTGACATGGTACGGAGCAGCGTTTTTGTTTATTGGTATAATATTCATGCTCTTTGGGAAGGAGAAACACGTATGAAGTTGTTGATCACGGGTGGAGCGGGATATATTGGATCGATTACAAATGCGTTATTGCGTTCCTTGGGACATGAAACAGTTATTTTTGACAACTTAACCATGGGACACAAGGAAGCTGTCGGTGATACGGAACTCATCGTCGGAGATTTGCGCAAGAAAGAGGACATCGAATCCGTATTTGCCAAACACACCTTCGATGCAGTGATCCATTTTGCCGCCCTGACGCTTCCTGGTGAGTCAATGCAGAAACCATATGAGTATTTTCACAACAACATTGACGGCGGGTTAAATCTTTTGGAAGCGATGCGTACGCATGGGTGTACGTGCATTATTTTTTCATCAACATGCGCCGTCTATGGATTTCCCAAACAGTTACCTGTCACAGAGCAGTCACCAATAGTCCCGACGTCAGTCTATGGTGCGTCAAAGCGAAATTTCGAAGAAATTCTTGAATGGTATGAAAACATTCATGGAATTCATTTTGCACGACTTCGGTATTTTAACGCCTGCGGTGCAACAGCAGATGGGAATTTAGGGGAAGATCATAAACCGGAAACACACATTATTCCGGTTGCATTAAATGCCGTTTTGGAACAAAAACCGTTCTATGTGTTTGGTAGGGATTACCAAACGCAGGACGGAACATGTATTCGGGACTATATCCATGTATCGGACCTTGCGGATGCTCACCTGAAGGCTGCTGAATACATCGCAAAAAACAACACGTCACTAACCGTGAATCTTGGTGTCGGCAAGGGGTATTCGAACATGGAAATCTTAACAGCCGTCGAAAAGGTTACTGGTAGGAAGCTGGATATCCAAAACAAGGAACGTCGTTGGGGAGATCCCGACGCAATCTATGCGGACAATACACTTGCAAAAAGTATTCTTGGATGGACACCAAAATATACGACCCCTGAGGCAATTATTGAAACCGCGTGGAAATGGCATCAAAGCCACCCAAAAGGATATTAGTCTTCTTTTCGTAAAATACGATATACTAAAATCATGCGTATAGGTATCGATATTAGCCAGGTGGCATATGAGGGAACTGGAGTAGCGCGGTATATAAAAGAACTCATACCACGGGTTATTACCCAGGCACCAGAACACGACTTCATTCTTTTTGCCGGCAGTTTGCGACAGCAGCACATTATTAAAAAATTCGTTGCTTCGGTTTGCAGCAGTGCATACAACGTAAAAGTGAAGATTGTACCTATTCCTCCAAGTGTGTTGGATTTTCTATGGAATACGATGCATATCGTTCCCATCCAGTGGTTTACGGGGCCTATTGATGTATTCTGGTCAAGCGATTGGACACAACCACCTGTTGGAAGAGCCATCGGTATTACCACAATACATGATGTCAGTTTTCTCCACTATCCCGAGAGCTTCCATAAAAGAATTGTTGCGGTCCAGCGTCGACGCTTGCTCCGTGCCATTCAGGAATGTTCTTCGTTTTTATGTGACTCACAGGCAACAAAAGACGATGTCGCCGATTATATCGGAATCAATAGACGAAAATTGATTGTTGTCTATCCGGGTTTTTCAAAAATACTATGATCTGTGCAATTGACGGATATGAAGCGAATGTTCGCCATCGGGTGGGGATCGGAAGGTATGCGTACGAAATAATCAAACACATATACGATGCGCGAAACGCTTCACCAGAAAAGCATGACATGACCTTTCGTGTGTATTTACCCGACCCGCCGTTTCCCGACATGCCAAGAGAGACGGAATGGTGGCAATATCGGGTGGCAAAACCCAAAAAGCTGTGGACATTTATCGGGCTGCCATTTGCGCTGGCGCAAGATATGCCTCGTGCAAACGTCGTATTTTCTCCAACACACTATATTCCTCGATTCATTCACGTACCCAAAGCGATGTCCATCATGGACGTTTCCTACCTGTCATACCCAGAGCTTTTTAAACGGAAAGATTTGCATCAATTGGTCTACTGGACACGCTATGCCGCATCCCATGCAAACGCCATCTTCACCATTAGTGAATTTAGCAAAAATGCTATAATTGAGGCATATCATGTCCATCCCGATACGGTACACGTCACGTATCCCGGGCTAAGCACGATTGCATCTATGGGTTCACTGGAAAAATACCGAATAGCGAAACATTATATCCTCTCCGTAGGCACGATTCAGCCTCGAAAGAACTACTGCCGTCTTATTGAGGCATTTTCCGTGTTTTTGCAAAACAACAAGCAGAAATTTGGCACGATCGACTTGGTGATCGTTGGGAAGAAAGGGTGGTTGTATGAAGCTATCTTATCAGCTCCCAAGAAGTTTGGCGTTGAAAAACAGGTTAAATTCCTTGATTTCGTGCCCGACAGCGATTTACCCGCGTTGTACAAAAACGCCTTGTGTTTTGCACTTCCGAGCCTCTATGAGGGGTTTGGACTACCCGTTCTTGAAGCAATGGCACAAGGCTGCCCCGTGGTGGTGAGTTCTGTCTCCAGCCTTCCAGAAATTGCGGGCAAAGCGGGTATTTATGTGACGCCAGAGGATGTACCAAGCATTGCTCGGGGGTTACTCACCGCTGTAAGGCAACGGAATCTTATTCAAGGGCGCACACGAAAGCAAAAAGGCTTGGAACAGGTCAAAAAATTTACATGGGATGCAGCCGCAGAACAAACGCTTACGATATTGGAGCGTTTGGCAAAAGGAGCACAATCATGAGATGCTTCATTGATTTTTGGGTATTTTGTGCGACGCTTACAGGATACATTCCCAGCCATACGATTCGATTGTTTCTGTATCGTTTGGTATACAGGATAAAAATAGGAAAACATACGTCTATTCATTGGCGTGCGGAATTCAATAATCCAGCTGGGGTGGAAATAGGACACAATACCGTTATCGGAAACGATGCATTCCTGGACGGAAGAAGTCTCCGGACTAAAACAGAGGGGAAGAATATACTATCCTATAGCAAGAATTTTTTAAATCCTATAGCACGACCACTTCGCATAGGCAATAACGTATCTATTGCTGGGGAAGTACGGATATATACCATGGAGCATGATATTGATAGCCCGGATTTTGTTGCCACAGCTGCTCCGGTTGTGATTGAAGACTATGTCGTTATCGGTTCTCGGGTGACCATTTTACCAGGGGTTACCGTTGGAAAAGGGGCTGTCATTGCGTCGGGAGCGGTTGTTACGAAAGATGTTTCGCCGTACGCAGTCGTCGGAGGGGTGCCAGCAAAATTTATTAAGGAACGAAGTCATGACCTTCGGTATACCCTCAAATTCGCCCGACTGTTTCAATAAGGTATGGGTCCGTGAGAGATACTTTATATGAATTTATCTATCATCATCGTTAGCTACAATACGAAAAAATTAACCGATGAGTGTATTGAGTCCATTAAAAAAAGCCTTGTTGGAGCCTCAATATCCTACGAGATTATTGTTGTTGACAATGTTTCAACGGACGGAACACGCGAGATGCTTGCCAAAAAGCATGCTGATGTTGTTGTAAAGTGCAATGATGAGAACGTTGGATTCGGAAGAGGGAACAATCAGGGGATCCACATGGCAAAAGGAAGCCATATCCTTTTGATCAATTCCGATACGCTTGTACCAAATCATGCCATTGGTAAACTGTACGAGTTCTCAAAAAATCATCCAAAAGCGTTTGTGGGGCCAAAGCTTTTGAACATGGATCGATCTGCGCAAACGTCCTGCGGCCCGTTTTTTACGCTTCCCGTGGTATTTGCCGCACTTTTTCTAAAAGGTGATGTTTTGAAATTGACGAGATGGTCGCCCAACAAGACACGCTTTGTCGATTGGGTTTCGGGCGCATGCATCATGGCTTCCAAAAAGCTTTTTCTTGATGATTTGCTTTTTGATGAACGGATATTTATGTATATGGAAGAAATAGATCTGTTTATGCGTGCACGCAAGAAAGGATACCGCACCATTTTTTACCCCTCCTCCCAAATTGTCCATTTGGGCTCCGGAAGTTCCAGCAATAAACGGACCGGGCCAGTTCTCAATATCTATAAGGGAATGTTGTATGTATACAACAAACACTATGGCCGATTTGCAACCGCGATCCTTCGGATATTCTTGCGCACAAAAGCACTTATTTCCTTGGTCATCGGTTGGGTAACGGGAAATGCGTATTTGAAACAAACCTATGCGGAAGCTTATAAACTGGTGTAACCAATACGGTCTGTATGCAATAACGCTATTTTTATTAGCGTTCATTCCTTTGTATCCGAAAATACCGCTTTTGGATATTACGCAAACATGGGTGTCTATCCGCTTTGAGGATATTTTGATTGCTCTCAGCGCTCTTGCACTCATAACTTCCTTTGTGCGCGAACGAAAATGTTCGGATGCGCCATTGAGTCGACCGATCGTGTTGTATTGGATTGTCGGCGGTATCTCTTTGGGAAACGCGCTGTTGTTCATCTTTCCGAATCTTAGCGGTGTATTGTTTCCGCATCTTGCGGTACTTCACTTTATTCGCCGCATCGAATACATGGTGCTGTTTTTTGTGGCCTTCGAAGCGTTCAAAAAAAAGCCGCTGCTTCTCCCTTTTCTTTGGACTCTAGTCGGATCATATCTTCTCGTTATTCTGTATGGTTTTGGTCAGAAATTTCTTGGATTTCCAGCGTTTTTAACAATGAACGAGGAGTTTGCAAAAGGTGTACCATTACGGCTTCCTGCAACAGCAAGATTTCCCTCTACTTTTGGTGGCCATTACGACCTTGCCGCATACCTGATCATGATTATACCGATTATGGGGAGCTTGGTATTTGGTTTAAAAAAATGGGGGCAAAAAGTACTCTTCATACTCCTTGCAGTCCTTGGATTGATTATGCTATTGTTTACCGCTTCCCGGATTTCTTTCGGTGTGTATCTCGTTGCCATATCTGTTATGTTGTTTTGGCAGAAAAAGCCGCTTCTCATCGTCCCAACAATCATACTGAGCCTTCTGATCATGAATTTCACCAGTGGTGCGTCAGAGCGGTTTTATAAGACATTTCGGGTCAGTGACGTGGTGGTTGACTTATCTACTGGCAAACCCATCGGAACGTTGGATTCGTTAAGCGGAACGGAAGCAACACTTTCAAAAGACAAATCACCGGCTGAAGAAACATTGCCAACGGGAAGTGAATATCTTTCCCTTGCCGGAGGGCTGGAGAACAAAGTGAATAGCGTTACCTATACAAGCAAAAATATACCCGGTGCAACTGGGGAAGTGGCAACCGTTTCTGGGAGCTTTTTGATTCAGAAAGCGTTGGTTTACGATATTTCCATTACGACCCGCCTTCAAGGACAATGGCCAAAAGCAATCGAAGCATTCAAACGCAACTATCTATTGGGAAGTGGCTATTCTTCGCTGTCAGTTGCGGCTGATGGAGATTATCATCGGATGTTGGGGGAAACCGGCGTTGCTGGCACAATAGCGTTTTTAGGAATATTTGCCGTATCCTTTTTGCTATTCGTGAAACGAAAAGATACGCTTTTGCCATTGGAACGGTCATTGGTCATTGGTGTGTTTGCGGGGATTGTGGGACTATTATGTAACGCAGTCCTTATCGATGTATTTGAAGCGTCAAAGGTCGCATATACGTTGTGGATATTTTTGGGTATCGCAACTGCAATTCTTATAGCCAAAAAACCCTTTCCAATAAGATATATATCGTTTCTTCGCTATCTTGCCACACGAAAAGTGTCGTATCTTTGTTATTTACTTATTGCTCTATGGATCGTGTGGGGAAAAACAGTGTCCCTCTATTTTATCGGAGATGATTTTACTTGGTTAAAATGGGCAGCAATGAGCAAAACAAGCGACATTGTTGGCTACTTTACCAATTCTCAGGGGTTCTTTTACCGGCCCATTCCGAAGCTTTGGTATTTTATGATGTTCAGCGTTTTTTGGCTCAAGCCGTTCATTTATCATGTCATGTCCCTTGTCCTGCTTTCAGGTACGACGTTGATGGTGCATCGGATGATAAAACACCTGCATACGCGCAATATTACTGCATGGTTAGGCGCATTTGCATTTGCCATTATCTCTGTTCACCACGAAAACGTATATTGGATATCCGGTCAGAGTAGTCTTCTTGCAGGATTCTTCCTTGCGGGGGCAATTGTCAGTTTATTGGAGGCGGCGGTGCAAAAACGCACAGCGTGGCTGTGGCAACTGCTTTCATACGTATCGCTTCTCCTTTGTATGCTTTCGTATGACGGAATGTTATCAGCACCAATCGTTTTATTGCTTCTTGGAATGCTCTTTCGCAAAAAAAATCTGTGGAATTGGACCTATCTCCTCTTTATACCAGCATACTGGTTTGTTCGAAGTGCTGCCGGCGCAGTTCCCCTGGAGGGGGATTACGGGTATAAACTGGAAACATTTGTTGTCAACAGCGCAGGGAACATTGTCGGGTACACGGCTGCAATATTTGGAGGTCCGGCAGTGGTGGAATGGTGGAATGGTATACGCATTGCGATCCGTTCATTTGCAAAAGAACTTCTGGTTGGCGTTGTGTTCTGTGCTGGGGGAGCAGTATATCTTACATGGCGCGCTCGGAACTTCATTCGTGCGAGAAAAAAAGCATGCATATGGTTTGTCGCATACGCGGTAATTTTTGCAGCATATATCCCGCTTGGGAATATGGCAGAACGTTATGTGTATATTCCTTCAATGCTGTTTGTCGTCGGTCTTGCATCGATTCTTGACACGTATTGGACACAGGCGCGAACATCCGGAAAAGTACTTCTTTGTTGTCTGCTGATTGCATTTGGTTTTATCAATATTCGTCAAATACAGAAAACTGGAGACGATTGGCAAAAAGCAAGCAGTATCGTTGACCAGTCACTTCGGGTTATCAAAAAAGAAGCATGGCCTCCGCAAAACCTCGTGCACTTCTATATTGCGAATATGCCGATCCGATACGGAAACGCATGGGTGTATCCCACTGGCATGAATGACGCAATTTGGCATATGTATAGGCAAAATCCTTTTGACATTACGTTGGTTTCATCGATTCAGGAAGGGTATGAGCAGTCATTTGCATATGGAGATAGACGCGTGTTCATTTTTGAGGATTTTGTATTAAAGCGAGGATTTGAGGAAGCACTACCAATGCAATAACAATAACTATGAAAGCGAAAGTGTTTTCTATTATCAGCCTGTGTGTAATTGCGATTGTCAGTATTGCGCTTCGTACATATCGCATCACCGCTCCTATCGCAGATTGGCATAGCTGGCGTCAAGCGGATACTGCAGCTGTTGCGCGAAATTTTCAACGCTTTGGTATAGATCTGTTGCATCCACGGTATGATGATTTGTCAAATATTCAGTCAGGAAAAGATAACCCACAGGGGTATCGAATGGTTGAATTCCCTCTGTATCAGGCAACAGCTGTTTGGCTGTCCGATGCATTTGGCAGGTTTCCGATCGAAGTATGGCTTCGCGTTCTTGCCATCGCTGCTTCAACGATTTCCGGTTTCGCTTTAGGAGTGCTTGTATGGAGACGCATAAATGCTATGACGGGTATATGCGCCGCTTTTTTATATGCAGTGTTACCATACAGCATCTTTTATGGTCGGGCAATCCTTCCTGACGGAATAGCAGTCTGTTTTGCCCTGGTGAGCATCCTTTTGTTTGACTATGCCGTTGGGAAACAAAAACAATCGGGACAATGGTTTTTGACAATATGTGCTGCCATGAGTGCGGCAATAGCGATACTTATCAAACCGGTTGCCGGTTTTGTCCTGCTGCCACTGGTTGGTATTGGATTGGTAGAAAAGAAAGAGAGAGGAATGCACATTGTGCAGATGGCTGTATATGCAACCATCGCACTCATACCATTTTTTTTGTGGCGCACGTGGATACAGCAGTATCCTGAAGGAATTCCTGCGTTTGATTGGCTATTTAACAAAGACCAAATTCGATTTAAAGGAGCATGGTTTTATTGGATTTTTGCAGAACGTATCGGAAAACTCATATTGGGCTACTGGGGTGTTGTACTGGTTGGGTTTGGGCTGGTGGAAAAGAGCGAAAAGAAAGAACGATTGGTGTCCCTATTGTTTGCGTTGGGTGCCTTGTTGTATGTAAGTATCCTTGCCGGTGGCAATGTGCAGCATGATTATTACCAAATTCTTATTCTTCCGGCACTGATCGTTTACGGCGCAAAAGGTCTTGCGTGGATAGGGAAGGCACAATGGCACGCAAAAGGTATCCAAAAGATCACTATTGTCATTCTGGGTGCAATACTATGTGCATTTACCGTATCATTTTCTTGGTATACCGTTCGAACATATTATTGGATCAACCATCAGGAAATTGTTGATGTTGGACGAAGAGCTGATGCATTACTTCCAAAGGACGCTAAAGTTATAGCTCCGTATAACGGTGATACGACCTTTTTGTATCAAATCGGCCGTCAGGGGTGGCCAATAGGGTTTGATATTGACAACAAGATTCGCATGGGTGCAACCCATTATGTAACGATATCTCCAACGGATGCCGATTTGGAAACCCGGGACCTTGCGACAAAATACACTGTTATAGAACGAAATGACAGATACGCAATTATCGATTTGACCCGACAACGGTAATCTATGAATATACTTTTTGTCAGCGCACTGCTTCCGTATCCGTTGTATTCCGGCGGTCAGGCGCGCATATACAACCTTCTCAAGGTTTTATCCAAAAAACATACAATTACTCTTTGCGCGTTTATTCGCGATGAAAAAGAACGGGAATATGCCAAGCAGTTGTCCTTTCTACACGAGGTAAAAATGGTGATGCGAGGTAAGGGTATGCAATGGAAATATATCAAAAAAGCATTAGGCAGCCTCCCCCTTCTATTGGCAACCTATGATAATGCACGCATGCGTGAAGAATTACAACACCAGTTGGCAACGGGTACGTACGACCTCGTCCATGTAGAACCTTTTTATGTGTTTCCTTCTCTTCCAAAACTTTCCATTCCGTTGGTGGTTGCAGAGCATAACATTGAATACGCCGTGTATGCAAAGCATGCAAAGAGTATACAAAATCCATTGATTCGTCCTTTTGCAAAACTTGATGCACAGAAAATACATGTATGGGAAGAAGCGATATGGAAAAAAGCTCGTTCTGTTATTACCGTGTCGGAAGCTGATTCTGCCGCTGTGACTACTGTTACAAAAAAACCAACTCCGGTTGTGTCCAATGGTGTGGATACAGAATATTTTCGATTCTTTGAACATCGATTTGAAGGGAAAGCACCAACCTGTTTGTTTGTTGGAAATTTTCTGTGGGCGCCGAATGTGGAAGGTGTAAAGAAATTACTTACCCACATTTGGCCAAGAATTCTACAAGCGTTTCCGAAGGCAACAGTAACAATCGTTGGTAAGCATTTTCCCACAAAACTACGTACGCTGCTCACGCAGTCGGTGACTCTTAAGGAAAATGTTGAGGATATACGCAGCGTCTTTCATGAAGCCGACATATTGTTAGCGCCAATGGGAATTGGAGGGGGTACTAAGTTTAAAATTCTAGAGTCTATGGCATCAGGAACCCTCGTTATCACTTCAAAAGAAGGAAAATCCGGACTTCCTATACAATCGGGGAAGGAATTCATAGAAGCGGAGACACCCATCCAATACGAGGAAGCACTGAACACAGTGTATGCCGATACTCAGGCTGCATTGGCAATAACCAAGAGAGCACGTACATTTGTCGAAAACAACTATGATTGGACACACATTGGGCAAACCTTATCAAACGTTTGGGAGCATGTCGTATGAAACAAAAAGATATATCCGTAGTCATTTTGAATTTTAATACTAAGGATCTTACTCATATTTGTCTTGAAAAACTGTTTGCTTCTGATCTTGGTTCCTACAGCATGGAGGTTATCGTATGCGATAACGCATCAACGGATGGAACAGACAGAATGGTAAAAGAGCATTTTCCGCATGTGACGGTCATTCAAAATGGGGGGAATGTAGGCTTTGCCGCAGGAAATAACCCGGGTATACGAAAAGCACGGGGACGGTACGTGTTGTTGTTAAACTCCGACACCGAGGTACATCAGGATACTATTGCAACGATGATAGCGTTTATGGATGTGCATCCGAAGGCGGGTGCAGCAACATGTAAATTGGTGCTTCCCGATGGTGCTATGGACCCTGCATGTCATCGAGGATTTCCCACACCATGGAATAGCTTGATGTATTACGGAAAACTTGAAAAACTTTTCCCTCGGTGTAAATGGTCAAGCGGCTACCATCAATTATATAAGGATCTGAGTATTGCACATGAGGTTGACAGTATCAGTGGTGCGTTTTTTCTCGTGAGAAGGGAAGTAATTGATACGGTTGGCATGCTTGATGAGGCATACTTTATGTATGGAGAGGATATCGATTGGGCATATCGGATAAAACGCGCTGGATGGCAGATATGGTTCAATCCATTGGTCACAACGCTGCATAAGAAAAAACAAAGCGGAAGGTCCAATACAAATCGGGATCGCCGTATAGCAACGCAAAAAATGTTTGTGACCAACAATAAACTGTTTTATGAAAAGCATTATAAACGAAGATACTCATGGGTTGTAACGCGGT
>CAYUUX010000018.1:0-20540 GCA_964448085.1 uncultured Gammaproteobacteria bacterium | reverse complement strand
ATCCGTTTCTGGAAAATTGTATATGCCTTTGTCTGGCTGCTGAAATACAGAAACATGGTGGATGAGCATATAGATAATTATTGATGCTAATATGTAGGTAACAACCTTTCCTTTACAAAGAACTCTGTGTAGAGACACAATTCCAGTGAGTATAAATAGAGGAAACACCGGAAAGGTATATCGAGGCGCATATGGACCAAAATAGAATAGTGTGAGGTGTATAATAAAAATACCGCTAATTAAGACGAGGGTACGATCAGACTCCTGGCGAGGAATTATTTTCACTATTCTTAATACCAAGAATATTACTGACGGAAGCAGGAAGAGAATTAGCAGATTTGTAATAAATATATCCTTAAGCATCGCACCTAACTGTTGATGATATATTGAGTTGCGTACATCAAAACTAAAAGCATTTATATGTGCTGGTTCAAAAAACCATCCAAATGTTATTTTGTTTATACATGCCCATATGATAAATAAGATAATCGGAGAGCTATAGAACAAGGATTTCCAACACTGCTTGAAGGTAATATGCTTAATAAGTTTCCATTTGCTAAAGAGGTCAAAGAGCGATATACAGATTGGAATATAACACATAGTTTCTTTCGTACAGACAAGAAGGCCAGTCGCTAGCCAATAGGCTAATTTTTTCTTTGTAACATAATAATAAATGGAAGCTAATAAGAGTGTCGCCTGAAACATTGCGTCGGTAAATATTAGGCTCTGGGCTATAAAAAGCGGATATACAGAAACAAGAATTGATGCAAGAAATCCTATTTTTGCGTTCACCAGTTTTGTGCCGAGCCTAAACGTAAAATATATTGCCATCGAGGAAACGAAAAACAGCAAAACATAGCTTGTTTTTATGGATGGCCCAAAAAGTCTAAAAGATAGTGCTAGTAGTCCAGGTACTACGGGAGGTTTATAGCTTGTATAGTAGATAAAAGGATTTAAATGGCTTGTCATGACTTTTAGAGCCCCTGTTAAATAGAGGGGTGAATCGTTCAGCGGGAGAAGGTGTACTAAGGGCAACCGAACAATATAATTTATAACGCACAGGATATATATAGAAATATTATATATACGTTTTGTTTTCATATATTGGTGTTTAAGTTATTCTCAGGTCTTGTTAAGATGATACACCGTTTGAAAAAATGATCGCGATCAAAATATTTGTCTAAATAAATCCAAAGGGTGCAATATAACAGCACTTTGGTTGTTATGCATTTTTATATCAGATTTATGTACATACTACAAAAACAGATAGGAAATATCCACGGGCGATGGTACAATAAGAAGCAATATTGGCGCGTTGGCGAAGAGGTAACGCGGGAGTCTGCAAAACTTCTATGCGCCGGTTCGATTCCGGCACGCGCCTCATATTGATTTGTTTCTATATATAATAGATAATTTGAAAATCGTTTTGGGTGACTAGTTCATCGGTAGAACGCTTTCCTGATAAGAAAGAGGCGGATGGTCCGACTCCATCGTCACCCACAGTGTATAATGGAACTAGGAGGCGCGATATGGCAGAAATTGTTGATCCTAAACCCGTTACTATTCAAAAGCCGGATGGTGCCAAACAGACAATCACACCACTTGCTGGTGGTTTAGTTGAAGAGGCAATTAAACTGGGAGGTGTTATCCGATCAATTGATGGAAATCCAGTTGTACATGATGAAGTTGTCGACAACGAACACCCTCAAAACAAACCATGATTCTTTCTGATGGTGATATCAAACAAGCGATAGAAAACGGATCTATTGGTATTGACCCGATGCCTGATTTTTCCGTCCAGCTCGGATCCTGTTCTATCGATTTACGATTGGGGAAAAAATTTCGGATATTCAACCATAGCAAAGTAGCGTTGATTGATCCGAATAACCCCGCTGTCACAAGCGATTTGATGACGGAGGTGGAGGTAAACAATGGGGACCCTTTTATTCTCCAACCGGGTGATTTTGTGCTTGCTACTACCATGGAAACTATAACGATTCCCAACAATCTTCTGGCCCGGCTTGAAGGACGCTCAAGCCTCGGAAGACTTGGTATTGTCGTGCATTCCACGGCATCCGTTTTTGACCCAGGCTGGCACGGAGTTGCCGTATTGGAACTTGGTAATCTTGGGCGTATGCCTGTTGCCCTGTATCCTGGTATGCGCATTTGTTCCTTTACGTTTGAGGAACTGAAACATCCCTCAAAACACCCGTATTTGGAACGAAACAACGCGAAATACAAAAATCAGGATGCACCCATTGCCAGCCAAATCGCGCAAGACAAGGCCTCATAAACCTTCAATAAGTTGACAAAATTTATTGGTATGGTAATGTCTACTGCACCATGGCACCTATTGAAGCTTGTCCGATTTGCCCATCTGATCTTCTCTGTATAACAAATCCCGTGACGAAAGAGGAGAGCTGTACGTTATCAACCGTCATTGAGGCGAACCAATGTGTCGAAGTGTTTGTTCGTCATATTGGAGGCGATACAGAACAATCCGCCTGTGTTATTGGAAAAGCGCTTGGAGGGTATGTTATAGAGGAGGGTGTGCATCACAGATTGGTTCCTGGTCAGGAACTTGCGATACGCGGAGTCACTTACACCGGTACGGGCTTACGAACTCGTTGAGCTGGTGCATCATACCTCTTCATAACACTTGTCCATTATGTGGTTTTGTGCTATACTATCGGCTTCTTATGGCTCCAGAGATATCTGTATCATTTGTCGATTTCAAATCCCCGCATAGTGAGGGGTATATTCCCGTAAACTCCTTTAATTTGCATATTGATGGAGATATTAATTTTGTCGGAAATACTTCATACGGTATCCGCGTAGAGGTACCCAAGCAGTTGCACCCTTTTATTTATGAGGCACAGAAGGATAAAAACGAACTTCCCAAACAATCGCTCTTGTGTACGGAACTGGTCTTGCGAAAAGATCGACACGGAGACGTTGTTGATGGCGCGACAAATATGAAAATAGATAATGAAACATATACTGCCAACGAAGACCAGGGGATAACACAACCTGATAAAAAAACAGTCGTTATGAAAGAGGATGTTCCGTTTCCAGTGTTGTTTTCCGTTGCACCGCTTGATTAATAATTTGCATTCATACAAGCTACGTAGTATATTTTGTTTGCATTATGGCGCCACTCGCTGAACTCATCGGACCAAATAAGGAAGCGCTCCTTTCCAAATCATTTTTTGGAGATGTAAAAATTGAGCGAAACGAAGGAGTCGCACAGATTCACACGAACACGTTAGACGGATTCTTAGCTGTTGTATCCCTTGATCCAACGGAATCACAAGAAGTGCACTTTACGTCAGATAAAAACGGCAATGTGTATGATGGGCGATATCCGACCTCTTCAGCGGTCATTGAATCGGGTGCGCCACGAGAAGTGGTTCACGGAGACAGACCCGAAACCGTCACAATTAAGTAAATTCTATTACTTCACTGTTACACTTTTTGCTAAATTCCGTGGCTTATCAGGGTCCAGTTTTTTTGCTGTTGTTATGAAGTAGGCGAGTAGCTGTCCGACAATAATATTCAGGATTACCGATCCCGTTCCCGCATCAAGGATCGGGATGAACGCATCAAATATCCTGTGATTTTTATAGGACACTCCAATGATTCTGCCACCTCGCGCTTTCATTTCCATTGCTGCTGCAAGATTTGCTCCGTACGTTTCATCATTTGGCAAGAACACAATACAGGGTGTGCCTTGTTCAACAAGCGCAAGCGTTCCGTGTTTCAGTTCTCCTGCCGCCAACCCTTCCGCGTGAATATAGCTGATTTCTTTGATTTTATGCGCTGTTTCCAAGGCTGCTGGATAGGATGTTCCACGACCAACAACAAACAGATGCTCTGAATTTTTTATGGTGTCTGCTATACGAACGAGATGTTGTATTGCGTCTTTAGCAAACAGCTCTGCTATCCCTGCTGTTACCTGAGTTACTATTCGTTTTCCTTCTGTAATATTACCGATGCAGTCATATGCTGCAAGAAGCAGCAGCGCGATTTTTGCTGTTGTATCTTTTGTGGAAGCAACAGCAATTTCTGGTCCAGCACCTGATGGAAGCTGCGTATCACTCATGCGGGAGAGCGTTGAACCATAGACATTCACGATGGACGCAATTGTCGCACCACGGGATTTTGCCCGCTTTACTGCCTCAATCAAATCCATGGTTTCTCCGGATTGGGAAAGGGCAATGAGTAGAGACTCTTTATTGATAAAATCTTCCTGATAGGTAAATTCGCTTGCAATGCATGCGTTAATGTGCCGTTTTGCAATTGTTGAGAACAGATAAGTACCCGTAAGACATGCATAATAGGCAGTACCGCAACCAATAAGATACGCACCACGTGATTTTTTGATCTCTTTCGTAAGCATGGGGATATCCGTTCGCGTTCCAATTTGCTGTAGCACTATTTCCTGTTCATGAATTTCCTTTTCCATGAATGTTGCATACCCCTGTTTTTGTGCAGCTGTTACGTCCCATGTCAGTTTCATTGGGATAACTTCCTTTTCTTTTCCGGTTTTGGTATCCAAAATCTGTATACCCGTTTCTGTGAGAAGCGCAGTTTCTTCATCTTCCAAGAAATGGACGTTTTTTGTATGAGGTAATAATCCAGCGGCGTCACTTGCGACGAACTGTTCGTTGTTTCCATAGCCAACGACTAATGGAGAACCGTTTCGTATGGCAACAATTTGTCTGTCCGTGTTGTTGATTACTACTAACGCATTTGAACCGGTAAACACTCCAAATACTGTACGAATCGCGTCAATAAATGGAAGTGTTTTCATGGCGTCTTCTATCATATGCACTGCAACTTCACTGTCAGTTTCGGAGACAAAAGTGTGGGTTTTTTCCAAGGCTTTTTTTAACTCATCATAGTTTTCTATGATGCCGTTATGAATAACCGCCACGGATTTTGTACAGTCCAAATGTGGGTGTGCGTTGGTTTGGGTAACCCCACCGTGCGTTGCCCATCTGGTATGTGCTATTGCCAGTCGACTTGCGGGAGGATTATCCAACTGGGCATCGCCAATTTTGCCGATCTTTTTGTACACAAACAGGTTGGATTGGCTCGTTTCTTCTGTCTGTTGTTTATTTTCATCTGGAGCTGCTGCTATACCCCAGCTATCATAGCCGCGATACTCCAACGTCTTTATACCTTCCAGCACGATTTGAGCTGCGTCCTTTCGCTTGCCGATATATCCGAAAATGCCACACATAGGAACACTCCTTTGTATATATAAAAAGTATGGTTGAAAGCAATAAAAGAAGCAACTCTTTCAGAGGTTCTTTGTGCTTCGGTTACCCGAAGATTTCAAACATCTGTTTCGAGAGAGAGTACTCCCGAAGGGTTTCCGCTGATTCCTTCTCTCCGACATGTGTTGGGGATAGCCCGATTCTCCGATTGTATTCGGAGCCCTTTCCTCGTCATCCTGATTTTCAGGACCATGCGCTCGTTGTATTTTCGGTGCTTCTATTCCTCCTTTCGTATGTATCTTGGTCATTTGATGGTATGGGTTTACATGTATCTTGTCAAATGAGTTGACAAGTAAAGTGAATTGCGGAATAGTAGATACAGAAGAGGAAACTGCTATGAAA
The DNA here is from genome assembly GCA_964448085.1 of uncultured Gammaproteobacteria bacterium. Classification (GTDB taxonomy): domain Bacteria; phylum Patescibacteriota; class Microgenomatia; order UBA10105; family UBA927; genus CAIJMI01. The sequence continues at coordinate 14,916 of CAYUUX010000018.1, read as the reverse complement.
AAAACAGCAAACCCTTCAAAACCGTTTATTACAGCGCTTGGAATAGCATTCGCATTCTTAGCTCTTGTTGTTTTGTATTTTGCTTTTGCCAAAGGTGGTTTGGATATTCGTAGTCGTGCTGGTTTAGTGTCATGTAAGGGTGCTGGATCCTCTTGCGGTTTAAGTAGTGAATGTTGTTCTAAATATTGTCTGAGAGGTTTGTGTGCAGGTGCCAGTCTTACAAAAACTCCGACACCAAAGCCAACTGTCTATAAAACTCCAACATCAAAACCAACCATTTATAAAACGCCAACTCCAAGACCTCCAACACCGACACCAACGAAACGACCAACCAGTACACCTTCAAGAAGACCAACGCCAACCATTGCGTCACAGTCCGGCACGTTTGGACTATAACATAGGTTTCACGCAGTGATGGTTCGGTGCAATATCCTTCTTGTCATTCCTGCCCAAGTCGTGTACAACGAATTGTGTGAATACTAAAAAACATCGGTACATTTCGGTGATGGGAACAATGGGCAGTGGGAAAACGACTGCCGCACGACTTCTTGCACGGCATCTACACTATCAGCTTCTTGAGGAAAATTTTGGGGAAAACGCGTTTCTTGCACGCTTTTATTCCGATATGAAACGCTGGGCATTTCACTCACAAACATTTTTTCTCATGGAAAAAATTACGCAAATGATGGATACCTGTACACTTCTGGAGAAGACATCCATTATTCAAGACACCCCAATTCAACAGGATGCATTTTCTTATGCCAAGGCACAGCACGTATTGGGTCACATTGATGATGCCGAATGGAAACTGTATCAAAAAATTTACCGGTCATTTGAGCCATATTTTCCCAAGCCGGATCTTATCGTCTATTTGGAAACAACACTTGACCATATTGTCAACCGTATTGGATCACGGGGTCGAGGGTATGAAAAAGAGATTCCATACAGTTACCTTGAGCTGTTGGACATGCTTAATCATAAATGGCTTGATGAGCAAAAAAATATTCGGGTACTTAAAGTGGAAACGGACGGACTCAATATCGTGACAAGCAAAAAAGCACAAACGCATTTTATCCACACTGTGAAGGCATATATGAATACGTTATGAAAGAGCGACTGGTGCCGCTACGAAACCTCAAGCGATATTCTTTTTTTAACCAGGTAGAATTGCTTCGTCGTCGTGAAGTTGCACTGCCAACAGGGGTGCATGTGGAGTTTAACGGATCAGGTATTCGGGGGATATATGATCCAGAAGAGGACACGTCAATGGTCCATAAACTTCCCGTTATAGGGAAGGTGGTGGAAAAAATACGGTCGGCACAATTTCCACAAAGCGCAGAAGTATTTTTAGAAGATTCGTGACTTGTGTTTTTATATATTCATTGATACAACTACTTTATGAAAATATATTTTACTGCAGCAACGACGCATGATGGAGAAACAACACGATACAAAAAAATTTTGACTGCAGTTAAGCGTATGGGGCACTCCTTGACTTCGGGGGTACAAATCACCGCCCCAGCACTTCGACAGCACGACGAACAGCTTTCCGCTGAAGAAATTTTTCTTCGGGAAAAAGAACGCATTGAGGCGTCCGATTGCGTTGTTGCAGAGGTAACGCGTCCATCAAGTGGGGTCGGAGGAGAAATTGTCTATGCACTCGTTCATAACAAGCCGGTGCTCGCGCTTTTTTACAAGGATGCTGATAATTTGTTGTCTCCAATGATTGCCGGAAATCCTTCAGAACACCTGTATCTTGAGCATTATGAAGATGACAATATTGCCATCATGCTCAAACATTTTTTTGATGAAGTGGCAACCTTGAAGAAACGGAAGGGGAAGTTGATCGTTATCGATGGGGGTGACGGTTCCGGAAAGGCAACACAGTCGGATCTTCTCAAGGAGTATCTGGAACACAAAGGTACACGCGTAAAATACATGGACTTCCCGCGATATTACAGTTCGTTTCATGGACGCGTTGTCGGCCGATTTCTTAATGGTGAATTCGGATCGCTTGATGCGGTTTCTCCGTACCTTGCAGCACTTGCATATGCTCTGGACAGGGCATCTGCAAAAGAGGAAATGGATAGTTGGTTAACCCACGGCGGCGTTATTTTATCCAATCGCTATGCAACGTCCTCCATGGCACACCAGGCAGCAAAGCTTCCCGATACCAAACGGAAAGAGTTCATTTCCTGGCTTGATGAAATGGAATACAAGGTACATAAAATTCCGCGGGAAGATGTCGTTATCTATCTATACGTTCCTTGGAAAATCGGGTACGAATTAACGTTGCAAAAAACGGAAAGAAAATACAGTGCGGGGAAACTCGATATTGCTGAAGCGGATATGCATCATAGGATAGAATCGGAGGCAATGTATCTGCGGTTAGCCACAGAGCGTCTCAATTGGATAAAAATAGATTGTGTTGATAGCAAAGGCCATATTCTGCCCAAAGAGGTTATTCATGAAAAAATTATCCGTGCGCTCCAGAGCAAACATATCATCTAAAGGGAAACGAAGAACCAAGGGGAAATTAACCGTTATTGCTGGTCCCATGTTTTCAGGGAAGACTGGAAAACTGGTTGCTTTAGTGGAAGTTTTTTCTCGGATGGGATATACGGTCGTGACGGTGAAGCCAAAACTTGACAATAGGTATGGAGGGAAGAAGGAAATCCACAGCCACGACCATCGGAAATCCAAAGCGCTGATTCTTGATGGGGAAACGGTAGAAACGATGGTTGCCAAAATACGCGCAACGAATGCTGACAAGGTGATTGTCGACGAAGTGCAATTTTTTGACAAAGAGAAGATTAAGGAAGTGATTACCATATTGATTCGTCAAGGAATTCACGTTATAGCGGCCGGTCTTCTGTACGATTACAAACGGCAGCCATTTGGCGCAACACCGGATCTTGTGGGTCTTGCGGACGAATATTTGGAATTGATGGCTGTCTGTCAAAAATGTGGAGGGCTGGCACGACATAGCCAACGGATGAAAGGAAGCAAAGGTGTGATTGACGTTGGCGCGTCGGATAAATATATTGCCGTGTGTGAATCTTGTCATAGAATTTATACATGAAAGGAGTGTTATGGTAGAACAAGAACCGCAAAAAGTGCTTATTGTACAAGGAGAAAGTGGTTTTGAATATGAGTCGGTGCGGGTAGCAGATCCACGGACTGGTCAGGAAACGGATCATGTGCTTCCTGCAGAACCGTTTATACGGCCATCCGAGGGGGAATAAGGAGTCTCCCTTGTACAATGGTTCCTTTTTTGCTATACTTTCTAGCATCTCACACGCTTGCAACAGTATCTTCTCTTCGTTTGTACGAAGCAGATCGCAAGCGGAGGATTAAGAAGATACGCCTTGGTACCATGTATAGCACCAGCGTATTGGTGCTATTTTTTTGAAGGAGACACATGAAAGATATAACGCTGCAAGAATTATTGGAAGCTGGTTGTCATTTCGGCCATAAGTCCGAACGATGGCATCCAAAAGCAAAACAGTTTATTTATATAGAAAAAGACGGCATTCACATTATCGACCTTGCCAAAACCAAGCAGGGGATTGATGAAGCGGTTGTCTTCATTAAAGAGCTGATAGCAGCAGGAAGCGAAATTCTGTTCGTCGGCACAAAACGGCAGGCAAAAGGCATCGTGAAAGAGGAAGCAAAACGGGTCGGTGCTCCATATATCAGCGAACGATGGATTGGTGGATTTTTGACGAACTGGGATGGCATTCACAAAAATATCCAGAAAATTATCCGACTCCAAGAGGAAGAAACAACGGGGAAGTGGAAGAAGTTTCCCAAACATGAACAGATGAAATTGTCGCGGTATTTGCGTCGGCTCCATGTATTTTATGGCGGCGTGCTGTCGTTAAACGTTCCCCCTCAGGCGTTGTTTATAGTCGATGTGAAAAAGGAAATTGCCGCGGTTCGTGAAGGACTGCGTACGGGTATACCGATCGTTGCAATTGTCGATACGAATTCCGATCCGACCGGAATCACACATGTCATACCGGCAAATGATGATGCTGTTGGTTCCGTGACATGCATTTTACGTATTCTTGCAGACGCGTATGCTGAAGGAAAAGCAACATTGGCCAAAGCACAAACTGACGCAGCAGCTATAAAAGCGACGGAAGTACCAGTTGTAAAAGAGGCTGCAGCGAAGGTGAAGAGTGAGGAAAAACCTGTAGAAGTTAAAAAAGAAAAGAAATCACCAGGTCGGAAATCAAGTACAAAAGCAGTACAATAAATATACTACCTATGAACATCTCTTTAGATTTACTGAAAAAATTGCGTGAAGAAACAAAAGCGGGTGTATCGGATTGTCGCCAGGCGCTTGAGGATGCGAACGGCAATTTCGAACAGGCAAAAAAGTTGCTCGTGGAGCGTGGCATTGAGAAAGCAGGCAAAAAAGGGGATCGCGAAACGGCAGTTGGAATCATTGAATCCTATGTCCATGGTGGCGGGAAAGTTGGCGTACTTGTCGAGGTGCGCTGTGAAACTGATTTTGTTGCTAAAAACGAAGAATTTAAAAAACTCGTGCACGAGCTGGCATTGCAGATTGCAGCAATGGAACCAAAGGATGTCAAAGAACTTCTTGCTGGTCCGTATATTCGCGATGCTAAAACATCGGTACAGGATCTCGTGAAGCAAACCATTGCCAAAACCGGTGAAAACATTACCGTTGCACGTTTTGCCCGTTTGGCGTTAGGGGAATAACACCGTTGTGCTTCTTTCGGAATTCTCTTGACGTGTGATGGGCTTGTCCCGTAGTATAGACTCACTATGATAGACACCATCTTAGCCCAGACGCAGGGTAAAATGCGTAAAGCAATTGAAGTAACACGGACAGATCTTTCTTCGATCCGCTCGGGACGCGCAACAAGCGCATTGGTGGAAAATATCCTTATTACTGCATACGAAGGCACGCAAAAATTAAAGCTCATGGAAATGGCGACGATTGGTGTGCCGGATGCCAAAACCATTGTCATCACGCCGTACGATCCCAGTGCTGCGCAAGATATTGTCAAGAGCATCCAGCAAGAGGGAAACGGTATGAATCCGGTTTCTGAGGGAGACGTTATTCGGATAACGATTCCTCCCATGAATCAGGAACAACGGGAAGAGTATATCAAGCTTGCCAGGACGAAACTTGAGGGCGGGCGGATTATGGTCCGTCAGATACGTCAGGAGGCGATGAAGGATCTCAAACGCGAAACGGAAGAAGCGATTATTACGGAAGATCAACAAAAAATCGGTGAGAAGAAAGTACAGGAATTAACGGATGAGATGATATCAGAAATCGACGCAACTGGGGAACGGAAGGAAGCGGAATTGCTGCAGGTATAACACAGGTATTGTGGCGCGTATATGATTCTTACTGTTGTTACTTTTATTCTTATTTTAAGCATTCTTGTCATGGTACACGAACTTGGCCACTTTCTTGTGGCACGGTTTTTTGGGGTACATGTCGAAGAATTCGGATTCGGGTTGCCACCGCGGTTATTCGGGAAAACCGTTAAAGGCACTGTGTATTCACTGAACAGTTTGCCAATTGGCGGGTTCGTGAAGCTTGCTGGAGAAGATCAGGAGGATGTCGATAAAGAAAAGGCAAGTGTAAAGACCGCAAAGGAAAGAAGCATTTATTTTTGGTCCAAGACCCGTGGACAACGCGCGCTGATTCTTTCGGCGGGTGTGTTCATGAACTTCCTGTTGGCAATTGTCATTACCACATTTCTTCTCACCAGAGGCGTTGTAGAGCCGACGGATCAGGTTCATATAGAAACAATAGCGGCGGGGAGTCCTGCCGCTCAGTCGGGACTCGTGACAAACGACGTCATTACCCAAATTGGTGTTATAGAAAAAGGTCAGGTGCAATTCGCTCGTCTTGAAAAATCCGAGCAGCTCATAAACACAGTGAAAGCCCACGCTGGAGAACCCGTAACCCTGACTGTCCTTCGCAACAATCAAGAACTTTCCTTTACCCTTATCCCGAGAGTCCAGCCTCCAACAGGCGAAGGGCCATTGGGGGTTGCCGTGACGAATTTGGTGAAAAAGAAATATCCATTGCACCAGGCGCCGTTCAAATCCATTCAGATTAATGGTGAGCGGGTGTATCTGATGTTTACGTCATTAGGATCGGTACTTGCGAAATTGATTACCGGTCAACGGATCCAGGGCGGGGAGATTGCCGGACCCATCGGCATCGCGCAGGTAACGGGAGAAGCGGTGAAATATGGTTTTGATGCGGTCTTGGAATTTATGAGCATATTGTCGTTGAATCTGGCGGTTCTTAACATTCTTCCGTTTCCGGCACTTGACGGCGGACGTCTCGTGTTTGTGTTGGCGGATAAGTTTGGAAAAAAGGCAAGACCTGCGGTGGAACGCATGGTGCACCAAATCGGCATGATTATTCTTCTTGCACTTATCCTTCTTGTCACGGTCAACGATATCCTCCGGATTGTGCGGGGATAAGGCGTATTGGGTTCTTCATCTATCGCTTTCCACGTAATTTTTGTATGATACACATATACCTATGAAATATTCTCAGATGTTTGCAAAAACACGGAAAACAGTCCCCAATGACGCGACCGCAAAAAATCATAAGCTTTTACTTCAGGCAGGATATGTTGATCAATTGTCCGCCGGTATTTTTTCCTGGTTGCCATTAGGGCTTCGCGTGCTAACTTGTATCGAAACGATCATTCGCGAAGAATTGGATGCAATCGGTGCACAAGAAATCCTGATGCCAACGCTTGTCCCAAAAACCAATTGGGAACAGGGGAAACGGTGGGAGGGCGTTGATGTATTATTTAAAACAAAAAGTCAGACAGGTAAGGAGTATGGACTTGGATTTTCTCACGAAGAGGTTGTGACACCACTTGCGGCTCAATACATCCATTCGTACAAAGATCTGCCGTTGTCCCTGTATCAAATACAGACAAAATTTCGTGACGAACTTCGTGCAAAGTCAGGAGTGTTACGCGGGAGAGAGTTCGGAATGAAGGATATGTACAGTTTCCATGCAACGGTTGAAGAATTTTCTGCATACTATGAATTAGTGAAGAAGACATATATGAAAATTTTTGCTCGCATGGGGCTTAATGATGTAAAAATCACCGAGGCCTCTGGGGGCAGTTTTACCAAAAAGCACTCGCATGAATTCAATGTATTAACACCTGCAGGCGAAGTGGACTTGCTGTATTGCCCTGCGTGTACGTTTGCCGAAAATCAGGAGCTTGATATACATAAAAATGGACAGAAATGCCCCAACTGTTCGCAAGGCACGCTTACCATGGGGAAAGCTATTGAGGTAGGCAATATTTTTGATTTGGGAACGAAATTTTCCGAGAATTTTTCTGTGAAATTCGCGGACAAGGACGGGAGTCAAAAGATAGCGACCATGGGCTGTTACGGCATAGGGACGACACGACTTGTCGGAACGATTGCCGAACTTTTTTCCGACGAGCGAGGCCTTGTCTGGCCAGATACGGTTGCTCCCGCAAAGGTGCATCTTGTGTCACTACCTGGAGGAAAGGAAACTGCAGAGAAAGTCTACAAACAACTGGAAGCGTTTCATATCGCTGTGGTGTGGGATGACCGGGAAGACGTATCCGCGGGTGTAAAGTTTTCCGAAGCGGACCTTCTTGGGTTACCGTACCGTTTTATTGTTTCCTCTAAAACGGATGGAAAGGTAGAAGTGAAGAAACGCATCGAGAAAACCGGTACAGTTGTCTCCGTTGCAGAAGCGCTTGCGCTGCTTTCATGATCAAGCACTATACTTCAACGGCAATACTCGTAAGCGACACAAAACCCACAAAAGTATTGTTGGGATTCCATAATAAATTGCAGGTATGGCTTCCGCCGGGCGGACATCAGGATGCCAATGAAAATCCTTTGGAAGCGTTGGTTCGTGAAGTGTACGAGGAAACGGGCTTTGATGTGGAGTCGTATCTTCCCAAAAATGTTCATCTTGACGAACGCGTTGTTTCCTTGCCGGTTCCCTCCTATATTTTTGAGGAACCGATTCCAAAGCGGGGAGAGAAGCCATCACATATTCATATGGATTTTGTGTATACGCTCACTGTTCCGGAATTCGTGCCACATTTTCCCAAACGCGAATTTGCGGATATGCGTTGGTTTGGAAAACGGGATGTTCATGGAATTCCTCTCTATCCGAACATACGGGACGTCATTCTCCCCAGGTGTTTTTAAAAAACGATAAATACACTATACTTAGGGGTATGAAAACGATCGTAACCCACTTTGCACCGGATTTAGACGCGATAGCCGCAATTTGGCTTTTGAAAACTTTTACCGAAGAATGGAAGGAAGCTGCTATCGCATTTGTTCCAGCCGGAAAGACACTGGGAGGAATGGTTGTCGACAGTAATCCTGACATAGCACACGTTGATACGGGATTTGGACAATTTGATCACCATCAGACAGCCGATGATACCTGTGCAGCGCATAAAGTGTATCAGTATCTTGGAAAACACGACGAGGCTTTGGAACGTTTGGTCCACATGGTGAACGATGTGGACCATTTCCGCGAAGTCTTTTTCCCCAACCCAACATCCGATTTTTGGGATATGTCACTTGGAGCCATCATCGATGGAATGCAGATAACGATGATTAATGATCCGTTGGGAATGATTGATAGCGCGATGGATTGCCTGGACGGAGCCTACAAGATGCTCCAAAATAAAGTTTGGGCAGAAAAGGAAATTCAAGAAAAGGCAATACTGTTTGACACGTCGCTTGGGAGGGCATTTGGTATAGAGACAGTTAATAGGGAAGTCGTGCATTACGGGCAGAAAATGGGATACGTACTGGTTGTCCGTAAAGATCCGAAAATCGGGAGCGCGCAGATAAAATCCATTCCGCGAGAGGATATCGATTTGACGCTCATGCACGCGTCTGTCGTGAAGTTGGATCCAGACGCTACGTGGTTTCTGCACCCGAGCCATCATATGCTTTTAAACGGGAGCGCAAAGAACCCGGACATGAAACCGACAACATTGACGTTAACAGAACTGATTGATGCGGTAAAAAAACAATTCCCAAAAACGTAAACGCATATGGAACCATGTCTGTTTTGTAAAGTCGTCAACAACGAAATACCTTCCTATACCGTGTATGAGGATGCCTACACGAAGGCGTTTTTGGATATTTATCCCAGCGCGCCGGGACACGTCGTGTTGATACTCAAAAAACACGGATGGGGCATCGATGACTATAGCCCGGAAGATTTGCAGCCGTTGTGGAGTACGATGCAAAAAGTGCTCAAAGCGCTCACCGCGGTATACAAAACTGAGGTTTTTAGCATTGGAAGCAATCATAAAGAAGCGCAGGGAGTCCATCATTTTCATATTCACATCATTCCTCGTTTTTCCGATGACAATGGCGGTGTGATACAATCACTGGTGGAAAAAGAGGTGAAAGAGCCTCTTCCTGCTATTGCCGATGCGTTGAAAAAGCATATTTCGTAAAGGGGGTGTTCGTTTTGTATGGTATTTGTTAAAGCACAACCGGGAGATAATTCAGATTCTCTGATCCGTAAATTCACGCGCAAAGTTTTGACAGAAGGAATCCTTCAGGATTTGAAAAAACGTGAATTTTATCAGAAACCTGCTGAAATCAAAAAGGAAAAAAATCGTGAACTCGCAAGGAAACTTCGACATCCAAATCGGTAAGAAAGGAGATTGCGTATGTTGTTAGATTCACTACGGTCGGACGTAACTGTTGCAATGAAATCCGGGGATAAGACTCGGGTTGACACGCTGCGTTTTTTGTTGGCAACCATACGGAATGCTGCTATCGCAAAATACGGTGCTGCCGGTGAGTCGGCCATGAAAGACGAGGATGTGTTGGACGTGATTAAGAAACAGGTGAAAGCGCATAAGGAATCCATCGAAGCGTTTTCCAAAGCGGGCAGAACCGAATTGACAGCAAAGGAACAGGCGGAATTGATTATCCTCCAATCGTTTCTCCCGAAAGAAATATCGGATGAGGAGTTGCGCGCCATACTTTCACCGATCATTTCCGAAGGTATATCCACGGGAGCTGGTAATCAGGATTTTGGCCGTTTAATGAAACAAGCAATGGCGGCGGTTGCAGGAAAAGCTGATGGAGGAAGGGTTTCTGCCATGTTGCGCACAATGCTGCAGTAATTGATATGATCACCATATCCATCCATACGGAATCTAGGTATCCAGTCGACAGGAAAAAAATAAAGGAAGCGATAGAGAATTTTTTGCAGGAACGTATCGTAAGTGATGCGGACGTTGGTGTTTCCATTGTTGGGAATCGGCAGATTCATGCACTCAACAAGAAATATCGAAAAAAGGATTATCCAACCGATGTTCTCTCTTTTCCTCTCAATGATCCGAGCCAGCAAGAGACAGTCCCTTTTATAGAAGCGCCTGACGATATTCTTCATCTTGGTGATATCGTCGTTTCATATCCACAAGCAGTTGAGGAAGCAGCAGCGGCAAACACTTTGGTTGACGAACAGATTGTTTTTTTGATTCTTCATGGGCTTGATCATTTGCTTGGCCACCATCATCCTGAATGAGTTGGCATACGCGAGAATGCAATATACAAAAGCGAATATAAAGATGATAGAATGGGGTACATATTTTGTGTGTTTTGCGAGAATATCTAATTCCTTATGTCTTTTTACCGCACGTACCGTCCGCAACGAATTGATGGATTAGATAACGTGCGCGTACGGGAGCAACTCCTGTCGCTTCTTTCCAAGGACCGTAAAGATTTACCCCATGCATACCTTCTTACCGGACCAAAGGGGTCAGGAAAAACAACAACCGCACGTATATTGGCAAAACTGTATAACTGCACAAAACTTTCAAAAAAAACAGGTCCATGCGGCGAATGCGAACAATGTACATCCATTGCCAATGGTACCAATATGGATGTTCTGGAGATTGACGCCGCTTCAAATCGCGGTATTGACGAAATTCGTGAACTGCGGGATCGGATAGCCCTTGCTCCATCCTCCGGGACATACAAGGTATATATCATCGATGAAGTCCATATGTTGACTACGGAAGCATTCAACGCACTTCTTAAAACGCTTGAAGAGCCGCCAAAACACGCAATTTTTATCCTAGCAACAACAGATCCCCATAAAATTCCAGCAACTATTCAATCTCGCTGCGTTGGCATTCCATTTGCAAAAGCATCTAAGGAAGAAATTCAAAGTGCGCTTCTGAAAATCGTTGAAAAGGAAAAACTGAAACTTGATGAAGAAACGCTTACCTATATCGCCAGTATTTCGGAAGGTGCGTTTCGTGACGCGGTGAAGATTCTCGAGCAAGCAAGCTTTTTAAAGGGGTCCATCAACAAAAAGGCGATTGCGGATCTCCTTTCAAACAGCGACTCGAGCGTTTGTGACGCATTTCTTTTTGCTGTCTTGAATAAAGACGAGCACAAGGCGCTTGAGCTTATTGATTCACTTGTTGCGGAAGGAAAAGATATTCGTACGTTTGTTTCCGACGCACTTCGAAGACTCCAAGCGCTTCTGGTTGCCAGCATACAAGAGGGATCGACCATGCAGTGGCATGCAGCCGATGTTCGGGAGTTGGTCCAACACTGTATGACCGCATACGGGCAAATGAAGCTGTCGCCAATCCCAGAGCTTCCGTTGCAATTGGCCGTCATGGAATTTTGCGGACCGGTTGCAGAAAAACATATCCCTGAGGAGCAGCATCTTTCTGATGCCCCGAAGGAGAGTGAGAAGGGAATGGCGCATTTGGGCAGTGCAAGCGAAACGAAGAGCAGGGAATTGACTGAAATAAACGAACTGCTTACGGTTGAAAAATTACTTGATTGCTGGAACGACGTTATCGAAGCATTGAAACCATATAATCATTCGGTAGCAGGGGTCTTGCGCTCTGCACACCCCGTTTCCGTCGGTACAGACACGATTGTTATAGCGACACAATATTCCTTTCATAAGGAGCGCTTGTCTGAACCAAAGGTCCGTGATATTCTCTCTACTGTGTTCAAGAAGCTTTTTGGAATAAAAGCACGCGTAGAAGTTCAATTGTTAGCGAAAAAGGAGGGATAAAGTATGTTTAACCCATTTAAGCAATTAGGGGATTTGAATGAAATGAGAAAATCCGCCATGGCTATTCAAAAAGCTTTGTCGACAATGTCCTTTACCGCAAAAGAAGGAGATGTGGAAATTACGATGAACGGTAACCAGGAAATACAGTCCGTTACAATTGCCGGCGTACCGAATGAGTCCGTAAAACGGGCATTGGCGAACGTAATTAAACAATCCCAACAGGCAGCAGCCGGACAGCTTGCACAGATATCCAAAGGGCTGTAAAACGCATCATCATATGTCAGTTGCGAAGGAATCATTTCAAGGATCTCTTCTTTCAGAAGCGCATCATAGAACGTACAAAGAGCGCTTATTGGGTGACCACCAACACTTTCATTTGGACGCACTGTTCCAGGGCAATCCCGTCATGGCAATTGTGGGCATCGCACAAGCTGATGATCTTTTTGAGTTAGGATTATCCAACGAAGAACATGCTGTTGGCAAAATGACACAAAAGGTGGGTGTATTCGTTTCTTCGGATTTTTCCATCGTACATTCCCAGCTCATAACCGATGAGCTGTATGAGCAGATGAAACAGGCGTCTTCGGATCACCCAGAGCAGCAATGGCCGGATGTAAAACGTGATATATTTTTGCAGCATATGCAACGCACACGGGATGATATTTTTATACCGCAGGAACAAGAAATATGTATGTGAAATGCGAAAACCATTGAGGAATATCGGTCCTTGATTCATATGATATAAAACAGGTATAACAAAAGAATATGAAAGATTATCTCTTATTTGCAGGATCCAGTAATCAACCGCTTGCTTTGGAAGTGGCAAAACAATTGCATATTTCCTTGGGGAAGGTTGAATTGACCCGATTTGCCGATGGAGAAGTGCGACCCTGGATTCAGGAGGACGTACGAGACAAAACTGTTTTTGTGATGCAGTCGTTTTCCAAGCCGATGGATGAGTACATCATGGAAATGGCTTTGATGGGAGATGCGATCCGAAGAAGTGCTCCCAAAACAATGGTTGCGGTCATTCCGTATTTAGGATATTCACGTCAGGACAAACAGCATCGTGTGGGTGAACCGATATCCTCTCGCGTCATTGCGAAGTTTATTGAGGTATCAAAATTTAAGGAGGTAATTGTTGTGGATCTCCATAACGATGCCATCGTTGGATTTTTCCAGATTCCGGTTACCCATATCAGCGCAATGCCGGTTCTTATTGATGCAGTCAAAAGGCTTCACCCAAAAGATCCGGTCGTTGTGTCGCCTGACGTTGGCGGTGTACGCAGAGCACGCAACTTTGCGTATCAGATGGATGCGGATCTTGTGGTTATGGAGAAAAAACGTTTTATCGACAGGCACGATACGAGCGAAAATTTCCAGATCATCGGCGATGTTCATGGAAAAACCGCCATTATCAATGACGACATCATATCAACGGGAGGTACGGTTGTTCATGGTGCACAGGCTCTTCGGGAGGCAGGCGCCACTTCCGTAATCGTATGCGCAACACATGCGGTTTTGGCAGGAGAAGCAAAGGAAACGCTTTCCCGTGCGGCAATTGATCATTTAATTCTTACGGATACGATAGGGGTTTCAAAAGAGCGTGCGCCAGTGGGTGCGGAATTTGTCTCCGTTGACAAAGTTATTGCAGATGCAATAACGACCGTGATCAAATAAACTACAGTTTTTGACTTTATAGTTTGGCTCCTATACTTTATACTTACGGGTATGAATGTATTGCCACGATCAGTATCGCGAGTCATTGAAGCATTTGAACGACTTCCAGGAATCGGTCCGAAGACCGCGCAAAGACTCGCATTTTATCTTCTCCATGTACCAACGGAAGAGTTGACGCGTTTTGCCGACGCCTTGACTGCTTTAAAATCCAGTACGACGCTTTGTAGCGTGTGTAAGAACGTTACGGAACAGGATCCTTGCGTCATCTGTAGCGACCCGCGACGCGACAAAAAAACGCTGTGCATCGTTGAACAACCAACGGACATTTTGTCCATTGAGCGCACTGGGGCATATCACGGCGTGTATCATGTGCTTCATGGAACGATTGACCCGCTTAACAACATCGGTCCTGATGAAATCTATATTGCGGATGTATTGAAACGCGTACAGCAGCAAAATGAGGCAGTAACGGAATTAATTTTTGCGCTGAATCCGACGATGGAGGGGGAAGCAACGGCCATGTATTTGCAGAAGCAATTGCTATTACTTAAAAACGTACAGTGTAAAATAACGAGGCTTGCCCACGGCATTCCCATTGGGGGAGATATAGAATATGCGGACGAAATCACGTTAAAACGCGCTTTGGAGGGGAGAAGGGAATACTAATATCGTATGGTGACGCGTGAGGCTATAGAAAAGATTCTGCAACACATTCCGGATCCGGAATTGAATGTTTCCCTTTGGGATTTGGGTCTTATCTATGATCTTACAATCGATGCTAAAGGAAACGTTATCGTTGTCATGACGTTAACTTCCATCGGTTGTCCGTTGTTTACTACCATGCAGCGTGATATAGAAGAGAAGATAGGGAAATTAAAAGGCGTTAAGAAAGTAACGGTAGAGCTAACATTTGAACCGCCCTGGTCCATGGACAGAATCTCACCAAAAGCCAGGGAATTGCTCGGTATATCCATATGAAACCGCCAACAAAACCATCGCCAATTATTGGATCGTTTGAAGACATTGGTTCGGATGTTATTCGAGAAACAAAACAGGTCGCAACAGATGTCGGAGGAAAAATTCTTGAGAGCCTAACGGGTGCCGGGTCTTCGGCAAAAGGAAAACCGACGGGT
>CAYUUX010000017.1:0-20602 GCA_964448085.1 uncultured Gammaproteobacteria bacterium | reverse complement strand
TGGTTAAACAGGATTTTTTGTAAGGAGTGCAATAAATAAACCGAACAGTGCAAATACAATCGATAGAATCCAAAAACGCATAACGATTTTGGGTTCCTCCCATCCGATATATTGAAGAAGCAAATGAAATGGCGCTGCAGGAAATAACTTTTTATGGAAGAATTGTTTTGACAATAACTGTAACAAGGACGATGTCACTTCTATAACAAAAACCAATCCAATTATAAGAAGCGCCGGAGCCTTTCCTAAAATGAGTCCAACAACAGCAAGTGTAGCACCAAAAGAAAGCGCACCGACATCTCCTAAAAATATACGTGCTGGGTAAATATTAAAATACAAAAATGCTAAGAGACTGCCTATCCACAATACGAGAAATACCGATAGCGGTGTATCAAGTATTGAAGAGGATATAATCCAAAACGCAATTAACGCTATAACTAAGACACCCGATGCCATACCGTCCAATCCGTCTGTTATGTTAAACGCATTTGCAAATGCGATGATGACAAACGTTGCAAATGGAATAAACCACCAGCCCAAGTGGATAACACCGATAAGCGGCATATAAAAAATATTGATTTTGAGATCGACGGCTAACCAATAACTGATGATTGCGGCAATCACGATTTCAAACAGCAATTTATGTCTCAGCCGGAGTCCGAAAAAATCTGATTTCCACACGAACGTTTTTTTCAGATCATCAAGAAATCCTAAGAGTCCAAATGATACAAATGTAAACAGTAGAATCTTGATTTCCGCTGCTATTGGATATACGGCTGTCACCGGTATCCAGAAGTATTTCATGAGCAATAATGTAATCGGGAAGAGAATGGTGGTTATCAGAATAATGAGTGCTCCTCCTCCAACCGGCGTTCCTGCTTTTCCTTGATGAAAACGGTCAAAAATCGGTGTCCTTTTATTAAAAGCATCCCGTGTCACTTGTTTCATCCGTCGCATACGAAGCGTATACAACATTCTGATAAAGGGAATGTAGAGTATGCTACTAAGTAGCCAAGAAAAAAGAAGTGTCCCTAATAGAAATACCATAATCAGCTCAATAGATAAGGCAAGAATACGAAACACGCAACCGCGATTGCGCCGAACGCGGTTAGAAGCATCATGCCAGCTGCAACATCTTTGGCAATTTTTGCCTCCTGTCTATAGTCAGTCGTGATCAAATCCGTCATCGATTCCAATGACGTATTGATCATTTCTGCTGTCAATCCCAAAAGGATGGTAAAGACGATGAGAGAAAACTCTCCATTTGAAATATGCAGATATGCTCCTAAAAGGAGCGCGCATACAGACAAAAGAATGTGAATACGAAAATTTGGTTGTGTTTTTATTGCCCACCCCAAACCGGCAAATGCATCTCGAAACGAATCTTTATGTGTTCGCTTTTCAGTTGTCATAAAGGCCTCTTCTATAAAGTATACGTTTGCTTCAGCTATGTTTCAAGGGCGACATTCCCTGACTGCGCATCAATGAGAGGCAAAACGGCGCCAACTGTCATGGCTAATCCGTGGCCAGGAAATAACGTTGTCGTTGGGGGCATGGCCAGAAGATTATGAAGAGATCGGTGCAACGTTTGCGCATTGCTATAGGCATGATTGGTTGCACCTCTGGAGCCATCAGCAAATAAAACATCTCCAATAAAAACACAAGGGAACTCGCCGAATGATATACCGACTCCCCCGGGGGTGTGCCCCGGAAGATACCGTAGAGATACACCACATTTTTCTATTTCTTCCTTGTGGTCTTCATAGAATTTCATATTTCTTGGAGGAAGATCGGGAACGGCATACCCCAAATATTTTTTTGCGGTTGTCTGCATACGACCTACGATATCCATATCTTTTTTTGATACGTAAACAGGAATATCATATGTTTCCTGCAGTTGGAACGCTGCGAGCATATGGTCAAAATGTCCATGTGTTAAGAATATTGCTCGAGGAGTGAGCTTCAAACGAGTCACCACATCGGAAAGATATTCACCATCATCTCCCGGATCAATGATGTCCGCATATTGATTGGATGAACATACAATATAACAATTCGCTTGCAAAAGACCGACAGGAATCGTGTATATGTCAATCGTCTTCCCTTGCCGATCATGAATCGTTCTCTGAGTCATAGCGTCTCCATGGTGTCGTTTCATAAAAACGTTTTCGAATACGATCCCAATATTCCGATTGTCGAGCCAGCAACTTCCTATCTTCGGGTCTTTTCAATAATTCCTTAACGACTGTCTCTAAATATATTGTATTTTGCGATCCTTTTACGAGGATTATGTCACCCGGTTGCATAAAGGAGGCTATCCAATCACTCACTCTTTCCGATGTCGTAAAGGCTGCCAGCCTATTACCCGAAAATCCGCTACGACGCAACTCTGGATAGGCATATCGATACATTAAATCACCCACCAAGACGATATAATCTGTGCATTCTGCAGCAATTTTTGCAATAGTACGGTGACTTGTTTCGGCCAGTGGCCCGAGTTCGCGCATGTCACCCAAAACTGCAATTCTGCGCCGCTTTGATCCTTTCAGTGTTTTAAGAAACTCGAGTGCCACCTTCAGAGAAGACGGGGAAGCATTATAGCTCCCGTCAATAAGCACCGTATTGTTTTTCCCCAATAATTTAGAAAATCTTCCCGGAGGAAATCGTGTTCCCTGTTCTATCGCATGGATACTCTGCAATATTCCGTTACCCAATGCGTGGGCTGCAGCAATTGCGCAGAGCGCAATTTGTGCGGTATCTTTCACAAACACCATTTCTTTACACACTGTTTGGTAGTGTGATCCTTTGAAATTAAAAGCAAATGACGTACCGGTTTGCAGGTCTGTCTCAACTGTCTCCATTCGATACGTATCGTCGGTTTTTGTTCCAACAGTTTGGACAGATGCTCGCACGGAGTCAAGCTCTTTGAGAATATAGGACGAATCGCTGGAAACAATAACTAATCCTTCCGGAAGAACCGCTTGTGCCAGAAGCATTTTTTCCCTGGCAATTTGACGCAATATCGCTTTTTCATCATTCTTGTCCGCTACAAGAGCGCTAAATTGTTCCGTATGCACGGGTGCTATCGACAGCACAACTGCAACATCTGGATGCGGAATGATTGTTAACAAATATGACATGTTTTTGGGGGGAAAGGGGCTATCGATCCCGAATTCTGCGATCAACAAATTGTACACATCTGTATCTCCAAATAAGCCAATGGAAAGTGCGTGGAGCAACACTTTCAGCCACGTTACCAGCCGATAATTCGTAAGTTCATGCCGGATACCTAATATCTCCAACGGTAATCCTGTTTCGCTATTTCCTTTTGTTGTCGTGCGCACCCGGTATTCATCATGCAACAATCCGTCCAGAAGCGCGATAAAGGTCGACTTGCCAACACTTCCAGTTACCGCAACTGTGGTGGGTTTGAGTCTGGCAAGCTTGCGTTTTGCAGCCCATCGGAGTATCCATAAAGCAAATTGTTCTTTCATAGTATCGTTTGAATCGCTTGTTTTTTCTTCCATGTTTCTTGTGCGTATACAATCAATTTTGTACACAGATTCTCAAACGAAATCCCTTGTGATGCGAACAGTTTTGGATACATGCTTATTGTCGTAAACCCTGGAAATGTATTTATTTCGTTTAGATATACTGTGTCTCCTGAAAGGAAAAAGTCAACTCGAGACAATCAGGTAGCAACGATACATTGAAATGCCTGAAGCGCGAGGGAGCGTATGTGATCTTTTATCGAATGGCGTATGTCCTGCGGATCTATTCGAAGTTTTGTTTTGCTCTCTTTGCTATATTTTGATGCATAGTCATAAAATTCCCTATCAGGAATGATTTCACCGACAGGGGAAACCTCCGGATCATCATTTCCCAAAACGCCGACTTCTATTTCCCGTAAGGGAAATACTGCTTTTTCTGCAATTACGGCAGCATCATACAAGAAAGCATTTCGTAATGCTTCCATAAGCGCGTGTTTCTTTAAAACCTTCGAGATACCAACGCTCGAACCGGTATGTGCGGGTTTAATGAATAATGGGTACTGTCCACGAAGTGATAAAAGAATGCTCTCAACCGTTTCATCAGGATGATGTTCCCATTGCGCTTTTTTAATGACTGTCCACTGCACCGTGGGTATTCCATGAAGCCGAAATACTTCTTTCTGCAACGCTTTATCCAGTCCGACGACAGATGCCGATACCCCGCAACCAACATAGGGAAGGTTTGCGTATTCACAAATCCCCTGGATGGAACCATCTTCACCATATGCCCCATGCAGCACGGGAAAAACGACTATGTCTTGGGGAGCAAAAGGAAGTTTGGTAGGATCTGGACAAATATGAAAGTCCCTCTTTGTTGTCAACCACTCACCTTCGACAGGTCCCCAGGCGCCGTTTTTCCCTATGCGAATGGCCCCTACGGAAAATCCAGCGGAATCAAGAGCGTTTTTTATACCTTCCTTTGAACGCTCTGATACCTCATGTTCGACCGATCTGCCACCGTAGAGAATAAGAATAAAAGGACGGCTCATATCGCTTTACGAAACTGCTCCCGCGAACCGGCTATTGTTTCTCGGTTGGAGACTACGCTATATGATCCTTTTTTCATCATACAGAAACTCGAATTTTCCAAATCCTGATCCAGGACAACTCCTGCACCAATATAGGTGTTGGATCCAATCTTAATACCCGGCATGATACTCACGTTCACTCCGATCCGCACGTGACTTCCGATCATGGTGCCGAGCTTGTTTCTTTTGCTATCAATACGTTCTTTTTTTACAGTTGTAGCAATATTCTTTTCGTCAAGACGAAGATTGGCAACAACAGTTCCCGATCCCATGCTGACATCGTCGTCAAGTACGCTATCCCCTATGTAATTGCTATGAAACCAACAATTCTCTCCTATATAACTTCGTGTAATATCTGTGTTAAAACCGGTCACGCACCGCTTCCCTATAACGGATGCCCGAATGATATTGTTATTTCCGATGATCGTATCCTGACCAATAAAACATGGACCAACAATTTTTGTCCCTTCAAAAATCTTAACTCCCGCTTCTATAATCACCGGTCCTTCTATACTGACGTTTTCTTTTATTATTGCACTTGCATCAATGGATTGACCCGTAAGGCCACCCAAAAATGCGTCTTTCATGGAAAGCACGTTCCATGGATATTTCAGATAGTTCCAATTTTCTTCTTTTGTAATTTCTGCGTGACAACGGAGTCCTTGTTGAATAAGCGCATTTATACCCAGCTCATATCCGCTTGCAACATCCGAGGCAAAATGAGACACCTGAGAAAGCAATTGTTTTACGTCGGGAAAATAGTCAGCAACCACGCGTACGACATCACTTGGTTCCGCTCCTTTTGCGGGTTTTTCAATTATTTCCTTGATATCTCCTTCGGGGCTCATCGTTATATACCCTCCGGGAAAATATGTTGTCACCCGCACCGCGCCCAATAAACCGTATTCTGCGTGCATGCGCATATGCTCCTGATACGAATGCAAAAAGTCATCCGCATACCAATCCGATGCATTCATGATAAACACTGGTCCATTTATTGAGGCTTTGGCAAGTGCCATAACCGCTTGCCCCTGTCCTATTCCTTCCTGTTGGACAAAGGAAACATGAAGCTGTCCGGGAAGAGACGTTTTCTTTAAAAGAGGTTCATTTGTTTTATTTGCAACAATCACAACGTGAGTAAAGTTGAGTGCAGCAAGTTGTTGTAAATGCCTCGCAATGAGCGACTCTCCAAGAAAACGAACGAGGGTTTTTTCTTTCAATGGCCAAAATCGTGTCGATTCGCCACCTGCTAAAAGTACAACTGTCACTTCTTGTTTCATATGCCTCCTTTAACCGACTGCATCTTCCTCAACACGTTCTATGTTGGCACCCAGCTTTTGTAAACGGGTATCAATATGCTCATACCCCCTGTCGATCTGTTCGATACCATGCACGTAACTCTGTCCGTTTGCTATCAGCGCTGCAAGAACCACAGTTGCACCAGCTCGAAGATCATTCATTTGCACAACGGCGTTATGCAGTGTCGTCGGACCCGTTATATGAATTGCCTGATGCGCATCCTTTGCTTTATCTTCCCAATTAAAGTTGTAGAACTGTTTGGGATCCGAAACGATCGGATCGAAATATGCGATGTCTGCGCCCATTTTTCTTAACTCATCCACATATGAGAATCTATTCTCAAAAACTGTTTCATGAATCGTTGCTATCCCCCGTGCTTGAGTCATAAGGAGAGCCCAGGGTGCTTGCCAATCAGTCATGAAACTAGGATGTTGTCCCGTTGTCACATCTACAGCCTGCAATTCTTTATCTCCATAATATTCTGTTGTGATCTCATCCACCTCTTTGTATCCTCCCCCTGCCCGCACAAAGACATCCAAAAAAGCTTTCAGGTGTTTCCGTTCCGAATGGTGTACTACAATGGATCCTTTTGAAACTGCAGCGGCAATTGCGAATGTAACTTCCTCATTCCTATCAGACATGATGGTATATTCGGTTCCATGAAGTTCCTTCACGCCACGAATTGTTATTTCCCGATGCCCCGATCTTTTGATGTCTGCTCCCATCGCGTTAAGAAGCGAAATCAAATCGTCTACCTCTATTTCTTCCGCTGCATTGCGAAGTACCGTTGTTCCATCTGCCAGAACGGCGGCAAGAATTAATGTTTCTGTTCCCGTGTGCGTATTCTTTTCAAATGTCACATCTGCCCCATGAAGGTGTTCTGCGTAAGCATGGAAGTATCCATCCTCGGAATCATATTGGATGGTTGCTCCCATTGCTTTTAACCCATCGATATGACGGTCGATGGGGCGTGCACCAATCCGACATCCGCCAGGATTCGGGATCTTTGCTTTTCCATAACGGGACAACATTGGACCCAACACCATCGAGGAAGTACGCAAACGCGCCCCTATTTCCAGCGGTACTGTCGTCTCTTTCGTATTTCCGTCTGTAATATGGACAGTATTTTCTTCAAAAGATACAGACGATCCCAGACTTCGTACCAATTCGAGCATGAGAACAACATCTCGTATATGCGGCATATTATGCAAAATGATCGGCTCTTTGGTAAGAAGTGAAACAACTATAGCTTTCAGCGCGACGTTTTTTGCGCCGGCAATCGTAACATCTCCGTGGAGCGTTGTCGGACCCGAGACAATAAACTTTTCCATAATTAAAAATCTCCCACTCTGCGAATTTCTTCAACCAACGTTATGCCGAATGTATTTTTTACCTGTATGCGTATTTTCTCAATTAATTGTACCATATCCAAAGCGGTCGCTTTTCCCGTATTGACGATAAAATTAGCATGCAACGGTGATACGGCGGCATCACCAACGCGCAGATCCTTACAACCTGCCTTGTCAATGAGATACCCGGCTGACATTGTATGATCGGGCGTCCCCGCAGATACCGCTTCAACTTGCGAAATATTTTTAAATACACATCCCGCAGTTTTTACTCCTTGCGGCTGCGTATTTTTCCTATATTCGATACTTTCATTTGCAACCTGCCATAACGTGTCTTTATCCGCTCGCTTGAGTAAAAAAAGTACCGATAGGACTATATCGCCAGATTTTTGAAGAGAAGATTCTCCGTAAGAAAATTGGAACATTGTTTTTGTAATTATTTGTCTATCTCCTTTTGCCGTTAACACCATTGCCTGATGTACTACATCACCAACGAACGCGATCGGCTTCATCCATTTTGAATTCATGAATATGGCACCACCAACACTCCCCGGAAGACCAAGGTGCATTTCCAACCCCTGCAACCCTTCCTCAATGGTGTATCTTACAAGGGAATTAAATGGTGTTCCCGATTCCGCTTCAACATATACGCTTCCCCCGGTAATCCCTTTGGCAATCGCCCCTTTCATACCCCGTACGGTTATCGCTTGTGCTTCGTTTTTTATAACAAGACCGCGAAACCCTTTATCACCTACTAAAATATTTGATCCTCCACCAAGAAGGAAAAATGGAATACCACATGCCCGCGCTGCTGTAACGACCTTCACCAGATCGTCCACACTTTTTACAGCAACGAATGCGTCCGCCGGACCGCCTACTTTATAGGTAGTAAACGGGGCAAGCATCTGGTCTTCCTGGACCTGCATCTCAACCATTTCCTGAAATTTCTTATATATTTCTTTCATGCGTTTTTAGCTCAAATCTGAGAGCAGCTGTGTACTCCACTCAAATATGTCACCTGCTCCCATACATACAATAATATCACCCGGGCTTGCTATGTTTTTCAGACTCTGAACCGCTCCTTGATAGTCTTTTACGTATCGGACATCGCGGTGATGTTTCGCAATTTCTTCAACAAGGATGCCCGAGGTCATACCCAGGGTATCCACTTCCCGTGCAGATGCAAAAATATCGGGGCATAACACCACATCGCTTTGGGAAAAACTTTGTGCGAATTGTTCCAATAATGCTTTTGTCCGAGAATACGTATGTGGTTGGAAAATAGTAATAATCCGTTTATTCGGATACCATGAACGCAATCCTTGTAACGTTGCCTGAATTTCCTTTGGATGGTGTGCATAATCATCATATAGTGTTATTCCTTTTGTTGTACCTATTAATTCAGCCCGTCTTTTGGTGCCACCAAATTGATCCAATCCTTCGCGAATCGCATCAAATGATATGCCATAAGAAACACAACATGCAATAGCTGCCGTGGCATTCACTACATTGTGAATTCCAGGAACATGTAAAACAAATTCTCCTACGCTGGTACCATGAAGAGACACTGAAAAAAATGTACGCTCCTGTCCATAGCCAACGTGTGTCACCTGCATGTCTGATCGTGGTGAAAATCCAAACCGCACAATTCCTGTTGCAGAGTTATCCAACACTGCGCTTGCTCTGTCATCTGCATTCAGAATAATGATACGTTTCCCAATACATTGTTTCTGCAAATTTACAAAGGCATGCTGCACTTCCTCCAAGGATGCATAGACGTCTGGGTGATCGTAATCAATATTCGTGACCACCAACGTATCCGGATGTTGCCATAAAAACCGTGGGGTTTTATCGTGGTGCGGATCGGTCACGTACTCGTCGGCTTCAGCGATAAACAGTGATCCTGTTCCATAATGTCCTGGCATTCCTAATCCCCGTATTTCACCGCACCCAATAGCATAAGAAGGATCTGCGCCTGCGACTTTCATGATTGTAGCGATCATGGCTGAAGCGGTTGTCTTCCCATGGCTGCCTGCAACCGATATTGCCGACATACCATTCATAAAACATCCCAACGCTTCCCCATGAGAAACAACAGGAATAGATTGCTTTATTGCTGCAGCAACTTCTAAGTTATGTATACCCTGATGCGCACCCGTATAAATAACCAATTCCGGAATGCCGCCAAAGACAACGTGGTCTGGAGAAAAACCAGAAAGCGTTGTTATACCAGCCTTTTTTAATATTTCGTTCGTTGGAAAAGTTCCAGCAACATCGGAACCCGTTACTCGAATACCCCGCTCTTTTGCATACACTGCAAGGGCAGTCATAGCTACGCCGGCAATACCAACAAAATGAATCGATTGTATTTTTTTTATGTCACACTCCATGCTCCTCCCATGTGATATATCCGATCATCTCACCAAAAAGCTCAGTTTTTCTTCTAAACGAATACCATTCTTCGGGAGTACACAACGTGCAATCACTTGATCTATCAATATGCGTGCTGCAAACTCCTTGTTCTATAAGATCTATTTCATTTGCCAGACCAATATCCAAAACGTGCGTGTCACCCACTTTCTTCACTACACCCGACTTTTTACCATACGCGTCCTCAAACAGCTGCGCGCGATCCCCTTGCACCGAATAACAACAGGAATGAATATATGGTCCCATTGCTATCAGTATATCATCGGGATTGGAACCAAGACGCACACAGTGTGCTATTGCCGTTTTCATAATATGGCCAATAGTTCCTTTCCAACCCGCGTGAACTGCTCCGATAAGATTTACCTTGGGGTCTACCAACAAAATCGGAACGCAGTCCCCAACATGCACGGTCAGAATTGGGCTACCACGCTCTTTAGCCGTGGACTTGTACAAAAGGCCGTCAACGCCTTCTATTGTCTTTCCCGCATCTTGTGCCGTTACTTCAACAACAGATGCACCGTGTACCTGTTGCATCCAAATGACACTGTCGGATCCAACATGCAATTTTGAAAAAACCTCTGCTTGTCCTTTTTTTGAAATAACGGATCCTTGTTTTTTACTGGTAAACCCGTGTTTCACCCCTTTCACTGCTGAAAGCAACGATGATATATATACACCTTGATTGGTTTTTTGCATCATACGGGAAATCACTTCTGTAGAATTTTCTTCACCTCATCCTGATCACTCCACGGGTATTCGGTTTTTCCGCGACACAAACTTTTTTCATGCCCTTTACCTGTTATGATTACCGTATCCTCTGACTCTCTATCCGCGAGTGCGTAGGATAGCGCGTCATGACGGTTTGGAAATCGCACTACCGTTTTGTATACAGGAATTCCCGCTGCTATTTCGTCCATAATCTGTTCTACAGATTCACTCCGAAAATCTTCTTCGGTAAGCACAATAATATCTGCATATTCAGCAGACGTTTTTCCCATATATGGCCGCTTAGAAGTGTCACGAAGCCCGGCGCTTCCAAACACATGGATCAGTTTTCCTTTTGTATCAGCGCGAACTGTTTTCAGTGCTTTATCTATGGCATTTGGTGTATGAGCAAAATCGACAATGACCCTGCAGGGCTTTCGCGCAACAATCTCCATCCTTCCGGGTACTCCCGTGAATGCATGGATCGCTTTTTGCATAACTTTCCGAGGAATGCCAAGTGCGTCACACGCGGCAATTGCGGCGAGGCAATTGTATTGGTTAAATTCGCCCGGAAGCACTGTTTTGAACGGATGGGTTTCGGGTGTTATGGATGCTTGTCGCCGTATACCGTAAGTAATGAGTTTTTTGTGACGTAAAAGTGGAGCTATTTTTGCGTATAATTCCCCTTCGTCTTTATTGATAATTGCGACAGCACTTCGTTTCAGAAGGAGCAATTTTGTCATCAGGTAATTCTCATAGGTTTTATGCCAGTCAAGGTGTTCGTGCGTAACGTTCGTCAAAACACCCACTGCGAATTTCACCCCCCAGACACGATGTTGACTTAACGCGTGCGACGTTACTTCTAAAACAACATGGGTATCGCCGTGATCAACCGCTTCACGAAGATATTTCTGCACCCAATACGCATTGGGTGTCGTGACATGAAACCCTGTGTCATACGCAACCCCTGCTATCACAGCCTGGACAGAGGTTATCATGGATGTTTTATATCCTGCCGCTTTCAATATTTCATAGATAATCGTAGCAGTCGTCGTTTTACCGTCCGTACCCGTGACTCCTATGACCGTAATTCTTCTTGCTGGGAAGCGAAAATAGATTACCGACGCGGTAGCGACAAGAAAGTGATAAAGGCCTTTCAGCCAACGTACCATGCCTCATATTATACCATGAAAGCGGCAATTTTGAGGCTATTGAGGCGGAATTCCAAGGTATAGAAAAAGGTCCTTTGCTATGGCAAAAAAGAGTGGTGCTGCGGTCTCTGAACCCCATTGTGACGATGTTGGTTCACGAAGTGTCACTAACATGATAAAGCGCGGCTTATCAGCCGGAGCAAAACCAACAAAGGAGGCAATCGTTTTTTTGTCATCATAATGTCCGGCTACAGGAATCTGTGCGGTACCGGTTTTTCCGGCAATTCGATACCCTTTTGGTTTTGCCCATTTTGCTTCCCCGTTATCTACGGCTGCAATCATCATTTCCGTGACGATACCCGCTGTTTTTGCACTAAAAATTTGCTTTACTTTTTTGGGAGGTATATCAATGGTTTTTCCATTCGGATTGGCGATGGTTTTCACGACATGTGGCTCCATAATCCATCCGCCATTTGCAATAGCTGCAGTTGCTCTGATCATTTGCAGTGGTGTCACCGCAATACCCTGTCCAAAAGACGCTGTTGCGAAATCTATTTCCTTCCAGTCTCTATCTTGACGCATGTCCGGGGTAGCTTCATCCTCCAAATCAATGTTTGTCAACTTCCCGAATCCAATATCATGAATAAACGAAAGCAGTGCATCCTCACCAAGTTTTTTTGCTGCGAATACCATTCCGACATTTGAAGAATGTTCCAATACCTCCGTCATGCTAATCGATCCCTTATATTCGTTATTCCATGTACGTATCCAATATTCTCCTACCTTAACCGGTCCGGTTTCATCAAAAAGCGTGTTCGCTTCAATGACTCCCTTTTCAATAGCTGCAGCAAGAACCAATGCCTTAAATGTCGACCCGGGTTCATATGATGACGCAACGATCGGGTTTTTGTACAATTCGCGGTCATACGTGGTATAGGAACGCGGATCGTAGGAGGGAAAGGACGCCATCGCCAATACCCCGCCGGTTTTCGGATCCATTATGATAACCGAGCCTTCTTTGGCACCATACTTTTGTATGCCCTGAAGTAATTTCGTTTCTGCTATGTTTTGCATTGTCCTATCCACCCATAAAGTTAATGTACTTCCGTTTTCCGGGGGTACTCGGACGCTGTTTCCAACCAAAATGGGTGCCCCTGTTACGTCTTTTTCCATCATGAGACTGCCTGGTTTACCCTGGAGTTCTCGATTGTAATATCCTTCCAATCCAAAATACCCTTTATCAAAACCATTTTGGTCCAAACCGACGAAACCAAGTACGTGTGCTGACATGGAAGCCTCAGGGTAATACCGTTTTGTTTCTTGTTCAAATCCCAATCCCTTCAGTTGTAATGCCTTTAAGCGCTGTACGTGCTCTTCATCCACTTTATGCGCAAGGGGAATCCAAAGCCTTTCGGGATCGGCAAGCATAGCTGAAACCGTCGCCTCGTCGATACCGATTTCCGCGGCAACACTCTTGGAGAATTGCAGTCTGTTTTCAATATGCTTTGGTTCTGCGAATACCAAATATGCAGGGGTGTTCATCGCGAGTGCGTATTCATCCTGCGTTTTTATAGTTCCACGTTCTGCTGGAATTGTGCCTTCTTGAATATGCTGTTCTGACGCCTCAGCTTTTAATCGATAGCCGGAAATAACTTGCCAATAAAACAACCGGGCAATAATAGCAAGAAAACAAAGAACGAAAAGAATAAACACCGACCAAATTCGCCCCATATCGGCATTTTATCGAGTTTGACCAAGCGCCACAACAAACTGATCCTGACGCAAGGTAAGTACTGCTGCAGACTCCTGAAATCCCATGGAAACCGCTTTTTCACGGACTGCCAGAAGAGACGACGCTGAAGCTATCTTTTCGGATTGTAGCGCGATATCCTTCTCAATAATCGCTATCTCATTATCAATCTGTCGTATCGTTTTTCCGTCAGTTGCCAATTGACAGGAAAGGAGTATCTGCGCGGTTAATAGAAGGACAACAATGATTGTTGCTGGAATACAAGCCTTTTGTAGAATATTCATACGCATTCCTTATTTTGCTGCAATCCGCAGCTTTGCACTTCGCGATCTCGGATTCTCGTACATTTCTTCCTCATCAGCTGTCAACGGTTTTTTATGAACTACTGCGCACCCTTTTTTGGCAAAAAACCGTTTAACGATTCGATCCTCAAGAGAATGAAAGCTGATAACCGCTATTCTTCCTCCGGGTTTTAGGATTTTGTAGGCTCCTTCCAAACCTTCAGCAAGAGCCTGCATTTCCTCATTTACCGCTATCCGTATTGCCTGAAATATTCGCGCAATAATTCGTTCGCTTGATTTTCCTGTCCCGACTATCTCTTCAATAATTGCTCGCAATTGTCCTGCCGTTTTGATCGGTTTCATCTGACGGGCGCGCACAACACGAGCAGCAATTGCCCAAGCACGCTCTTCTTCACCATATTTCGCAAATATTTCATACAATTCATCCTGACTTGCCTTGGCAAGTATTTCCTCAGCACGTACGATTTCTTTTTGTCCAAACCGCATATCAAGCGGTGCATCTTCAAACCGAAAACTAAATCCTTTCCTCGGGTCATCGATCTGATGGCTGGAAACTCCCAAATCGAACAATACGCCATCCACTTGTTCAAATTTTTCCTTCCGAGCTATCTGTTCGATGTTTCGAAAATTTCCTTGTACAATCCGGAGTAACGGGCTTTTTATTGAGTTTCCTTGTTCTATCGCGTCGCTATCCTCATCAATTGCTAGTACCTCGGCTTCCCTGTTGAGTATCGCTTGTGTATGCCCGCCACCGCCCAATGTCGCATCAATATATCGTTTTCCAACCTTCACATCCAAACCTTCAAGCACTTGTGAAACCAAAACCGCTGTATGATAGGCGCTCATACGTTTTTGTTGGTACCCCTCACAAATTCTTTCCACTGCTTTTTGTCCCAAATCTCAAAATGATCTCCTGCACCTATCACTTTGACCTCGCTTTGTATCCCAGCATATTCCTTGAGGTGGGTAGGCAATATGACCCTTCCTACTTTATCTGCTTCTACCTTCTCTGCAGCTGCGAAGACATACCGGCGTAATGCTCTTCCCTCAGCAGTTGTTACTGACGTCTCCAGCTGCTTCGTCGCTTCCTTCTCCCACGCTGTCGTATCGTATCCAAAGATACATGTATCAAACCCTCTTGTTAATACAACATCCCGCTCTCCTAACTCTTGCCGTATCTTTCTTGGCAGCGTCACTCGGCCTCGTTCGTCAAGTGTATGGTCATATTCCCCAAGGAACAATTTCATACCCTAGATCTTACCACTTTTCCCCATCTATATCCATAATTACCCATTTTTCACGCCATGTCAAGTGGTATTTCACGGTATCCAAAAACCTGGGAATAGCACGTAAAAACAAGCTAAAGAAGTATTTTCCACAAAAAAAGCAGAAGAGTTGCCTTCTGCTTTTCCTCTTTTTTCTTATTTATAGATCAAAATCCTTCGTCAATTGGCTTCTTTTGCCTTCCTGATTGGTAAATTCGAGCACAAGTGATACTTTTTTAACGCCCGTGTGGGGCTTGCAGACGTTCCGAGAACACGTACCAAGGTAAATATCGTCTCGCGTAAACTCCTCCATGCCAAGGATGTCCAAAGGCCTACTCGTAACCCCCTGAACAACTCCTTGCGTCTCATAGCTTACTTCATACGCAACCGATTTGTATGCCTTTTGCAATCCGCCTATCGAAAGTACGATCGTATTATCTTTCACCTTACTCCAGGTGATTTGCGCAGAAATATTTTTGTCTGCCTCCGCGAGCGGTTCTTCTTCAATTATTTCTTCTTGTGCAACTTCTGGACGCGTATTCTTCCATACCACAAATCCGACAAGGAGAAGACCGATCAGTCCGATTGCCGCAAAAAGCATCACGATGTTTTTTTTCATATACCCTCCTTACAGCGTTTCATTTGTACGTATATATTCAATAATGGTATCTGTCGCTATTCGATCCTGTTTCGTTGTGTTCCGGTTGCGAATGGTAACCGTATCATTTTCCAACGAAGCAAAGTCAACGGTTATGCACCATGGGGTCCCTATCTCATCCTGTGCGAGATACCGTTTCCCAATATTCCCCCTATCATCCCATACTGTTGGCATAACCGCTTTCATACGATTGTAAATTCCCCTTGCCTTTGTCGTCAGCTCTGGTTTATTTGCAAGAAGCGGGAATACCGCTGCCGTATATGGAGCAAGGGAGGGTTTCAATCGCAACACAATCCGATCTCCGTCTTTCGTATATGCTTCCAACAACAGAACAAGCATAAGTCTGGAAACACCAACAGACGGTTCAATAACATATGGATAATATTTCGTATTCGTTTCCGGATCCATGATACGAAGATCCTTCCCGCTCCACGTACTGTGCGTTTTCAAATCATAATCGGTTCTGTTGGCTATACCCTCGAGTTCCTTAAAACCCCATTCGGGAAAATCATATTCAATATCCCAGGAATCAGCAGCATAAAATGCGCGTTCCGTTTCTGCATGCTGCCGGAAACGGATTTTTTCCTTCGCTATGCCCAATCCGATATGCCACTGCAGCCGCTTTTCTTTCCAATATGCGAATGCTTCCTCTGCTTTATCGGGACGGACGAAATATTCCAGCTCCATCTGTTCAAATTCCCGAAGTCGAAATAAAAATTTCCCCGGCGTCACTTCGTTTCGGAACGCTTTACCGATTTGAGCAATCCCAAAGGGAATTTTTACGCGATTGGAAGCAACCACGTTATCGAAATTCGAAAATATACCTTGGCACGTTTCCCCCCGAAGATATGCAACGGCTTTGGTGTCTTCAACCGGACCAACAAACGTCTTGAAAAGCAGGTTAAATTGTTTGGGGTCAGTAAATGGTACGTCTTTCTCTCCTTTTTTTCTGTGCTGTTCCTTATGGGCCTGCATTTCGTCTTCTTGATCCGAACGAAGGCGCACGTGACAGAGTTTGCATTCAACCAATGGGTCCGTAAATGAGGCGATGTGCCCTGATGCTTCCCATGTTTTTGGATTTAATATGATGGCTGAGTCAAGTCCGACAACGTCATCGCGTGACAAAACCATTTCTTTCCACCATGCTTCTTTTATGTTGCGAGCTAATGCAACTCCTTGCGGGCCAAGATCATAAAATCCGCCAATACCGCCATAAATATCGCTGGTCGGGTATACAAATCCCCTGCGTTTTGCAAGCGATACTATATCATCAAGTGCACTCATATAGTGATTGTATCAAATTTCCTATAGTCGAGTCAGGATCCTGCCTCAAAAAACCGCATGCTTCTGATCTTCCGCTCAGATATCTGCTCAATATACGTCATTATTTCTGAAAAGTCGCTGTATTGTTTGTGCTCCGATGCGTATCCCAGCACAACAAGACACCGTGAGAGAAAGGTAATCAGAAGCGCAGTAACGTCCGCATCCTGAGCTTTTTCCAAATCATTGAATGCTTGCTGCATATATTCATATACCTGTTGGTTTGGTTGCGCTTCCGGTAATAACTTGTCAACAACCTCAACAATCACGTATGCAGCACGCATTTGCTTCCACCCATCAAGTGTTGCACGCCGTGCAACAACGGGCGCCACTTCGGAAAGTGTATCCCATGTTCCCCCTTTATGGATCGTCATTCTCACTTCATTGAAAATATCCAGATGGGGACCGCGTCTACTTGTAATTTTCCGTATCCCCTTGGCAATCACCCGAAGTTTTCCTGCGTTTTTTGAAAATACCGTAAGTATCTTGTCCGCTTCACCCACATTCTTCCGTTTCAGAATAATGGCGGTTACCGTTGTTATCCGCGAAGGATGCATGGTGTGTTAAAAGGTGAATTCCGTATCACCAACAAGAGGCAGCCGTTTACGCTCTTTCCCGTTGAGCTTTATGGTGTATTCTTCCCCATTTGTTCCCGGCTGCTTTTGGATAAGCAACTTATATTGACCGGCAACGCTCACCGGAGACGTGTAGGTTACTTCTAATTTTGCAGTACCCATCGGATTAACAATCAAAAATCCCTCAAATACCGTCTTTCCTAAACTTTCATACGAATCCAATGTCACTGCCTTCCCATCCTTTGGAGATATTGCCCCTTTACTATCAACGATAATGCTTCCCAACGGAACGTATATTCTTACCCAGTTACGCAATGGCGCATTCAAACACAAGCCACCACTCTCCAAACCGCAATCCGATCCTGGATACGGATTTTTATACGCAATCGTTAATGCAGTGGTGAGCGTTCCATTTGTTTCAACCTTCGTATCTTTTGTGATTTCATTGGATACGAACATGTTCGATTTCGCCCCTGCCATGTTGCTGTTGTTCACATGAAGATAATCCCAGCCGTTCCCTTCTTTATATTTCAATACCGCCGCACTTTCGCTTGCTGTCATGATTCGTCCTGCTAAATTAAAACTTTCAGCAGCCTTCTGGGGTGTATCGTCCAAAAAGTATGCCAACACATGCTTCTGATTAATCTCAGCAATGAGCATTTGGAAGAGATTCCCCCAGTATTTTGATGGGGACACTCCTAAAGCCATACGAAGAATTTGTTGCAAGAGAACGCCTATGATATCTTTTCGTGCCTCCCGAACATAGTTTACCGGTCGTGTAGAATAGTCTTCCAACTCATATACTGCCTTTGGACAGTCGCATCGTTTATCAGTTTCCGCGCTGAATTCCCTTCCGTACACGTACATGGGGCCTAAGATCTTTAATGCTTCCACCAATACGTGTGTGTCAACGGCTATAATCCCGTCTATACGCTCTTTTCCGCTTGTATTGTTGTACATTTCGACAAACTGCTGCATGGAAATTTTGTAATCGGGTGAAAGATTGCTGTCTCTGATATTGAGGTTATATACCCCTTTATGGAACGTCTGTATTTCCCGTGTTGCCGGATATTTTTTCTTCAACGCTGCATCGAGAGCATAAATATCATCTGCTTTTTCCAGTACAGGTTTTCCGCGTACCATACGAAATTGTGCATATGCGGTGATAAAGCCTCCGGTTGCCCGAAGTTCCTTATCATTTTGAAAAAGGACCAAATAGCGTTTGTCTGTTGGTTCTCCTAAAAGGGATGGGAGGTTCACCAATAAAGGCTGCGCGTTCACAAAAAGATTAGCCATTTCATCAATAACCCCAAATGCGGATACCATTTTGGAACGGATAACCGTTTTTCCAACGCGTTCGGGGTATCGATTTGGATCAATTGCCTCAAGTTCTTTACGCATTGTCTCCACGCTTGTTGCCATCTCGTTAATTTTTGGAATCAAAGCACTCATAGTCTTTACTGCAAACTGTAATCGATCTTCCGCACTTCCTTCCAAAAACGAAGATTTTTTCGTCCCTTTCAGTCCCAAAAGATCAGCATTTGGCTCAATTGCCTCAATAGCCCTATCACCTGCGGTCACTGCTGCAAACCCTGCTTGTATCGCATGCTCCCCATCTGCGATGTAGCTACCCAATAAAGGAACCGCTTTTAACAGAAGCACCTTGTTATATTCATTCTGAAGTTCCGTAAGTTTCCCACGCGTCTCAGACAATCCCGTCTTCATTTTCTCCAAGTCCTGTTCTTTTACTGCACTCATTGCGTTTCTTCCTACAGTCGAGAGCTCTTTTGCTTTTGCAAGCACGCCGCGAAGGGGTAATAACAGAATCCCGAGTATGAGTATGATACCTAAAACTACCCCAAAGGGGATGAGGATAAACTTCCACGGGAATTTCTTTTTTGTCGTCGGTTTTGTCATTGGAGCTCCGGTTGCGGTCGTATCGACTGAAATTTTTTTCATTTCCTCCATAGAATATAATTGTTCCAATTTATGAGACGATTGTCAACCGACATGAGATGCTTATATGGCGCCTTTCCCTGCTATCATTGCCCAGGGACTTTTGAGTATTATTGCTATGTCAAAAAGCAATGAATGCTTCGTGACATAATCTGCATCCATTTGGATACGTTTGTCAAAATTCACTTCGCTTCTTCCCGATACTTGCCAGTACCCTGTCACACCAGGTTTTTCCGAAAGCACGATTTTAACAAGTTTTTTTGTGTGGGGGTATTTTTTTTGCTGTTCCCGAAGTTCATCCTGATAATACGGTCGAGGCCCAACCAAACTCATGTCCCCACAAAGCACATTAATCAATTGTGGTATCTCATCAATACTATGTTTTCGAATAAATCGGCCAACAGGCGTCACACGAGGGTCATGAACCAATTTATAACTATTATGCCTGTATTCCTCATACAGTTTTGCCATTTTCGGATCGTTTCTGAGCATCTGATGTGCATTCACGATCATGGAACGAAATTTGTACAGCTTGAACAGCCTACCGTCTTTACCGACACGATTGGGGGTATCGGCAAATATAGGACCTTTTGTATCTAATTTGATAGCTATGGCCGTAATAACGGAAATAGGGAGGAAGACAATACCGATAAGAATACTCCCAACAATATCAATAATGCGTTTTGTCACCGTGTACAACATATCAGGTAAGCTTTTCATTCTCCGTTCCCGCAAAGCTTTCAACAAGTTTTTTCACTTTCGGCACGGATGTTTTTTTGCAGACCATCAACACGTCGTCCGTGTTGATAATAAGTACTTCGTCAACATCAATACCCACAACAAGTTGTTTCCCATAGTTATATACCAATGAATCCTTCACATCCTGCAGCATCACGTTTCCTTGTATCACATTCTCATCCTTCGCCTTTTCCAAGGATTCCTTCAATGCTTCCCAGGCGCCAATATCGCTCCAATCAATATTTTCCGAAACAACCAGCGCGTGTTTCGGATCAAGCTTCTCCAATATCGCGTTATCAAAATTAATTTTTTCCAACGTGGGATATATTTTGGCAAGCACGCTATCATATGCGTCTGTATTCCATGCTCCCGCTATCTCCTGCAATCCTGTATAAAGATTTGGAACGAACTTTTCGTATTGGCTGAGCAAAAACCGTGGTGTCGTGACAAAATAGCCAAGATTCCACGCATGGTGTCCACTTTCAAAATACTTTTTTGCGGTTGCAGCATCGGGTCTATACTGAA
>CAYUUX010000016.1:0-21311 GCA_964448085.1 uncultured Gammaproteobacteria bacterium | reverse complement strand
GGACCCCGGACCTACTGTTTACAAAACAGTTGCTCTACCACTGAGCTATCTCGGCATATACACGTATGATACTACGGTGTCAGGACCAGGATTCGAACCTGGGTAGCCCGTTAAGGCGTCAGTTTTACAGACTGATCCGATTGACCGCTCCGGCATCCTGACATTCGTATCTGCAATTATAACGGAAAAAAGCATGTATTCCAATAAAGACATATTGAATCTTTATTCTATTTAACCACTTGCAACATTCAATAAAGTTTTCTATAGTAGATACCATATGGAAAATGAAACTCAACACACAGAGGGTGAAACCTCGAGCGTATACATCATCGGCGCAGTCATTGTGGTCGCCATCATCGTTGCAGGAGTACTCCTGTGGCCGAAGGCAAAACCAACAACAACACAGCCGCAAACCACAGCACCGGTTGTGGAAGAAAAAACAATGATTACGAAACTCTCCTGCGACAGGCAGTGGTACAACCCAATGATTGGGTATCCGAAATACTATCTGTCAGCAGAAGGATCAGCACTCTTGACGACCAAAGGGGTCACCTGCACTTTCACCATCACGTCCAATACGGATGGCAAAGTGCTTGCAACGGAAGATATGCCTGCAGTCCTGCGCTCATCTGAAGAACGCGGAGGACAAATATTCCAATGCACCACAAAAGCAGTTGAACTTGTCAAAGGTGCAGCTGTCACAATGAAGACATCCATCAAGGATGATCAGGGAGCAACCGCATCCTGCACAGCGGGAACAATGGTACTCCCCTAACGACGAAAGACAAAATAAATAAAAAAGCACGGGAGCAATCCCGTGTTTTTTTATTTCCAGTGTGAACGGAAGAATTCCATATCGCGACGCATTGCGCTGTTCCACGCATCATTGCCTGATGCAAGATTGTGATCCGCACCGATATAGCGATAATACGTAACGTCTTTTCCTAACTCTTCAAGAGTTTTGACAAACGTGTCGCTCCAGGAAGCCGGTACAGCATCGTCATCCGTCCCCTGATGGAGCTGAAGAGGAACCACAATGCGGTCAACATACTGTGTCAACGAATATACATCCGCATCATAGTCTTCTTCAAACGTCGCAACGACTTTCCGAAGCGCCTTCCCCCGATCGGAAAACTCGTCCGTGTAATACAGAATGTTGTAGGGAAACGGTTTGGTAACCGGCGCCCACAGTACAGAAGGTACAGCACGTTCACCAAGAACCTCAAGAACGGTCAGTGCAATCTGTCCGCCGTTGCTATGCCCCCAGAGACCCGTGCGTGTCGTGTCGGCCTGTGGAATGGTTTCAATTGACGCAAGTATGGTCAATGCGGTGATATAGGTCTCAAACCGCTCTTCCAGTGGATTGACGGAAGGCATATCCGAACCGCCGTACCCTAGAAAGTCGGGTGCAAGACTGATAAAACCATTTGCCGCATAGACTTCTGCACTGTGTGTGGTTCCCATACCGGGCGTATACATATCCCCATCGACATATCCCCGAAGCTGGACAATAACGGGAAACTTTTGTGCAGAATCCGTCGTGTTGGGGACATGTGCAACACCGGTCACCTTCTTTCCCTCCTGGATAAAAGAAAACGGAAAAACCGTATATGCCGCAGTTGTTGCCGTTGGGGAATCAAAAACGATAGCGGAAGGCAGAAACTGGCGTTCTGCAAGTCGCAGTAGTGCATATTTTTCAAGCGGTTTTTCTTTCACAAACGCAATGGGACTGATAACCAAATGATTTTTTGTATCAAAAAGGAAGAACGCACCCGCACCCAATAGACAAACAAGAAATGCAAAAAGGAGAATCCTCCATAAAAATTTCATACCGCGTATCTATTGTGTCGTACGACTCTCATAGTGTGCAACCGCTTCGTCCAAAAATACAGCAAGTGGCGCAGGAAGTCCAAGCAGTGCTTCCTCCATTCTTTCAATATCCCCGGACTGATACGCCCGGTTCATCCGGTCAACAAGGTACGCACCATCATGCCATCCCTTCCCCGGTATATTCAGACATCCGTTAGGATAATCGACAACCGGAAGGTTTGGATCGGAAAAAGGATTGATGGAGTCTGGCATGAAAACGGAAAAACGGCAATCCTCGGTAAACTTCCAAGAAAAAAGCTCTGGTACCGCATCAGGAGTAAATGTCGCATGAAGCGCCGATACGCTTTTGCGAACCGACTCCGGAATACGCAAACGCGGCTCTCTTTCAGAACTCATGTCCCCTTCTTTCTCGAGCAGATAATCCCGTTATAGTTATATAACACCCAATTCTTTTCCCACTTTTGCAAATGCGGCAACACCGAAATCCAAATCCTTCTTCGTATGGGAAGCGGAGGGCATCACGCGGATACGCGCTTTCCCAAGGGCAACCATCGGGAATTTAATCGGTGTTGCAAATACGTTATGTTCAAACAGTTTTGCGCTAAACGTCTTTGCGAGATTCTCGTCACCAATCATGACAGGTGTGATCGGCGTCTCCGAAACACCCGTGTTAAACCCAAGTTTTGCAAATTCCTTTTTGAGGTATGCGCCGTTTGCCCACACTTTCTTTACGAGCGCGTCCGATTTCATAAGCATCGTCACGCCTTCGATAAGCGCTGCGGTATCCGGTACCGTAAGACCCGTGGAAAAAGAAATCGGTCGTCCTTTTTGCCGATAGTACTCAATGAGCTCCTTCTTGCCGGCAATGACACCTCCCATAACACCAAGTGCTTTGCTAAATGTTCCCACCTCAATATCAACCTGTCCGTGCAGGTGAAAATGATCCACGATACCCCGACCGTGACTCCCCAACACTCCCTCTCCGTGCGCATCATCGGTCATGGTGATTGCACCGTATTTCTTTGCCAACTTCACAATCGCGGGAAGTGGTGCAATATCACCGTCCATGGAAAAGACTCCGTCGGTGACGATAAGAATGAGGCGTTTTGATCCGTCTGTTTTTGGCGTTTTTGCAAGTTCCGCCACTTCCTGCAGCTTTTTCTCCAGATCCTGCATGTCATTGTGTTTGTAAATATATTTGTTGCCGATCTGTGCAATACGAACGGCATCGATAATCGACGCATGATTCAGTTCGTCGGAAATCACGATATCTTCTTTGCCCATGATCGTCTGGATGGCAATAATGTTGGAGATAAATCCGCCTTGGATGGCAATAGCAGCTTCGCACTTCTTGAATTTTGCCAATAGCTCTTCAAGCTTGATATGAAGCGTATTCGTCCCAGACAATACGCGAACCGCGCCCGGTCCAACACCGTATTTTTTAATAGCCGCAATTGCTGCTTTTCGAATTCTCGGATGCGCAGCTAACCCCAAATAGTTGTTGGAACAAAAATTGAGGACACGTTTTCCGTTCACTGTTAACCACGCCCCTTGGGGGGACTGCACCGTACGGATATTGTTGTATAACCCCTTCTCTTTCATAGTGGCAATGGTGTCGTAAAACGGTTGTAATGGATCGGTCATATACCTCCTTTGGGTAGGGTAAATTTTTGTGATAATTCCTTCAACATAACCGTGGTCATTTTCGCGAGGGTGAATTCGTGCTTCCATCCCCAATCATGCCGCGCCGTCGAATCGTCAATAGATTCCGGCCAACTATCAGCGATTGCCTGATGGAAATCCGGCTTGTAGGTAACGTTCACCTTGATATGTTTATTAATCTCCTCTGCCAATTCCTGTGCCGTAAAACTAATGGCAGCTAAATTGTAACTGGTTCGTACTGTAAGCTTCTCCGGATCTGCCTGCATAAGCTCTAGAGTGCCCCGTACGGCATCATCCATATACATCATAGGCAAGGTCGTATCTGCACGGACAAAACATTCATACGACCCTTTAGTTAACCCTTCATAAAAGATAGCAACGGCATAATCCGTTGTCCCGCCACCGGGTGGTGTTTTCCAACTGATAATGCCGGGGTATCGGACTGATCGGACATCCAGTCCGAATTTTTTGTAATAATAGGAAACAAGCAGTTCTCCTGCAACTTTGGTGACACCATACATGGTTGTCGGCTCAAGAACAGTACGCTGTGGCGTCATGACTCGAGGTGTGGTGGGACCAAACGCTGCAATAGAGCTTGGCCAAAACACTTTGAGTTTATGAGAAACTGCAAGATCCAAAATTGTTTTTAGTCCACCCATGTTAATCTGCCACGTCAGCGATGGATCAACCTCTCCTTTTGCAGAAAGAAGCGAGACGAGATGATACACCGTATCGATCTTGTATTTTTTAATAAGCGCTGCAAGTTTGTCTCCCTCACCGATCTCCGCTTGTTCGATAATCCCCTGAAAATCTTTTGGAATTGTATGGTGCCCAATGGCAACAACATGATCCATACCAAACGTCTTTTGAAGCGCCGGAACAAGTTCACTTCCTATTTGTCCAAATGCTCCCGTCACAAGGATGTTTTTCATATACCCAGTACTGTATCTTCGAAGAGAAAAAATGTCAACAATACAACACATGCATATTTTTTGGTACAATGAAACACATTGCCCGGGTAGTTCAGTGGTAGAACGTTTTCTTGGTAAGAAAAAGGTCGGGAGTCCGATTCTCCCCCCGGGCTCACCATACAGCAAAAGGAGGTCCAAGGACATCCTTTTGCATGTGTATATAAAATATTTTTTACTTAGTTGACCATCCCCAAACGCTATCGAATCGTGCGCTCACTTTAGGATATTTG
The DNA here is from genome assembly GCA_964448085.1 of uncultured Gammaproteobacteria bacterium. GTDB lineage: Bacteria > Patescibacteriota > Microgenomatia > UBA10105 > UBA927 > CAIJMI01. The sequence goes on along the minus strand of CAYUUX010000016.1, from coordinate 16,618 downwards.
GTTTCCTCACCAAGATTGTTTACAAACAATCCAAGACTTCCGTTTGCACCAAATTCCACCTTTTCTGATGACGCAACGCTTATCCAATCTGTATCATTATCCCCAGTACGATACTGTGCTACATACTTATCTCCTGTACGACGCAACGCTAATGTCAGCCTGCTTGCCGTAACGTCTTTTGCTGCTTTTTCAGCAAGCGATCCGTCGGGCATTTTGACAAGAAATATTACCTGACTCGTCGTACCTGATACTTCCCACCGCACCTGGGCAACTTCTTTATCAATCTCTGTAAAAGATCGGAATGCAATACCCGCTGCCCCTTTTCCTTCTCCTGTAACAATGGGTTTGCTCATTTTCGTCGTCATGACAAAATCTTTCCCCTCTTTTACAACCGGATCTTTCCGAATTAATCGGGCACTTCTCACTTTCCCTTCAGCGGACCCGGTAGCGACAATTATATTGAGATCTTCATATTTCGTTTCACGGATCGTCGCTCCTGCTGTAACCACCGTCTTCCAATTTTTGCCCAATACTTGATTGGCAAAAGAATCCGTAAACTCAGTTCGTGTACTTGGATCTCCTTGCCAACGAATTCTTGCTTCATCAAACCGTCCTGCAACCTTGGGATATTTATTCCCCTGGTTTTTAGTATACAAGGAAAGTTTTCCACCGTTCCCCAATGTCGAATGTTTAAACTCTCCAAGCGATGTCCATGCTGTATCCGCAGAGCTGTCTCTCCCAGCTTTATAAAAAGCACGGTATGTTTTATTTACCCGATCCAGTCGTAACATACCAACCGGTGATGAGAAGTCTGCCTCATTTTTAAAGAGTACTTTTCCATCCGGACCACTCACAGCAAATTGCACTTTCCGGGTAGTGGTGGTACCAATGGTATTCACAACCCATTTCAACACAGCTCCTTCATCATCTCCGCTCCCTGCAGAAGCAAAACGAAAGCCTGATACCCCAGTCCCCTCACCAGTGACCGTAGGCGGGTATAAGACGGAAACGATACGGAAATCACCTTTGTCATCGAATGATTCCTTAAACATAAGATATGCTTGTTTTGCTTTTCCACTCTCACTCCCTTGAGGAATCTCCATTCGTAAATTATTTGCCGTTGTCTGTCGTAACGTCACAGTACCGATTTTTCCTTCAGCCCATTTCTCCGTGTTGATCGCATCTGCCTTAAATGCATCCGAAAACACCTGCGTCAACTCGGGTTGATTGCTGGATGCTTGTGGCTTGATAAGGGGTGCAAACGGTGTCACGATTTTTTCAAAGTTTCCACTGATAACCAAGGCGGAAACTGCCAGTATAACCACCGCAACGATGGAAAGGATGAGTGGTAGTTTCGTTCGTTTTGTTGTCTGAAACGTTTTTGCCATATAAATAACTCCTTTATATTAACTGTAGAGAGAAAAAAGCCGCGTGTCAACTTCAGAATCGTTTTCCTCTCTTGACATCCGATAGCATTTCTTATTAACTCATAAGTGAACGTATTTTTTACGTTTTCTTTGTAGTAAAAAAGGAAATTATTACTATGTTACATTCACCACGAGAAGAAGACAGCGAATTGTTTGGTCAGGAATTAACCCTGAACCTGTATAACTGCAATCTTGCAACAATTTCTTCGCGCACAAAAATTCGAAAGTTCGTCATAGAGCTGTGTGATAACGTGATTCATATGAAACGATACGGCCGTGCATTCATCCCCCATTTTGGTCATGAAAACCCCATAACATCAGGCTATTCCCTCGTCCAGCTTATTGAAACAAGTTCCGTGACTGCACATTTTTCTGAATACAAACGCGCAGTATATTTGAATATATTTTCCTGCGCGTGGTTTGACGCAAAACTTACGACAAAATTCTGCAAAACGTATTTTGGCGCCAAACAGGTAACGGCAAAATTACTCAAACGACCGTAACCTTCACCAACTTCGTGCTATTATAAAATGACATGATCCTTACAGCGTATCTTGCACTCGCTCTCAATACCGCTGGTCTCACGCATCCGCCAATTGGGCCTCGCATGGAAGAAGTGCAAAACGAAGCGACACAAAACGAACGAGTAACGTTTGGAAAACTCCCCAATCCAACGCCAGAAGTTTTGGGGACATCCATTTTGTACGGTCCACCGATTCCTCCTTCCCCCACACCAACACCGATCAAAACCACAAAAAAATCATCGATCACTATTGCGCTTTTGGGCGATTCGATGATCGATACCCTCGGGCCTGATGCTCCGCATTTCAAATCCATATTGGAAAAAACATATCCAAAAACACGCTTCAACATCCATAATTATGGGGTTGGTGGACTGGGAATACCGGCAGGAATTGACCGGATTAGCAATGGATACACCTATTTAGAACGGTCATTCCCCCCGCTTGTTGCCAAAAATCCCGATATCGTCGTTATAGAATCCTTCGGCTACAATCCGTTTGGTGATGATCAAGGCGCATTGGACCAACATTGGGCGTACCTTTCACAAGCAGTAGACACAATCAGGGCACAGCTCCCCAATACCCGCATCGTAATTGCTGCCACAATCGCCCCAAATGCCGGATGGTTTGGTGACGGTGCACCGGGTATTGCATTCTCAACCAACGATAAATGGCAACGCACAAACACAATTAAAAAGTACCTGGAAAATGCGATACGGTTTGCAAAAAGCGCACGGCTCCCGTTGGCAGATGCGTATCATGCAAGCTTAACCACAAACGGGAGTGGGAATCTTCTCTATATTAATAGTGGAGACCACATTCATTATTCCGACGCGGGTCGTGCATTATTCGGGAAAATTCTTGCAGGAACCATCATATCCAATAAGCTCCTCGAATAGACTCTTGGCGAGGAACAAAGAGTACGGTATAATACCAAGAACTATGGCAAAGAAAGATCAACGGCTTCTCATCGGTTTGGTGTGCACTGTGTGCAAGGCAACCAATTACATAACAAAGCGTAATAAAATCAATACGCCGGAAAAACTGCACTTGAACAAGTACTGCAGACATTGCAAGAAACACACGGAACATAAGGAAACTTCCAAATTAGACTAAAAGGTTTAGTGCGTATGCACAAAAATACGTTTCTCTTGGTCACATTCCTTGCGATTGTTGCTGCTCTTTTAGTTGGGTTTAATCTCGGGAAAAAATACAATCCTCCAGCTCAAGAACCTACACCACAAAGCATTAGTCCAACACCTGTACCGATACAACACCTCCCGTATACAAACACACGCTGCGGGATTTCGTTTCTCTACCCTAACACCGCAACATTCACGGAGACTTCATCACAAAGTGCGCAACTTGTATTTGCAAATGAAAACCCCATCGTCATGGTATGCGACAAGGAAATTCCGGGAGTGGCTATACCCGAAGAAAACATCGAAAAACTCACCATAGCCAGTGTGTCTGCAACCCTGTATCACACCGCCACTCCAAAAGACGGAACTCCGATCGACATTGTGCTTTTCAAACACCCGAAAACGGGCATGACTGTATTCCTTTCCGGTTTCGGTTCCAGCTTCACCGCCCTCATAGAGTCAATCACACTCGCACGATAAATCCTGATATAATACTGGCCACTAGGGTCATAGTTCAATGGTAGAATAGGGGTCTCCAAAACCTCTGATCGTGGTTCGAATCCACGTGACCCTGCTAGTTATCTATTTCTAGACAAAAAAGAATTGTTTTAGTATAGTAAGAATACTGTGGCAAACGAACCAACAGCAACAATTCCAACGGATCCCTCTAAACGACGTACAACTGCCATATTTGTATTAATTATCCTCTTGGCAATACTTATTAGTGCGGCTATTTACTATCAATTAAATAAACAAACCGCTTCCGAAAAGAAAACCAACAACGAAGCAACGGTACAGGAAATCCCCACTAACGAAAACGTCACTGCGACTCCAGAACCCCTAACATGGAAAACTGCAACACTTGAAGCGTATACCATCCAATATAGATCTGACGCGTCGTACGCACAGCATAACGTAGACGGAAAAATAATAGATATATGGAGTGCAGATAACTTTTCAGCACAAATTGTTTCGTATCCTATCGATTTCAAAGCGAAATTACAATTTACCGAGACAAAAACATCAGAAAAACAAATTGTCGTTGCAAATCAAACAACCACAAAAATAGTAGGTACCGTACCCCAAGCAAATAACATGACTCTTATTTTTGTTGGACCGGTTGTTAAAAACAATACGGAGTATTTACTTGTTTACAATTCAAATGGCAAACCAGCGACACAAGATAATCTTGAAGTGTTTGATCAAATGGTTGCCTCATTTACCTTTAAGAACTAGCGTTTTTATTATTCAAATAGCCCCGAGTATAAATAGTATCCGATAGTAGTAAAATATAAGATTATTTCAACCCCTTGTTCTGCGTCTAATTCCCGCTATCTTGTAAAGAAAATGCAGTAAAAAACATAGATCCACGTACCAACATACGGGAATAAAAGGAATGTCCGAAACTGCCTACTCATGGGAAAAAGAATACGTTTTCCTTCAAATTTTCCTGGCGTTTTTCCTGACAATACCGACTTATAAAATTCAATGGTCATCACCGTAAACCCCAAAGAAACATAAGCAACTGCAATATACGAATGCAGAAAACCATATAAAAGCAGGGACCAACATAAAGAAACGATAGGACTTCGGAAAAACTTCGCTATCTGAAATCCTTCAATGGGCGCATCCTTCCACGCTCCCCCGAATGCCGAAATCCATCCTCCCAGAGTTCCAACAAGAATATACAACGGCCATACAATACGTGTTTGGTCAAAGGAACCCAACAAAAACAACCCAACGGTGATCAGGATCAAAAAGATTACATAGACGAGTGCTCCAGCAAAACGCAACCATGCATTCGTAACAACGCGACCTCGAATATGAAACGCCATGGGAATCGTGTACTTTGTTTGATCTTCAACGCGGAGAAACGATTTCCAATACTCTCGCAAAAATACTGAGAGCAAGTATGTGAATCCAAACAACATAACTGCGTTCTCTATCGGATACACAACGGTGATCCCAAATGCTATACCCATCGCAAGAACAACTGTGGTAATAATCTTCTTCCATGAAAACCCTTCATACGGAGAATCCTTAAGCGCTCCCCAAAGGGCGTTGTTGATTCCCACAACAGCACCAGTAATAAAAATGAGCGGGTAGTTCATTATCGTTTTGCGTGAGTTTCGCGGGAAATAGTTTTTTGAATCGATTTCCAAATATGCGGATTGTTAAGTTTTTTGCCTCTACCCCACCGAAACCAGTTCCTGTTAATCTTCCCTAAGGTCGCAAGGTCATCAACAATATCAAACAGGTAATGGGAGATCATCGCGCCAAAAAAGATAACGCCTGAAGGAAAAGAAAAAAGCATGGAACCAATCGTCATAAGACAAAGACCGATGATGGTAAACAAGTTATGATAACGTAATTCCGTGTTGTACTTATGCCCTATTTCCATAAACCGGATGAGTATGCGCCACTCGCCATGTTTGATATACAAACGGATCTGTTCGGAAAACATATTATGTTTCCCGTACGTCACAAAAAATATTAAATGCTCCATATCGGGAAAGACGGAACCAAGAAGTGACAGCAACAGAAGCCGTGATCCGGTAAACCCAAACTTGGAGGAAACAACTTGGTACCACACAAACCCAAGTAGCATATGGTACAGCATGTGTCGTGCATGCCATACCATAAATCCAATTCCCCGTATCTTTGCAAAAGATCGTTTCATGAATATGCTTTTATAAAGAAAGCGATTTCAAATATGCTCGGAAATCGCCATTCAAATCCTTGTGATTTAATGCAAATTCCACAACGGTTTTCAAATACTCCAGCTTGTTTCCTGTATCATAGTATTTACCATTTTGTATCTCACAGGCGTACACTGGTCTCGTTTTCATGAGTTCTCGGATGGCATCCGTTAACCAGATTTCGTCGCTTTTTCCAGGCTTCAGATGCGCAAGTAACGGAAAAATATCCGGAGTTAATACATAACACCCGTGTGCTGCGAGATTGGACGGTGCTTCTTCGATGCTAGGTTTTTCGATCAACCGCTGTATTTGTCCGATATGCTTTTCCACTTCCGTCACTTCAACAATGCCATAGCGCGACACATCGTTTTTAGGAACACGTATTGCGGAAATGACCGGGTCACCATATTTTTCAAAGACATCCAGACATTGTTTGGCGCGCGGAGGATTGCTGTAAATAAATTCATCACCCCAAATAACAACAAACGGCTCATCGCCAATCACGTCGCGTGCGCACAAAACCGGCGTACCGTTTCCGTACGGGCCTTTTTGTCGGATATAGACGAAATTGGCAAGTTCTGCAGTGCGGGTGACTTCACTAATGAGCTTTTCCTTCCCCTGTTCTTTGAGGGTATGAATAAGTTCGTTGGGATAGTCGAAATGATCCTCAATTGCTCGTTTGTGCCAGCCGGTCACGATGACAATCTCAGTAATCCCGGAATCAACCAATTCTTCCACAACATATTGGATAACCGGTTTATCTACAATCGGCAGCATTTCTTTCGGCATTGCTTTTGTTTGCGGTAAAAAACGTGTGCCGAATCCCGCTGCGGGAATAACTGCTTTTCGTATCTTCTGAACCTTTGCCATATTTCTTCCTCCTTCGTCCATCCAAATTCGACTTCCTATCATTGTATCTGTCGTGCAAACACTGTGTCAATTTGTTATGATGAATTGAAACTATGAAACGGTTTTTACTCACCGTCGGTATTGCTATTTCCATACTATTTTTCCAACACCCCAGAGTTATTGCAACAACTCCAACCCCAACACCAAAACCCACATCACTGCCTATTCCAAGCGGAAAACCGGTTGATGCCGGCGTGTTAAATACTATGATCAGTAATATGTATAGCACAACAAATACCGCATCGGAGGCAAAAAATATACCCATAACCATCCCCTCAGTTGACCTTGAGGCGGGAGCAGATTTTAAAGTCGCAAGTCTTGATGCGGTCGCAACTGTCATGGAGTGGGCTGCCCCCTATCTAACAGCATATGAAATTAAACAAAAAATCATCCCACAGGAAAAAAATCTCTATATATCCGGCCGTGCGACCTATTGTAAATATGGACCCAATGGTGCATTTAACAAGGAAGTAAGCGAAAAAGCGTATATAACCGAAATTCTGCCTGAGCTTTCAACAATTGATCAGGCGTCACGACAAATTGGAGCACTGTTAACCCGCTATTCCTTTTCCCCGGATGAAAATGGTAACTATGACTTCAGACACGATCCGTTAGAGCTTGCCAACGCTCCGGAATGTGATATGTCTGATACGGGCGACATGCAGCAAGACAAACAGGTGGAATTGGTACAAGGAAGCACTATTTTGGGTTGGCTCACCAATATTTGGGACATGCTCAAACGGTTGGCACAACCCGGAGAAGACGTACAGGTAACAAAAACGTTTTCCTCCAAACAACTTACCCCGTACTCGGATAGCGTGGATTGTCTCGTTGACGGCTGTGCGGGAGGCAACGATCTTTCGTATCTTCCCACACAGGAAGAACAAAAACGCGTGGGAGAATCAGGCGGCATTGCAAATACGTATGCATCCATTTACCACGATGTTACCAAAGGAGAAAAACACGGAGAACAGGATAATTTTGCCGGCGCTGCAGGATCCTCGTCCATTAAGACACATACAGGATTTAGTAAATCAATTGAAAATGCAACTAACTATATCCTTTGCTCCGTCTTACCTAAATCCCAACGGGACAAATACGGTATGGCAGGAAAATGCCAGAATGAAACAACGCTACCGATTGAATGCGAATCTGGCGTACCGGATTTACCGACCAGCGGATCCTGCAAACTAAAAAATAATACGTTGGGTCTTCCCAAAACGCTCGTTACCGTTATCGAATCTGCAGCAAAAGCATATAACGTTCCTCCGGGACTTCTGGTGGCTGTTTTGTATGGGGAAGGAGCGTTTGAAAACAACCGACCATCAGGACCCATACTCAAAGATGAGGCACTTGTGCAAAAATATCTGGACGGCTGTATGGTCCTTCCCCAGTGTGATCCAAACGCCAACATCATCAACAGCGTTGTGCAACTGTTTCAGATCAACTGGCCGGATATCGCTGATGCGGTAAAAGCAGTGGATCCAGACAGACAACCCAACCCATGCAACCTGCTTGATGTGTTGTTTGCACTTGCGAAAGATTTAAGTGTGAATCAATACGGTGCTGCCGTGTTTGCGGGAAAAACCTGTTTTGGTATACCACTTAAATCCGGCACTGGCGCACCCACGTCCTGCACGTGGACGGACAGCGCTGCAGAAACAGCCATCAGAGTGTGGGAATTCGGTAACGGCTGGGATGATGCAACGAAAAGCTGTGCAACGAAGCTCAATAGCTGTTTTACGGGTGGTGGTATGGCCATGCAATGCCCAACGGGCGGAGACACTTGCGAGACAATAAACAAACGGTATTCCCAGAAAAGCCATAACGCCTGTATTTGGGACGTGTATAAAAGCAATTAATACTCTTTACAAGGGGCATCCCGTTTTGGTATTATACTGACAACGACCCCGGGAGGGGTCTTTGAGTAGGAAACATATGGATACGCCATCGGTTCCAAAAGTCGCTTCACCTGTCAAGTTTTTTAAGGAAGTGGCTGCAGAACTGAAAAAGGTAACCTGGCCGACACGACAGGAAGCACTCAAGCTGACTGTCGTCGTGATTGCCATATCTGTAATTGTCGGACTGTTTATCGGCGTATTGGACACAACGTTTCTGCGTATAACATCATTGATATTTAGGAGATAACATGGACGATACAACAGCACATACCGAAGAACAACAAACAACACCCCAAACGGTGGCGCCAGTTGAAACCACGCAGGAAGCGGTTCAACAGCCAAAAATTGAAGAAAAACCCGTTGATATCACGAAAGAAGAACCACAGGTAACTCTCCGAACGGACGTGCCAGACAATGCAAAATGGTATGTCGTCCATACCTATTCCGGACATGAAAACAAAGTGGCAACAAACCTCAAGCAACGCATCGAAACGATGAAACTCAAAGACCAAATCTTTGATATCATCGTACCGACAAGAAACATCGTAACTGTTAAGCACGGCAAAAAGGAAGAGCAGAAGGAAAAAATTTTCCCGGGATACATTCTTGTCCGTATGCTCCTAAACGACATTTCCTGGCTTGCAGTAAGGACAACTCAAGGTGTCACCGCATTTGTGGGAACTGGTGACAAACCAACACCAATATCACAATCCGAGGTTGCTGCCATCATGAAATTCATGGAAATGGAAGCGCCGAAATACAAGACAAGTTTCTCGGTCGGAGAAGCAGTCAAAATCACGGACGGACCATTCTCCGACTTTTTGGGAACCATCGACTCCATGGACGAAGAAAAAGGAAAAATCAAAGTATTGGTATCCATATTTGGCAGAGAAACTCCTGTGGAGCTCGACTTCCTCCAGGTAGCGAAGCTCTAAGCATCTCATTCCTCCACGCCCCCTTTGGCAGGAGACGCGCGAATTGCTTTTATGACAGAACGGTATACTGTTTCAATTGAACCAGAACATACAAATATTTTTCACTATAAATCTACGGATCCAACGCCACCAAAACCGGAACCCATTCATTTTTATGATTTCAGTGCTCTTGGACTCCTATCCCATATAGGACAAGGAAGCATGCGAATTTTGGAAACCATTGCCTGCATAGGAACACGTGAGAAAAAAACGAAAGTCTAACGAAAGCTTACGGCACCCGCACAAACGCATTTGCAATCGGCGCAAATCCTTGCATCATAAATTCCCCATCCTGCAATCTCCCTAATGCGTATCCTGGTGCGAATTCTTTCACTCCTTTTGGATCCAATGATGCGCGATAGACATCTCTTCCATTGTCTGTGTAATCAGGATTCGTCTCTATAGGAATAGTATTGTCCGCCTTCAAGATCTCCTGTGCCTCAACGATAACGGGTATACCATACAGGTTTTCCGTATTTACTTCGTCGCGCTCGCGAAAATAATCGTAAATAAATCCGGCGGCTTTTAACATACCAATGGTAATATCCGGAGGCAATTCCGGGTTCCTGTCCAGTTTGTACATGGTATTTTCCAAAATCTCCCCTGGTTTTCTTCGAACGGATGCGCCTTCCTGAAATGGTTTGGTCACGGGATTGCCGTCTTTCATCCGAATTGTTAAAGGAGTCTTTTCGGCATTCACGCCAAAATAATTTATTGTTATTTCCTGCAAATCGGCACTTCCCGGAACGTGCAACAGCAACCGGTCACCCTGCGCAACGTCACGGAATTCCAAACGATCGGCTTCCGTTTCTTTTGTTTGAATACCGCAGGATGCAAGAAGAAGTGATCCAGCAGCAACTCCCATGCCTCGCAAAAAATCACGCCTGGACATCGGTTTTCCCAATGTGTCCGGTTTCCCGGAACCTACCAATACAGAATTGTCTCCGCGTATTTCTCCCATACTTCTATCCTACGATGGAGTATGCCGTTGGGTCAATGAGATGCATGACAATTGTCCCCTTTACGAAGTGGGTTCGCGTTGATATAATCATGTTCACTTCTGTACAAAACTTGTATGGAGGGAGAAATCTGAAGAAGGTTTCGAAGAATCGATATTCCTCATTCCTTCTTCCCAATTCTCAACAATCACTATGGCAGCAAAAAAAGTCAAAACCATTATCAAATTGAACCTCAAAGCCGGAGAGGCAAACGCAGCTCCACCTGTTGGACCGGCTCTTGGCCAACACGGATTGCCGATCATGGAGTTCGTCAAGGCATACAACGAACGAACTGCAAAACTCAAAGGTCAGGTCATCCCCGCTGTTATCACGGTATTTGAAGACAGGACGTTTACCTTCATCACCAAACTCCCGCCCGTGTCGGCAATGATCAAACGGACATTGGGAATTGATAAAGGCGGAGGCAAAGCGGGACGGGAATCAGCAGGAACGCTTTCCAAGGAACAAGTAGAACAAATAGCAAAAGACAAACTTCCAGACCTCAACACAACAAATGTAGAAGCGGCAAAAAAGGTTGTTGCGGGAACAGCCCGCAGTATGGGAATCCAAGTGGAGCAATAATATGGGAAAAGTACGAAAAGTCATCCTCGGAGACGAGGCAGCGGAAAAAGAACAGAAACGACGGGCGGAAGCACGCCGTGAAGGAAAAAAAGCAAAGAAAGCCCATGTTGAAGGTATAGGACTCAAGGGTGGCGAACGCACAGCAATGGTTGAAGGTGTTGAACTAAAACCGGAAGTGAAAGAGCTTCTGGAAAAAGTCGAAAAAGGAACGGATGCAGGAAAAGAACTCAAGAAAAAGAAAATTGCAGGTCCGCGTGTCCGTGGAAAAAAGTATCAGGAAGCGGTAAAACGCATCGACAAAAACAAAACGTACACACTTACGGAAGCAATACAATTGGCAAAAGACACAAGCTTTACCAAATTTGATGCCACGGTAGAGTTGCATGTCAATTTCAATCCCCTTACCTTGGGCGATAAAAAGGACATCCGGGGTAGCGTAACCCTTCCCCACGGCACGGGAAAACAAATCCGTGTTGCAGTTGCCGACGACAAAATCCTTGAGGAAATCGTAGCTGGGAAAATCAATTTCGACATACTTGTTGCACATCCGTCCATGATGCCAAAACTTGCCAAAGTAGCCCGCGTACTGGGTCCAAAAGGCCTTATGCCCAATCCAAAGACAGGTACGGTCACAACAGATGTAGAAAAACGGGTCAAGGAACTTTCTCACGGACAGGTCAACTACAAAAGCGAACCGGATAACCCGATCGTTCATTTAGCGGTTGGGAAGGTTTCGTTTGAAAACAAACAATTGGAACAAAACATTGAAGCCGCACTGGGAGCATTCGGCAAAAACAAAATCGCAAAGGCCATCATCAGCACCACCATGGGGCCCGGCATTAAGCTCGCACTCTAATCCCCCGCAATTCTTGATTATCGCATCTTTGGAGCATATAATCGCGCTCATCTACATATATGCAACCGGAACTGATCTCTCACATCCAATCCATTCGTGAACAGGGCTTTCAAAAAGCAACGCGGTCGTATGTGTACAACGACCAGCGACCACTTGAGCCAACGCGCATCATACCCTCATCGTACGAAAAATTGGCACCGCACTGGAAAAAACTTTCACTGATTCACCTTATCGAACACAAACGTAAAGAAGCACAAGAACATGACACGACACTTTCCATTCTTGATGCAGGATGCGGTCCGTTCGCCGTCTGTCTTCGAGATATCAAAGAACGTTGGCCGGAAATTGCTTGCTTTGGTGTGAATGCAGAAATCGCGGACCGGAACATACGATCTTTTCAAACACACGATCACATACAGGTAACACGTGGTGATATACAAAATATACACACGCTGTTTCCGCAAAACTCCATGGATATCGTGACATCCGTAAAGGTGTTTCCCTACCTCGCTGACCCATTCATGACCATTGTAGGCATCTACGAGGTCCTCAAACCGGGAGGCGTTGCACTGATAACCGATGTGCCGATAACGCCTATCATTCCGGAACTGAAACACGACGAGGCAAAATATGCCCGCTTTATCAACCATCTGACGTCTCTTGGGATGGAAGTTCGCGACAGGATGACGGCACACAGATACCACCTACACATGGAGTGCGACATAAGCTTTGAAAAAACAACACCACACCTTGTACTCCCCCTTACGTATACAGGAAACGTATTGGAACAAACAGTAACCCTCCATGATTCTGGGAATCCGGATCTTGACACCTATTGGTACAAAAGCGTGGAATGTCGGTTTGTCGAACACGCACACGCTTGCGCAACCACAGGCAATATGATATAAATAACCATTGTCCCAAAGACAGTAGGCTCTGTTTCAAACAGAATAATGAGGATACGCACCTACCGAGGGTCGCCAAATACACCAATCGTATTTTGTGATCTCGCGGTAGCGCGAGATTTTTTATGGCTACACAAAAAAAGATCGATACCGTCCAAGAACTGACGGATAAAATTACAAAAGCAAAATCCCTGGTGTTTGCCGATTACGTCGGACTTAAACACAAACAACTGGAAGAGCTGCGCAAAAAAATGCGAAGCGTTGATGCAGAATTTGTTGTTACTAAAAACAAGCTGATGGAACGCGCGTTGGGCACAAAAGCTGCGTCAGTCAAAGACCATCTGAAAGCAGCAACCGCTACAATATTTAGCTATAAAGATGAAGTATCCGGACTCAAAGAGCTTCTGAAGTTCTTTAAAGTAGCCAATGTCGGAAAAACAAAAGCCGGCATGCTTGGTGAAACCGTTCTTTCCGATGCCGATGTGACACGCCTGGCAAAAATTCCCGGAAAAGAAATTCTCTTGGGACAACTTGCAGGACAATTGAAAGCTCCCATAACAAATCTCCATCATGCCCTCTCATGGAATATCAACAAACTCGTATGGGCACTGCATAGCATTGCAACAAAGAAAACAACATAACGTATAAACAAAAAAGTTCAATTTGAACAAACGTATTCAAATTGGTATTGAATGGAGGTGACAAGAGAGTATGGCAAAATTAACAAAAGACGAAATCTTGTCGGCAGTTGAAGGTATGACGGTTCTGGAACTTTCAGACCTTGTCAAAGCACTTGAAGAGAAATTCGGCGTATCTGCAGCACCTGTGGCAATAGCAGCAGGACCAGCAGCAGCAGCTGATGCGGGAGAGGCAAAAGAGGAACAGACGGTTTTCAATGTCGTCATCACGGAAGCCGGTGCCAATAAAATTGGTGCCATTAAAGCAGTTCGTGAACTCGTTCCTACATTAGGACTTGCAGATGCAAAAGCACTCGTTGAAGCAGCACCGAAAGAAGTTCTTACAGGACTCAACAAAAGCGCAGCAGAAGAGGCAAAAAAGAAACTGGAAGCAGCTGGTGCAAAAGCGGAACTGAAGTAACGACAAAAAACGTAATACCAAAAAGCCCCGCACACGCGGGGTTTTTTGTATCGTTACCGACGCTTTCTTCCACCCTGATGAGGCTTTACCTGTTCGATAACTGGACCATACAGTTCATGAGGATACATCAATTCAAGCAGCGATGGTGAACAGGGGTGTTTTGCATCACGATCAACCCAACGGTGTGCTGTATACCATCCTTTTGCATCATCCTCTATTTTTTCTTCAAACGCCATAAAGCCACTCCCAACAAGTTCCGGCACACTGCCCAATTTTTCAAACGGATACAAATTAATCTCAACATATTGCTTCTTCCCATCACGGAGAAACTCTAAAATAAATTTCTCCCGAAGAATTCTATTTCCTTCCGATCCCGGTCGGATACCTGTACGAAGATCCTCGATGTATTGTTTACGGGACGCACTGTCCATAGTGAGATAAGAACGTAAACGGTCATACACCTGTGTTCTGTGAGATCCTGCGTAAATGGACACAGATGTACCAGAACTTTTCAATTGTTCCTGCAGGTGCTCAAGTAATGCATTCCGCACTTTGACACCCAGTTCACAATGAGCAATCGGCGATCCCCCATCGGGAAAATTATCGTCAGATACAACAATATTCACCATATGCATGTCAAAAATCTCCGGTGACTGATACATTTTTCGCAATATCGACTCAATAGATTTTGCAGGACGCTCTTCAACAATGAGATGAACCGATTTTCCGTCTATCCGATCTTTCATGGAGCGATGCAGGACTTGATGAACCGAACCGTTTTCAAGCTCTATATATTCCATTTTTGGCGGGAACTTCAAAAATGTATTCAATCCGCTTTCAAATAATGCGTTGTTCGCCTGTTCTTTTTTTTCTATTGCCTCAACGGCCGTCATGGTCAAAACCAACATGCGAAGCGATTCAAAACGCACCATTTCCATACCTTTGGAACGAACAGCATCCTGAGAAAGAAGCATATCGGGATGAAATCCAAGTGCTAAAAACACTAACGATACCAACGGTGCATTGGTGATTTCGTTCATTGGTTGGTATTCCTGGAAATGGGACCCTAAAGCTCGCATGTTTTCGGTAATAAACGTCGGATATTTCTGCGCAATCGTGTACGCCTGCCTTACCAAAACGGTTGATTTTCCCATATATCGCGAAAAGTGTTCCAGAAATTGCGTATTCAATTGTGCTAAAACAGAAGCACGGACAGCTATGGGAAGCGACACGATTTTTGGCCAGATGCTTTGGAGGGCTACATATGTATCAACATGCAAAGGTAACTCCTTTTTGTACAACTCCTCACACATGACTTCTACGACTGGACGTATGGATTTTCTAAACGCCCGAACGCCTGCAAATGCGGGATTTGTTGGAATAGTGACCAGCACATCTAACAGATGCTCTGGAGGGGTAGCACTCAAAAACCGTGCAAGTTTCAATATGTCCGCTGGTTTTGGTGGCGTTTCAACACCGAGCCGGTCCCGTTCATGCTCATCAGCCAAAGCAGCCTGCATTTGTGCTGCAAGAAATCCTTTTTGTAACTCTTCCTTGGAACAATCCCGAAATCCGGTGGCAAACGGAACGACTTTGTAGTGTGTTCTATTGTAAAAACTCCGCATTTTATTTATGGTTTGCAAAACCCGTTCGCGCCATAACGCATCAAGAGCCGAAACTTCTCGAAAAAGATGATACATCGATTGATCACGAAGTTTTTGCTCATGAAATTCTTTTACCAACCGGGTTTCACCAACTACCAAATGATCCAAAAGCTTGTATGTGCCATCTCCGACATCAATACACCCTGTGGTAAATGCTGCAGTAAACTGACGCGGATTTAAAGCGACAATATCCTCTTTTTTATCATTCGGCCTATAAATATTTTTCCGAAGTGATGGAGCAGAAAACGACGAAGAACGCACGGGAATAACGCTTGTGTACACAAGCCGCTTCTTTTCCTCCCCTGGGATGGTATACAAAAATGGGGACGCCGGTTCCTTTGATGAAAAAAACGAGTTCGTCAATACAGATGAATGGTTAATCATGGTTGTATCAGTGCTTACTTCTCGAAGTGACGCTTGCTCTAAAGATTCACCTTCTAGTAATTTGCCTCCAAGAGGCGTTAACATCGGTTTCCCCGAATCGGATGTAAGTGAATCAAGCTGTTTTGCCAAAAAAACTTCAACGAGTGAAGTTTCTGATAATGTCGGATCGCAATCAAGTGCTGTACGAAATGCCTCAATCGAAATCGGCGCCACTGGAAAAATACGTACAACCGGCACGACGTCTACAACGCGTTCCTGTATTTCACCACCAACAATAGGCCGTTCTACCATCATATGAAAAACCTTGTTAGTATAGCGTAAATAACAAAAAGAACAAAATGAATTGTCTCTAGGTATTTACGGTTTCGATGGAACTTCCTGCACCGACACGCGAGGAGCAAGTACCAACATATATCGTGATCCGGTATATTGTTCATGGTCAGAAAGCGTTTTGTCCCATCCACAAAATTCTACAAATACGACCCCCTGAGCAATTGCCTCTTGCTGATCCGGATATAGCTCTCCTGCAATTAACGGTCCATCGGTGATATTTTGTGT
>CAYUUX010000015.1:0-21453 GCA_964448085.1 uncultured Gammaproteobacteria bacterium | reverse complement strand
GGTACAAACGCTTGCAAACAAACATGTTGATTACTCAGGGTTACCAGAAAAACGTGTCATCGATATTCTCGAAACCTATTATCCCAAGTACGCCAACGCAGGAGCAAAAGAAAGCGAACAGTTACATGTTGCATTTGTAAATGACCGCACGAATATTATTCGAACCGCTATAGAAAATGGAGCGTTTGATACCCTATCCAGCAAAGAAATGTATGACACCATTATTCAATTGCATTCCGGATCCAGCGTTCTTGAACGTACCGTTGCCTATATTGATCCCGGAGTATTTTCCGATGATCACTTCAACACAAATACCGTTGGGTTACGAGCGCTTGCATTTGAAGATTCATTGGGTGGGAACATCAATGATGTCTTAAGTCTTGATGTCGGAACATTACGAACAACAGAAATGGAGAATATGTTACGGGTCGAAACCACTGGAACTCGTGATTTTTATATGCTTGGTGTTCCAGCAAACATTCTGCCTACAGTAAGCAGTGCCATATTTGCAAAGATTGACGATGTGGTTGCTCACAGCGATCAATATTCCGAGCAACAACTCTCTTATTTCAGCGCTTCCATTGCCACCATATTGGACTTTATTCATATTAAATCCGACGGGAATGGAAGATCAGCAGAGGATTTCATGGTTGCGTTGCAACGCAGATTGTTTCATGGTGATATGCAAAAGGTACGAACGTGGTCTACGCTGAGTTTACGTCCCCGCATTACGTATACATCGATTATATCCCCCGAAGTGAAAACCAAGTATGAGGAGCAGCAAAATATATTGCGTGATAGAGGGTCTGCTGTTCAATACTTTAGAAAATGGATTGCTACAACCATTATGAATATGCCAGCGTTTCAAACAGCACAACAGAAAGCGAATGGAGATTTATCGTACATGAATCCAGGTGATTATAAGAATGCTGTCGTTAATAATCTAGCGTTGATTTACATCGCAGGCGACATTGAAAAGCTATTTTTGGATCAGATTCTTTCGGTTACTGATCCTACATATGTTGATGGTCCTCGGTCAGATACGTGGAGCGAGAGTCAATTGTGGATGGCATTTCGAACCATCTATAACGCATTGCGGAGGTTGAAACCCTATGAGTATCGATATGTAACCAATGAAGAGCTCGGTATTCCTCAAACGCTTCTTGAGGATTTTGTGAAAGAGAATGAAGATGGAGCGAAACGTATACAGGAAGTCCGGCAGCCGCAGAAGCCGTCTGATGTATCCATTACCATCCCAACCTTTCAAAAGAGTGAACAGGGCGTGTTGAATACCGGTTTAATCCATTGGCTAAATGGTGTATTTGGTAAAACACGATTTGATACAGATGCAACGCAAGAGCAAATTCGTCAGCTTCAAGATTCGGTTATTACCAATCACACCACTCTTCTTCAACGGGTTGATTTCAGCTCACAGGATGCCCCACAAGTGGTGCAAAAGATTGTGGAAGAAGCATACCAACGGTTGCATCCTGGATTGTCTCCACCCGAGAACATCATTACCTCTGTTACTGCCGCTGTCTTGTTAAAATATTCCACAACAGATTCAGCATTTTCTCCCAATCGTCTCTTTTCTCGTGATCCGAGAACTGTCAATGTAAACAAACGCGCGTACCGATATATAACCCAAGATGGGGTTGATTATATCGTCAACAAATTCCACGTATTTGGACTAAACATCATTGTGAACGGTGTTGTCCATATAGAAAAGAATGTACATGTCACAGAAGGGGACATGGTGTATGTTGATGGAGCTGTATATCAAGTTGGCCCTCTTCATACCCTTCGACCGTATGTTGGAGAATTGCAGCGGTGGGATACCATTGGGATTGCACGATCGCTTCTTGGCAATCTTACGGAAGCAGATAAAGCATTCGTGATGGATGCGTTTCAAAAAGCGGGTATCCCTTCGGATGCAACATGGTCAATTTTTGATCCCGAAGAGCTATTTATTTATCTGTTTGAATCTTCTGAGGGGTTTGTTAAAACGCATGTGGTCAATCAAGGTTCGTATAATCCCTTTTACACACCCCGCTACCAGGCTTCTCGGATGCTGCTTTCCTATATTTTTACGACCTACCCAAAAACGGTTGACGAGATGAATGCCTACTTGCAGCGAGCAAATGCCCGTGCATTCAATCGGGCTAAACTGATTCAATACACCAAAGAGCACCCTTCTATTGCGCAAACTCTCATCCGGTTTATCGTCAATTTGGGCGTACCCCAAAAGGCAGTAACACTGGAACAGGAACAAACAGATATGTGGCGGATTGTGCTGCAAAATATTCAAGGGGAGGAAACGCGAACCTACCTGGAAGGACTTGCTAATGCTATCAAACCGTCACTGTCCAGTCAGATTTGGCGTGTTATTGAGCAGATTCAACAAGACCCGGCAGCGTATGCAGATCCCAAGATTGCCTCGTATTTATCCAAGTTTGATGAACTCCTGGTCTTGCCCCAGTACCAAAACTACACCTTTGCGGTGATTCTGGACAATATTTTGTCGTGGGAAACGATAAAAGCAGTGCATCCGAACCAGTTGGATATACTTGCAACGCACAAAAAACAAACGGATGCATTTTGGTCCACCGTCAATACTACGTTGGGTGTGAAGATTCATCCGCAGGTGCCGGTTGTGCCGTATTTTACCTTTCGGGGGGATGATTTTGAGTATGTCAGCAATCACCGATTCTTGCATCGAGATCTCTTAGGTGATGCTGCGGGAAGATTTATGGTAGGAAACAATCCCAGTGAACATAAACTGCTGGGGACATTCAATCATGAAGCTGTCCATAACTCCATTCCTCGTGGTGGCACACGCAATGATATCTATCATGAAAATGTCACAACGCTTCTTGAACGGATCATTACCCAGGAAGACTTTGCCATTCCGAAGAAAGGTCCGTCCGGATATCCCGGTGTCAATGTGCTCATTGATATTCTGCATGAAATTGATGCGAAGGCAGGGAAGAACGCGAGTTTGCAGATGCTTATGCAGGGCGTTTACGAGTTTAACGGGAACATGGTGGATGATACTCTGTATTATGTCAAAAAATATTATGAATCACCCAGTGGATTGGGGAAAGATGATTTTTCCCAACGTTTGGAACGGTACACGGATGCTATTTATTATAGACAAATCTCTTCGTCGTTTGCATCACCAGGAGTACCAGTATCACAATGGTTTGATACATTGCTGTATAGATTGAAACAGATTGTACCAGTAAAATCTTCCTCTACGATATCGAAACCAAAGGCACAGACACCAGCTGTACAAATCTATGATACGAGCTACGATGTGCCGCTGATAGGAGATGACATTGTTTTTAATGCAGGACATATTACCACCCTCAATCAAGAGAACAACGCACCTGGCCTTATCCAACCCAAACACACCATTATTGTAGGAACTGCCAAAAGTGAATACGCACGTGTTCCGGTTGAGGACATTAAAGCATACCTTGAAACGTATCCGGAACGAAAACGTGCGATTTTGAGTGCGTTTTCCCAAGAGCTTCGACAATACGGGATCAACCAAAACTATTTTTTGATGCATATGTATCAGGAAACGGGCAATATGGATGAAGCGTTAGCACAAGCAAAGATATTTGTGCAGGCTGCACCCTATGTTCAACAGTATATTGCAGCTATACGAAGTGTTGTTGATCCTTCAGAATTCCCGTTGTTGGCCGAAATTATCCGGATGCATGAAACAGAGATTTTGCAGCACTTGGATGAAGTACGGGGAGCAGTTGCTCAGATGGAGCCCACATCTTTCCATGATACGAATGTCAACAAAGAGGCTCCAGCACAACCGAACACAACGTTTCTTGCACGTATTGGATCAGCTGCCAATACGGTTCCGTTTTTAGCGGGTTTTATTGGATATGTGCTGGAAAATTGGCGTAATGAAACCTATTCTGGACGAGTAGGACAACTCACAGGCATATGGAACTATATTGATTTGCATATAGGGGATGCTGGTGATGTGTTGGAGCTTTCTATATTATCTTCCTTATTTTTGTTTCGCCCATTGTTTTGGTTGATACGAAAACTTTGGAAGGTGCAGATTCCCGATCGACTTTCCTATACCATTCCAACCGCCATCGTCATGGGACTATTTACGCAACTTGATCCAGGCATCCGGACGTGGACCGATCCGCATGATTTGTTTGGTGTAGCAGTCGGGGGAGCACTGTCTGTTGGGATATTTGAATTAGTTCGCTTCGTCCTGTCTCTCAAGGAGAAAACACGAACAGCCATCGGATTTTTCCTCGTTGTGTCCGTTATCGTTGGAATTCTTCTCCTTGCATTTTCCGGAGCGAGTTTGATTCCTCAGCTCGTTCCATAACGACCTTTTCCTTTATTGTGTTTTAAACGTCCACATATCCTCAATTGCCTTCGCAAGGGCACCCGGTGGGGGAAGCCCGAGTTCTAAGCGATGTGTACATTCTGCTCGTGGCGACTCGTATTTGGCGCATGCTTGTATGATCAACCGCGCTGCCGATTCGTTGTGGAATGTATGGAGCGCCAAACTTGCCCGTTCAGTGTGAAAGGGGGCATAGGTTGGGAGCATACGGGCAAGCGCATCCCAGAATCCTTGCGTTTTCTGCGGGTCGGAAGGAAGGAAATACAAGCCGAGTTTGTAGATGATGAGGAAATAGTCCTGGTACACGGTTCGTTGTCCTGCCGTTGCAAAGATCTGCTGCAGCGCAGGGGTATATATTGCATCCTCTAAGTGGAGTTCCTGTAAGGCAGAACATACACTCGGATATCTTCGACAGCCAACGGAGGTTACTGCACTGCCGAGTTGAGAATATTTTCTGGCAAGGGCAATGCTTGCAAGATAGCGATAGGTAAAATACAGATCATGCGGATGGGTGGTTATGGCTTGTTGGTAGTAAATAGTTGCTTGCTGTTCATTGCCGATATTTTCTTCGTAGCTGCCGAGGCCAAAATAGACGTAATGGTTTCTCGGATGGAGCAAAATGATGCGTTGAATGTAGCCTGCGGGAAGTGGGGTTGTTCGGTTATACAGGCACGGTTTATTCGTGTTGTAGTTGAGGTATGAACAGGGGATAAATTCCTTTTCTGCCGCGACTTTGTCTGCATATATCGCACTTCCCCCGACAAAAAGAATCACACTAAGTATTCCTACGTACCACCCCTCTCCGCGTGTTTGCTTTATTTGTTGTGAAAGTGTTCCGGATAGAAATCCAACGATTCCAATACATATCAAGGATATAACTAAAAAATCGAATGGGTAGTCAACAAAACTGTAAAGAAGTACTCCTATCAATCCTGCGCACAGCGCATAACTGTATGGTTTGTCCTTACGCTGTGTGCGTATTCCTCCTACAATACCGTTCCCTATATACCAGAGCAGGACAAGAAATGGTATTGTTCCCACAATACCAATGTCCACAAGAAGGTTGAGGAGGCTATTATGGGTAGACCAGCTATAGGATGCCCTACGTGTTTGATATGTTGTGGATTGGATAAAGAACGTTCCCAGACCACTTCCCAGGAGAGGCCGTGTTGAAATAGCATGTATCGCTTGCTGCCAGTATGCAATGCGAGGCTGTATGGGCTCTGTCTTTTTTGTGTTATGAAATAACACATCCACTCCCGGCGAACATGCAAGAAACCACATAATGCCTGCACCAAGTACCACGAGGATACTAACGCGAATTTTCCAATACACATTACTTTTTTGAAGTAAGTGAGAAGAGAGTAATACACAGAATATTGTAGATATGCATTCCAGCAATACAGCAGCTCGCGCTTGGGTATAGAGGGTTATCCCGAAGAAAACAAGCGTAAGTATACCGTAGAGTTTGGTCCGTTTGTACGTCCACAATACCATGCATGTTATGCAGGCGAGCACAACAAGATAGCTCATGTTATGATGTCCGCCGCGAAAAATCAGCAGGTGGGTATACGGAAAGTTATACCTTCCCATAAATGTTTCCGGCAATACCGCAATTATTCCTGCCGCCCCAATTGCCGCAAGTGCAAAAGCGAAGATCAGATGCAGAAATACCCGTATGTCTTGTATGGTGCTGTAACAATATACGATCCAGAAGACGAGACCTGCTGCAGCGAATCGAAGCCACATGATTGCGGAAACCGCAAGATCATCAGAAGGAAGTTGTAGCAATGCAAGAAGGACAAGAAACAGGCTGCCGTAAGTTACGATCCAAGGATCCATCGATCGTTGTTTTTTTGCGAAACGAACCAGAAGCAATATCCCGGGTATCATCACCCATGCAACCCCATATTCCAGTTGTGTCAGATGACCGTCCCCAAACCACGTCCCGAAGGCGAGGATGGAAAAAATCACAATAAGATAGAGATATCGCTTAAGAAGGCTTTGGATCCGTGCCATGTCGTGTTTTTACTATAGGAGGTTAAGAACTGTGATACAAGTGTTACCTACACCCCTGTGTATAGCTCCACGTTGGTTGGTATGCGCTACAATTGGGGTATTGCCCTGCACTTCCGCATTCTCCATCATTATAACAACACCCTCCGGATTTCCAGGTTCCGGTATCGCCACATGCACGGATACCGGATTGCCATCCGGTATTTCCAGAATTATCATTGTGACATTCTCCAGGTACCTTCGTATCACTACAGGTGACGGAGACTAGTGTCTCTGTGTATTGTTTTGTTTCGACGTCATCGCAATTAAAGTCCCATACAAGAGTAACCGGACACGTTGATGCGTTGTACGTCATAGCAGTGGTTTGCCATGCTGTTTGTCCCGGAAACGCATTTGCATTGCTATCACAGCAATCCGTTTTTGTCGTTACAAAATTTGTTGCAGTAACCGGAGTTCCGGTACCCACACTCCCCGCTGTTGCTAAAGTACAATTCTGATTATTAAAACAGGTGTATGACGAGCTACCCGTATACGCGTATCCGTCATTGTCACCATCCTTATAGCAGGTTCCTTGTGTTGCCCCTGTCCACACGGCACTTGATGTATCATTGCAATCAACGATGGCACTTTGATCTATTTCCCAACCAGATGCGCACGTACCCACCCCACATACGCTTGACGGAGTGCTTAAGGTGTATGTATCTCCATCTTGATCTTGATAGCATACAGCGTCTGCATATTTACCAGCATCAGCGTCGTTACAATCAATAGTCCACGCAGCTAATGCTGATCGTTCTGCGGTACCACTCGGACACGTGGTTAATGTATATTCGGTTGCGGATAACGATTCTGGATATGAATCCCCATCATTGTCTGTGTGGCATATTTTGGCATTGGTCATCATAATACCCGTATCGATCAATACCACTTTTGATCCAGATGCAGATACATCAATTTTATATCCATTATTGACCACGACACGTTGACCCGCACGAACAGTAAGTGTTTGATTTGCCGCAACTATAATATTTCCTTGTGTAGCACCCTCAATGGTGTCAACATAAGTGCAACTTGCACTGACCGTTGAATTTCCTGTTTTTCCAGGTTTGGTACAGTCAACCGCATACACAAAAGATGCGGGTATACTCATGAAGATAGCTGTACTTGCGATGAAAAATAGAACGATAGCGTGTTTCACCTTCATATTTATCTCAACATTATGTCAACGTTATCTGATGTTTTGGCATTTTTTGCCCTAAGGTTCAGTTCATATGTATAGAGGTACGAATCTGTTACGGTCCATGTAGCTTCCCATCTACCTTTTTGTTTCGTGCCCTCCACAAGGGAAAAAGTAAGCTGATATTGTTCATGATCCGTTTTCATTACGCCAGTAATAGACTCGATATCAACAGTATCTGTCATCTCTATGCTAACGACTTGCGACGTTCCTTTAGCTGGGTCATAGGGATTCAAAAAACCCCTGCCAAATTTTGGTGCTTCTGGAACGGATCCACCAACACCAAATCCGATTTTTCCATGGGGTATTGGCCGAGGAGTAGGGGTAGCGGTTGGTGTGGGTACTACTTTGCGTGCGTTTTGCATCATATCTTTTTTTGCGTAAAAATACGCAAAACCAGCAAGTATCAGAAGGATGCCAATAAGAATTGCAATTCCTTTCAACGATACGAGT
Organism: uncultured Gammaproteobacteria bacterium; assembly: GCA_964448085.1. Lineage (GTDB taxonomy): Bacteria > Patescibacteriota > Microgenomatia > UBA10105 > UBA927 > CAIJMI01. Next base: position 13,360 of record CAYUUX010000015.1, on the reverse strand, counting down.
TTATCTGTAAAGGATTTTTTCTTTTTGGGCATAGGATGAAATGGAAATAATTTTTATACTAAATCCCTATGTTTAGCATGCTATGAAATTGCCTGTTTGTCAATAGAAAAGAGGGAGCAAAGAGATGCGATATTTTGCACTTACTTTCCTGAAGGAAAAAACAGTTGTTTGACCAAAGAGACTATCAGAGAAAAGAATTTGGCAATTCCACCCACCCACCCGGTAGACTCCGGAGGTAATTGCTTCTGTTCTGGTTGTGGTATGGAAGGGGATTCTTCAGAAAATGAGGAGTCTGCATGTGAACCAACAAGAGGATCGAACGAATCGTCTTGGGAAGAAGAAGAGGATGGTGTAGTTGTTGGATTTGCAGGAATAGTACCAGGGGTATTTGTCGGGGATTCGGTGAAAACGATGGTGGTTCCCGTCCGTTTCCCGACAACATTTGCCGTAGACTCAATTGCGGCAACAGCAGTTGCGTTGCCAAACATAATTGCCGTTGATTTTTTGACACGCGGTTTAATGCGTATACTTGCAAGCGCTTCGACGCCTTTTATCGGCGCATCCGGGGATGATCCGACAGTAAATATGATGGTGCCGTTTTCGGTATCGGGATTGGTAAGGACGGTGGGAAGAGCAGAGGTAAGTGTTACATCTTCAATATCTAGTGCTGACGGGTCATAGCTGAGATGTATGGATACCGCACTTACCGTTTTCGTGTGGGTATTCATGAGTACTGTGATGGTTGTTTCCTCATCAACAACACCCTGAATGGTTGTGGGATTGAGTATCAATTCTACGTCGGCTTGCATGGCGCGGCTGCGGGTGTCCTGTGTATTCTTGACGGCAAGCACAGCAATACAGAGTCCTGTGATCAATATGCTGACGACGAGCAGACTACTTAGTAGTGTTCGCTTTGTGCGTTTCATGTGTTCATTTGTTGTAATTTCTCACTATCATGTTGTAATCGAAAATATCGACACTTCCGTTTTTGATGATATCTGCGGGAGTAAATCCGGGGACGCCGGTTGTGTTGAATGCGGCAACTACGATGTTGTAGTCAAGAATTGTTACGTGCCCGTCCCCATTGATGTCCGCAGGATTGGGTGTTGGCGTTGGGGTACGAGTGGGAGTGTTTGACGGAGCAGGAGTATGTGACGGGGTGGGTGTGCGAACGGGTGTATTGGTCGGTTGCATCGTTGGCGTGGGAGTGCGTGTTGGCGTCGGTGTTGGCGTTTTTGTTGGTGTCGGGGAGACAGAAACACACGGTCTCGTAGTGCTTTCTCGGAGTGCATCCATCACAGCATAATAGGCAGGTTTGCGTTGGTATTGTTCATCAAATAATACCGGTTTGGAATCGGGCAAATTGGCATGCTGTGTGCCGCGAGACCAGCTGAATTTATCAGAAATGCCCCACACAGCAAAAGATATGCACAGCGGTTCTTTTAAACAAAACGCAAGTGTATCTTTGTATACTTTTGCAACCTGTTCTTGGGTGCGTCCCGCTTGATATACATCCATTTCCGTAATCATCACCTTGCTGTTTGCCTCTCGGGCTTTTTGGAAAAAGTACGCGATGTCATCCATGTATTGGTTTGTGAACTGATATCCATCTTGTTTTAATTGGTGATTTTGGAGTCCTACAGCATCGATGGGGACACCACGTGTTTTTGCCGCGCGTACATATGCAAAAAAGCCATTCACTTTGGAGCGAAAGGTGTTTCCGCCGGTAAAAAATTCATTGAGCACTAATGTTGCATTTGGATTTGTCTCGCGGGCGTAGCGAAACATTTTATCGATGTAATCAGAACCAAGAATGGTATAGAAGCAGTCTTTGACCATTGAGCCGTCTGGTTCAAATGCTTCGTTCACGACATTCCATGCAGTGATTGTATCGCCACCACGGGTGGCAAGGGCACGAAAATGGTTTTGCAGGATCTGTTCCAATTCTGCTTTTGTGCGCGTTCCACAACTCATCTCTGTCCTTCCAGGAAAAAGCCAACGAGCAGGGTTTGTATAGCGCTTATGGTTTGACCATATGAGATGGTGAAATTGCAATTTTATCCCGTTTGCTCGGGCAAAATTGACTTCCTCGTCAAACGCTTGCCAATTGATTTGTCCTTGTGTTGGCTCGATATCACGCCAGGCGACTTGAAATGCAACCCGCTGATCCGCATATTCATTTTTGAGAGTGGTAAGGCAGCGCGTTTTATCTTCTGCGGAAAGTGTTGATTTGTAACACTCATGAATAATGGTGCCTGTATTGAAGCTTCTTTTTGCTGCATATACACTAAGCGTACTTTGTTGCGCCGCGGGAAGATTGCATGTGTTGGACGTGGCAGCATGTATCGGAGACAGGAAAAACACACTGAACAAAAATGCGCAGAAGACAAAGATGATGGGACTACGCGTGGTCACACAAGTATCCTTATATATGGAATATACCTTGAGTATAGCAGGTTACGGAGTACGTGGGAGACGGAAGACAATGATATATATACCAACGAAAAGCGATGCGATGCCCAGCATCGCAAGGAGTATTTTTGCAGGAGCGGGTTGGTAGGAAAAGACGATGTCATAGGTTCCGGGTTCTTCCAGGCGAAGTCCGGTGTAAAAAGGGAAGACGATGATCGGTGCAACCCGTTTTCCGTTCACCGTTGCTATCCAATTTGGGTGATATGTTTGTTTTAAGATGACAACGCAGGTGGGGCAGTGTGCTGATACGGTAACCGTTGCCAAAAAGCGCATGTCCGTATCGTTGGTTTCCTTGTCAACACGCATGGTGGGGTTTGTGGTAGTCAATGCACTTGGATTTTTGTACACCGGGATTTCCCCCAAAAGGCTGTGAGTTTTTCCTTCAGGCGTTTGATACGTGACTTCATCTGTCATCCGGAAATTGGGCAGGAGTTCTGTTTCCGTTTGTTTTCCCATACGAAGCTGGGGGTATATGTGTTGTTTCGGATAGTCGGATTGGATCCATATATGGACAAGGTTAACCAGCGACTCTTTGTCGGAATAGACAACCGATGGTGCGGTGCCTGTAGTGATGTAGAAGGCTTGCATGGAGGAAACCGAATACAGTTTCCATGATGGTGTTTCCTTGATCAGTTTCCAAAACGGTTGCGGCGTTTTCGTGGGGGGAGCCACAACATAGGCAATGTTGTACATGTCGTAATGCGTGCTGTTGTCTTCGTTGAAGAACTGTTCGGTATCGGAATTCATGCTCCAGGTTTCCGGCAGCCAGAGGACCGTGGGAAGACCGAACGTGGAAAGCTGCATGTAGTAGGGGGTTGATGCAATGCGGAAATCATTCCCTTCTTTTCCCCGAAGCGCGTAGATTCTTCCCGGATGTTCCTGTTGCAGTCCGTACAGGGTTGTAAATAACGCGCGCGTGTCGGATGCGGCATCGGTAAAATTGTTGTTTGCCTGCTCAATGAGTGTTTCATTGTATGTTGCGTAGTCAATAATGTGGGGGAAGAGGATTGCATAGGCTCCCATGACACCCGCAAGACACACTCCCGCAAATACCCATGCATGATATCGTTTTCCTACAACGCGGGAAACAAAAGTTGTACAGGTATTGATGACCCACACCATCCCCAGCGGTGCAAGGAACAATCCTGCAAGATGGAGTCCGACGATAAAACGGTGCTGGTGGAATTCCTTCATACCAGGGACAAGATCGATCAGACCGCCCCAGGTGGTTCGTCCAAACAACAGCACGAGAAAGAAGAAAAACAGCCACGGCAACGGGCGCGTATGCGTATCGTTTTCGTCTGTTACTATTGCAACGATTCCAAAGAACAGAAAAAAGGTAAACAGCGGAAAGCGACCAAAATCAAACAATTCTCCATTGACCAGTTTTTTTACAACATCGATTGCGCCAAACGAATCGAATTTCCATACGGGATCCCAGAAGGAAATATTGTGGAAGTCGTTGTGCAAAAATACAGGAACGATCCAATAGGACAAGAGGAGAAGTGTTGGGAGTACGATTGCTCCGGTTGTGAGCAACGTTTTTCCCAGCATCCGCACAATCGCTTTTCCCGGAGTTCCTGATACAAGATGGGTAACAATCGGAGTAAAGCAGATGATGGCAACGGCCATGAATGCCATCATGCCGATACCCAGGTGTCCGGATGTTGTTAGTACAAGAAACAAGATGCTCAGTCCCGCATATGTTTTGTTTCTTGGATAGTTGGCAAACCGTATGGTAAAGGCAACGACCAACGGGAGCCAAATGAGTGCGAAGAGCTGGGAGGATAACCCCCATCCGCGCCAGAGAAACGACGTTTGATCAATGCCGTACAGTCCGTCCGTTGAGATGAGCGGTGCGAAGAGTGCGCCGAATCCTGCGGTAAGCCATGGACATCCCATTGCGCGGAATGCAACAAATACGGACACGGGAAGCAGGCAAAGGAGAAGATAAATAAGAGTGTGGTAATACTGAAAGAGTGTCACACTGGTGCCAATCAGTGGCGCCAGAATTCGATAGGATCCGACAATGGCAATTTGCGGAATGTGCGAGTAATAATAGGGGAGATTGTACCCTTGTGCCCAATTGGGAACCCAATGGTCAATAAGGATCGACAGGTGACAGATCGGATGGGCAATTGTTTTTGGACAGGTTCGTGCTGCGTATTCCCACATGGTGTTGGTCCGGTCAATGAGTGCGTATTGGAACGCATTGTCGTTGGGATCAATGGTTGTTGTCGGTTCAGCACGATACAACCACAGGCAACACCCAACGGAAAAAAGGAGAAGCAGGAAAGCGATGAGTTTTTGTATTTTTTGCATAGTTGTTATGGATACAGCATCGGATTGAGCCAATCAGCGTGATCATCCGTATTGCCGTTTCCCGCATCCGTTACCACGAGTTTTAACGCGGCAACCCCCGAGACGTCCACTTCCACATGTTTCGGATATTCATACCGCCGTATGATGTCCGAGCGAAACAAGAGTTGGTCGTCCCCGTACAGTTCAAACAGCACGCTTGCCTGCGGTCCTGCTTCCGTATCAACGCCAATGTCGGTTGTAAAGCGCGAGAACCGCCTGTGTAAATCATAAACAATCGTGCTGTTTGCATGCGTGCCGAGTCCTTTGCGGTAAAACATATATTGTACGGAAAGCCGGTCCCAGGTTTTGGGATCGTTTTTCTGTGCTTTCGTGGGCATATTCACTGCAAGCTGGCCGTATTGTTGTGTATGGATCGGCGGTGTGAAGCGGGTGAGGGATACTGGTCTTCTTGTCAGAAGGGGCATATTCAAGCCTACAAGTGCCGCTCCAATACAGGCCAACGCAAGACAGATGCGCGTCCATGTGAGTTCTTTTCTGTTTATCCAGAGAAACAGAAAGAATCCTGCAATCAGGATATAGGCAATGGTTGTTGTGAAGAAGGGGTGTTTCAAAAATGACAGGATGAATATTCCGTTTTTTGGGTAGTTAATGATAAGCGCCGTATGCATATTGACGAAATAAATGAGTGAGAACAAAATATATCCAACTATTGTATATCGGAAGATTGGTGTAATCCAGAAATTATCACGTTCTTTGATTGTCAGATGACGAGAAACAAAGAGAGGCATCCAAAACAGGAGAAAAACAACAAGCGGAAACGCGTAGCGGTCGTGGGATTCTGTTTGGAATAAAAAGAATCCGGAGGCGGCAAGAATCAGCGCCGTGAAAAACGACGCAATTAGTTCAATCTGGCCGTTGCGGTTGACAGCGTCCCGTAGCGTGTGTTTGAGCATGGACAGGGTGCTGAGAAGATAGGTGCTGGCAAACAGAATCAACCCCATGGTTTTGGCATTGATGATGCCAACCGTTAGTATTTTGTCTGATATTTGCATTCCCTTGGCGCCTGCCACGATCCACCAGAGGTTGTATGCGTTCAAGGACATATACGGGAAATAGTCGTAATTGACGGTCAGGGAATACACAACGCGTCCCATATCTTTTGCTACCAAAAATGCGCTGTTTAATCCGAAAAACGCAACAAGCGCTCCGGCAACGGAGCGTACCAATCCAGTAAACCCAGTCATTTGCCAGATAAGAAGAAAAAACAATGGTCCGTAGATCATGTTTTGCAGTTTGGTCATGAGCGCAACCATGTACAAGAGTCCCGCAAGAAAGGGTTTGTGTTTTACAAGACTGACGAATGCGCATAAAAACAAAAACACCCCAAGCGCATCCACCTGGCCCCATACGGCGCTGTCAAGAATCGACACGGGATTAAACAGATACAACCCGGCAAGGAGCATTCCCCATGCTCTTCCTTCCTTTTTTGCGCCACTGGATTTGGCTGTTGGAAACGTTGATCCGAACCACAGCAGTATGCCTGCAATACCAAGATCCGCAAGAATTGCCGGTAATTTCATGAGGGTAAGATAAAGCAGATTGGTTCGGTTCCAGAATTCGGCAAACAGGTGCGGATTTGCAAACAGACTATAGACTGTCGTCACTGCCCACAGTAAATAGGCGAAGGGCGTCGGATAATTGTTGTTGGTAAGGGCCAACCCTGCAACATACCCTTTATCAAACGGCGCCAGGCCCCACGATTTCCAAAACGCCATGTCCGCTTCAAATCCCGGGTTTGGTACAAAGACCATGCGCAGCAGAAATGCTGCCAAAAAAAGAAACGGTACAAACCACGATTTTTTTACGATCGATACCATATTACTGTCCCGTATAGGTGATACCGCCGGGGAGAATGACCACCGGTTCTACTGCTCCATACAACTGGTATTGACGAATGATGCAAATACACAGAAGAAGAAGCATACCGAGCGCAATAAGGGGAAAAAACGTTTCTATATTTGCATGCTTTTCCGGAATATGTTTGGCAGCCATGGTGGGTCAACAGTACCAAGTTTTTGCCCCCCATGCAAGTGTCGTAAAATGTGGTAGGATTTGAATAGACATTTGTGCAATGAAACAGAAAATCCTTTCATTTTTGGTGGTTGTTTTTATCTTCGCGTCGTTTGCGCCGACCTTCTATGAGCTTTCCAAAAGCGGGATGATTGCCCCCAACAGATCATTTGAATTGATCCACAATTACATCACGGATTACAATTTTTACCTTTCCCGTATCCGGCAGGGGTACGATGGGCGGTGGACCCTTCTGGAAACCTACACCAATGAACCTCATCACGGCACGATCATTCATGAGTTGTATCTTCTTTTGGGCCGTGCCGCTCGCATTATTCCTGAATCTGTTTCCGCGATACCTTATGCATACCATACTGCGCGGTTCGTTTTGGGAATGCTCGTGTTGTCTCTTGTTGCCTGGCTTGCGGGGCGGCTGTTTGCTAAAAGTCTTTGGCAAGTACTTGCGTTTTTGTTGGTTCCAACCGCAAGCGGATTGCCGCATATCGTGTCGGCGTGGGATGGGTGGCGTTTTGACAGTTTCATGTCCTGGTGGACAGTACTCGAACCGTTGCAGCGTCTGACATTCATTCCGCATATTCTGGCTGCGCAATCAGGTTTGTTGTTTTTGATCATTGCGGGAGCTGATCACGAAACACTGAAACGGAAAGGGAATTGGATTCTCCTTGGAATTATTGCCATGTTTACGGGCCTGGCGATGCCACAAGCGCTCATGACGGTGTTTGCCGTGTATGCCGTATTGACCGTGATGGAGTATGTTCTGGGCGGAAAAAAATTTGACAGATCTTCATGGTTTCGACAGATCGTAGCACCACGAATCGGCATTTGTCTGTTAAGCGTGTGGACCATTGTGTATTTCCTGCCGCTTTTGGCAGTGTATCCATGGAAACGGTTGGTGGATTTTGAAAAACTTCATCCGATTTCTTTTGCGTATCTTGAATATCTCAAAACATTAGGGTTTGCATTGCCACTTGGCATTGCAGGAGCATACATCGTAATCAAAGACAAAGTGCAACCCTGGTATCCGGTGGTTGCGTGGGCGGGAACCGTTGTTGGATTGGTGTTTGTGCTCACGTTTTTTCCATTCCAACATCCGTTGCGATTCACGGAAATGGCGGCGCATATCCCATTGTCGTTGTTGACGGGATACGTGCTGTATACAGGTGTTGGCGCGTTGGTACGCGCGAAAAACACAACGTTTCGCCAGTATGGTGTTTTAGGGATCTATACCATTTGTCTTCTTCTTATCACCTACGGCGTGTTGGTTATGTATCACCAATATTTTTGGCAGAAGGATTTCGTGGATATGAAACTGCGTGCCGGCTGGCCGGTGATTTCCATGAATAACTACATCGTGTATCCGATCAAAGGATTTACCGACGGCATTGCCTTTATTGAAAACGAAACACCGAAGAACGCCGTTATCCTGACATCCATTGTTGCGGGCAACTACATCCCATCCCGAACCGGCCGTCTTGTATATCTTGGGCATGAAAACACTTCCTACAAGGAAGAGAAAATGGGGATTGTCAAACAGTTTTACAGCGGGCAAATGAATGCACAAGACGCGTATTACTGGATGCGTCGTGAAGGGGTATCCTATGTCTTCTGGGGACCCCAGGAAAAGGAAGAAGGAGGAGAAGCGGACATTGCATCCAAGTATCCGTTTTTACGCCAGGTGTATTTCAATCCCGACGTCACAATTTTCCAGGTACAACGGTAAGCATGTATCAATTTTTCCCCGAAGTTTTTAGCGAACAATGGTATATATCCACACGGTGTCCGTTTGGAAGACGCGTTTGAGGAAAGGATAGTGTGCTTCAAACTCGCTCGGGTTTCCGTCCAGAGCGGTAAACAGGATATACGTGACCCGCTCACGCTCCAAAAACCATTGTGCGATGTCGTTTCGCATGCTCTTTTCAAAAAACGCCTTCACCATTGCCCGTTTTTCATCGGAATTGATCGTTATCAACGGGTGTCCCGTGACAGTGGTGTGCCCAGTGAGCGCAGGAATGACCACATCCATGTTTGTTTCCGTATTTCCCAAGACCACCACGCGGGGCGGATACAGGGATTTAAGGTACGAAAATGCATCAGCAGTTGATTTTGCAATATAGATGGGCGAACCCAACCGAAGTTGTGACTGCATTTTGTAATTCACTTCCCAGACGATTGTGGGAGCAACTGCAAGAAGAAAGAGGATAAAGAATGCAGTTGCAACCAAAAGTTTTTGCTGTGGGCGTTTTCGCGTTATCCACGCAGCAGTCCTGTCAATTCCCACTGCCGCAAACCAGGCAAATATGAAAAGCATTGCGGGGAATACGACGCGGACATTCGTGATGCCGATTTTCATCATGAATGCAGGTTGCAAAAAGAGCGTGTAGCCGATGACAACCAAAAGGAGACCAAAAAGTTCAATGGGCGCGAGCTTCTTGATTTTCCACACGATACCGGCAAGCGCGAAAGGAAGAATCGGACCGATGGAAAGAAGGAGGAAGGGGAGTGTTGTATACGTGTGTTGCGTCCGTTCCCATACGCGAAGCTGGATGTGCGGTTCCCCTTGGAAGGCAAGCAGCATGTATGCAAACGGAATGAGAAAACCAACAGAAGCGGACAGTATGGTGCCGAGCTGTTCTTTTTTGAAACGGAGAAGGAGCGTACAGCCCGCAAGACCCACAATCATTGCAGTCATGATCGGTTGGAGAAGCGTGAGTGCTGCCGTTGCCAGAGCAAGTGCGACATATCGGATGGTAGGAATACGATTTCGTTTCCCAAAAAGGAGTGTGAGTACCAAGACAACCAGGATGATCTGCACAACATGGTGGGGAAGGGTTGAAAACCGATTCATCAGAAGATGCGGGGTACCCCACAGCTCAAATGGCCAATACGGCACTTGCGAACCCTGTGGTAATTTATTCAGAACCGACGTGGAGAAAACAAAAAACAATGTTGCAGGAATCGCGAGTTTTTTGTCCGGAAATACGTGTTTGAACAACAGGTAGACGGAAAGAAGCATCAGAACTGCCAGGGGATACACGCTCACGTTATACACGGCAATTGGGTTTGCATGGAGAAGTGTGGACACGTGTCCCAGGAGATTGTTAACCCAATAGAGAAGCGCTGGTTTTGTGTATTCCGTTGTATACAGATCTCCCGTTACCCACGCACCTTGTTGTCCCTGTACCGCCTGACTGATATACACAAAAAAATCCTGCCAATGGTGTGTCACACCAAGATATACCATGTCTTTTGGTGTTTGCAGTGATCCGATGATATACACAACGTTTGAGAAAATCGCTACGGGGATGGAGAGGAGGATAACGATGAACAGTTCCAATTTTTCCTGTTTTGCCATAGGACTATTGTAACAAAAAACACCAACGATTCTTGGGTGTGGTTGTTGTGCTATACTAGCGGCACTTCTTGCTATGGCACGATTCTCGATGCACCATAAACATGTTTTGGTAACCGGCGGATTGGGGTTTGTGGGGAGCAGTGTCGTTTTATCCCTTGTGAAAAAAGGAGCACATGTCACTATCGTTGATAACATGTCACCGATGCAGGGAGGAAATCTTTTTAATATCCATACTGTTTTGAAGCATGTTCAGGTGAACTATACGGATATTCGCGATGTCAATGCGATAGAACAATTAGTGAAAGGAAAAGACTATATTTTTCATCTAGCCCGTCAAACCGACCATATCATTAGTCAAACAGATCCATTTCCCGATATTGATATCAATGTGAAAGGGACTGCGATTTTGTTGGAAGCGTGCAGAAAATTAAATCCTACCGTGCGACTCATAAACGTTGGTACCCGTGGACAATATGGTGAAGCAGTAAGCTTGCCTGTTGCAGAAGATGCGCCGACGAATCCCAAAGGCATTTATGAGTTGACCAATTTAACAGCGGAAAAAATGGTAAAAATTTATCACGAAAATCACGGAATCCGTTCTGTGATGCTTCGATTAACAAATATCTACGGACCAAGAGCACAGATGAAAACTAATCACTACGGCGTGGTGAACTGGTTTATCCGACAGGCAATCGATGGAGAAAAAATAGCGGTATTCGGTGATGGTTTGATGCAGCGAGATTTTTTGTATATCGATGATGCGGTTGATGCAATGCTTCGCTGCGCAACATCGGAGAAGTGTTATGGAGAAATTATCAATGTCGGTAGAGACAAACCGGATACATTCTTGCATCTGGTAAAGACGATCTGCAGGATAGCAGGGAAGCGTGCTTCCTACCACTTCACGCCGTTTTCCCAAGAGCGAAAGACCCAGGAACCGGGGAATTTTGCAAGTGATATTACCAAAATTACACGACTTACAGGATGGAAACCTAAAACATCCCTTCAAACCGGAATTGCAAAGACCATAGCGTATTATCGGAAATATAAAACAAAATATTGGGTATGAAACTCTCATCTCTTTCCATTCTCATTCCTGCATACAAAGACGAAAATACGATTGCAACGGTTGTTCGCAGAGCGCGTGCAACGGGAAGACAATGTGCACGGCAATTTGAAATTATCGTGACCAATGATGCAAGCCCTGATAGAACGGGGAGAGTGTTAGAAAGACTGCGAAAAGTAATACCCGAACTCACGGTGATTACACATAAAGAAAATCGTGGTTATGGTTGGACATTTGGAGAGCTATATCTTGCTGGAACAAAAGAGTGGTTGTTTTTGGTACCCGGTGATTTTCAAATTGATCCTATGGAGATACAAAAGCTTATCCCATATCAAAAGAAGGCAGATATGATTATAGGTAAACGCATTCATCGGCAGGATGGTAAAAATCGCCTCATACAATCCCAGATATATAATAGGTTACTTCGCTTTTTGTTTGGTATACCGATATATGACGTTAATTCCGTTCGTTTGATGAGAAAAAAAGTCATACAGAAAACGCTCCGATCGACGTCAGCTTTCATTGATGCAAAGATTACTATCCAAGCTATAAAACATAATTTCCGAGTACTGGAAGTACCCATAGAACATTTGATGAGAAAGACCGGTGGGGCTAGTGGCGGAAAGCCGTCTGTTATCTTTCCCGTTATCTGGGAGATGCTGAAATATAGAATAGAGTTATGGTTATGATTCCCTTATTTGATTTAAAGAAGCAATATAGAACGATTCAAAAAGAACTAGATCGTGCAGTTGCTGTTGTACACGCGAGAGGGAACTATATCTTAGGTTCCGAAGTTACTTCTTTTGAAAAGGAATTTTCTGCCTATATCGGAGTACCGTATGGAATAGGAGTTGCAAGCGGTACGGACGCGCTTACGCTAGCCATGCGCGTATTAAAACTGACAAAAGCTGATGAGGTAATTCTTCCGGTAAACGCATATCCGACATTTTTTGGTATCGCAATGTCAGGTGTAACCGTACGTTTTGTTGATTGTGGCATTGACGGAAATATTGATCCAAACGATTTAAAGAAACGTATTACAAAAAAGACGAAAGCCATTGTTGTTGTCCATTTATATGGTAATCCAGCGGATATTGTTGGTGTAAAACGGGTACTGAGAGAACTACAACGGTTAGATATTAAGATTATTGAGGATTGCGCGCAAGCGCATGGAGCGACCATTGGGAAGAAAAAAGTCGGTACGTTTGGTGATATCGCTGTTTTTAGTTTCTATCCTTCCAAAAACCTTGGTGCTTACGGAGACGGTGGCATGCTTTTGACAAACCACAAAAGCACGGCAGAGCGTCTTCGACGCTTGCGCATGTATGGAGAAAAAAAGAGATATGAAAGTACGGAACTCTCCGGAGTGAGTCGTTTAGATGAACTGCAGGCAGCGATACTTCGCGTGAAACTGCGGCATTTGGACTCATGGAATGCCCGTAGAAGAGAAATTGCAGTTCTCTATGCAAAAGAGCTACATGATATACAGAAAGTCTCCATTTCGCCTTACACAATTGGGTCTTGCCATCATCTCTTTGTCATACATACAAAAAAACGTGACGCTTTAAAAACCTATCTGGAAAGAAAGGGTATTGGGTGTGCCGCGCATTACCCAATCCCTCTCCATTTAATACCAGCCTTGCGATCGTATGGATATAAGCGGGGGGATTTTCCGATGGCTGAAACACTATCTAAAGAGATAGTATCTCTCCCCATATATCCGGAATTAGCCAATATAGAGATATTGGCAGTAACGAATGCTGTTAGGCGCTTCTCTTTATCTAAGTGATTTTCTTTATCGATATTTTAGTGAGAGTAGATTTGACAAAATAGGTGGCAAAAATAAACAAAAAGGGATACCCGGGTAAAGAGTAACGATCTTCCGCAAGGCTTATACAATGTGCAACCGAGATGTAAATATACAAGAATAAAAACATCGTTGCTATGAGTTTCTTTTTGTTATGTATAAATGTTTTTCGTGCCCAGATTGCTAAGCCCGAGAATCCAGTTATTAATACTAATATATTAATCCAATAAATCATATGATCGGTCGTATC
>CAYUUX010000014.1:0-22559 GCA_964448085.1 uncultured Gammaproteobacteria bacterium | reverse complement strand
AATACTACACGTTCCTGGATTTCTCCGTTTTGTTGCATTGTGTGGATTTCTTCAATTGCATACCGTTGGAGGGTAGTGGCTCCGAAGGTGTGGTCTTTTATGAAATCCCATGTTTTGCGTGCGGCGCGTGCGAGTCCGTTTCTTTGGTTCATTTCGGCATCATAGCGGCTTTGTGCTCTTTGTTGTGCAATGTCTATGCTTTCCTTTGCAAACGGCGTTTGTGCTGCTTCGAGCATTTTATGAAAATGTTGATAGTATTTTTCCTCAAACCGTTCCTGGAAAAACCGCTTGATTATGTCTCGGCTTTTTTCCATCGCTTCCTTTGCCAAATCCGTTGCACGTCGTTCCGTTGCACCCTGGATGCCGACAACATCAAGCACCGTACGTTTTTCCACTGTTGGAACAGGTGCGGTTGGTGGTTCTATAGTTGTCGGTGGAGGTGGCGGCTCAACGATTGGTGCAACGAGCGGGGTAACATCTGGAGTGGGTGTTTCGGTTGAAGGGGGTGGAGTCGGTGTTTCTGCTGCTACCGGAGCTGGTGTAACTTCTGGGATTACAGGACTCGGTGCACCCTGTTCAGTTGTTGCAACTGGTGTTTCAGATGTTCCAGATGGAATGATGCCTTCTGTGACACCATCATCTGCAACAGACACGTTATCTTGCGCGACTTCAGTTGGTTGATCGAGGTTTTCTGTTGGTTGTAGTCCTTGTTGTATCAATCCTTCTGTGACGCCATCATCTGCAATGGATATGTTGTCTTGTTCTGTTGCATTGGCTATACCGACAAGTATTTTATGTGCTTCTCCAGAAGGTGTTGTCGGTGCCTCTGTTTTTTTCCGTTGGACCGGTTGTGGTTTTTCCGTTGTCAAATATTTTTTCGGAATATCGATAAAATCGCCTTTGTCATCGACAAGTCGAACGCCCGCCATGACCCGTTCGGGAAGCTTTTCATTTGTTTCCGGATTGGTACGAAGCACTGTCAACGGTTTTTCCGGTGTTTTTTCCGTACCTTGTGCATACATATGGACCACTGCACTGTCCAGTCCGGTGTTTTTGTATCCCGATGTGTCCCAGAGAGAAAACGACTTCAGTTTTTTACCGTCAAACGTCTTGTCTTTCAACTTGTCTTTGAGTTCCTGATCGACGTTGGCAAGATAGAGCGTGGTGCCGGGAGTAATAACGGGTTTTCCCGTTATCGGATGCGTCTCTTTGTGACCAAAAGATATCAGCGGACCGAGTCCTGCATATTCTTTCGGTATCGGTGGTGCGACAGGTTCTGCCATGGGTTATGCTCCAAGATATGTTTGACGGAATGCAATGAGCGTTCGGGTAAGAAAAGGTGTAAAGTCGGGAATTTTTGTTTGGATAAATTCCTGAATAGATTCACTGGATGCTTTCTTTTCAACCATCTCTTGGAGTTTGGTGATGTCTGCAGAGGATGCCTGTGCAATTTCCGTCATCGCTTTGAGCGTTATCCATTGGGTAAGCCGCGGTTTGAGATCCTGAAGCATTTTTTCTTTCAGATCGTCGGCAAGCGGTGATCCGTGTTTTTCCTGTATGAGATCAGTAAGGAAAGTATCAAGGGAAGTTGCAGTGGGTTCTATTACCATATATCCATCTTCTGATGCTTCTGCGTATTTGTCAATGAGATTACGGCGTTTTTCCCGACCCTCTCCATTCTAATGTTACATCCTCATGTACCACGTCTTCCGCAAGCTTGACCGCTGCATCATAATTGCCGACGCGGATATAATTGGTGACTGCCTCCGTTGCTTTTTTGGCAACGTTTTCCTCATAACTTTTTGCATAGGGAAGGACGACTGCGGAAAGTTCGTTGCAGGTGTCGTCAAGTTTAAATATTGCTTTATAGAGCGCCTCATAGCTCATTCCCGGTTTGAGAAGCTCTAATACAATCTGGGAGATTTGCTTTGCGCGCAGTTCCGTCATCGCGCCGGCGGCAATGCTGCGCTTGATAAGTTCTACAACTGCCAGTTCTATGTGTTCTCGAATAGCATCTGGAGACATATATTCATGATAAACAAATTTGGAGAATTTACAAATACCAAGAACGGGAAATTGTTTTTTTTCCTTACTCTGTTATGATGTATTGCATGAACGCTTCCCACCCTTTTGAAAAAACCGTTTTCCCGAACGGAACACGGCTACTTTTGGTTCCGATGGAAGGTGTTGAGAGCATAGCAACGTCCGTGATGGTTGCTGCAGGAAGCAGATACGAAACACCGGCAATCAGCGGTATTTCTCATTTTTTGGAACACATGGTGTTTAAAGGGACAGATAAATATCCGACAACAGACGATGTGAATTTTATTGAACGATTGGGTGGGCTTCAGAACGCATATACCGATATTGACGTAACCTGTTATCACAACAAGGTATTGGGAGAAGATTGGAAGGCGGGGTTGGAAATCAACAAGGAGCTTGCGCTCAATCCGCGGTTGGAAGAACGGCATGTGGACAAAGAACGGGATGTGATATTGGAAGAAATGAAGAAGTATGAAGACGAACCCGCAATGAAAGTGGGAGAGCTTTTTCATGAGATGTTGTATCCGGGTACAAAATTGGGCATGCGTATTATCGGCGAGGAACAATCGCTTCGCAGTGCAACGTCGGCAACACTTCGCGCATACCACACCGCCTGGTATCAGCCGGAACGCATGGTTGTTGTGCTTGCGGGCAATCTTGGGGGAAAGCGGAGACAAGAATGTGTGAAGGAAACGAGTGATTGGTTTGGATCCAAACCACCTGTACACACCGGTGCAATGGACACTGTTTCAGACAAGCAGGCGAAACCTGTTTGCAGCATTCTCCAAAAGAAAGATGCGCAACAGGCGCATATTACCCTTGGCGTCCGTACGTTTTCCCGTTCAAGTGCAGACAGGTTTGCCTGGAGTGTCTTTAATCTTCTTTTTGGCGTTTCATTCACATCGAGATTGTTTAGGGAAATCCGCGAAAAACGGGGTCTCTGCTATACTGTCCGTTCCAGTGCAGATCAATTTGCAGATGTAGGGTATTGGTCAATTTATGCGGGGGTTGCGACGGAAAAGGTGAGCGAAACGGTGGGCGCAATTATGGAACAGCTCCGCTTGGTTGTTGCAGATGGGGTGAAGGAAGAGGAAGTGAGCGTTGCGATTAAGCGTATAAAAACCATGCTTTCGTTCCGTGCTGAAGATCCGGAATTCATGAATGAATGGTTTGGAAGACAAGAGCTTTACAATCAGGATATATTGACGCTTTCTTCTTATCTGGAGAACATCTCAGCAGTGACGAAAGCGGATATCGATCGGTTGGTCCGTAAATATATTGTGACAAATACACTCAATCTTGCCGTTGTTTGGAATAGACCGGAAGAGCATGAATTGGTACAATTATTAACCATATAAAGAAAGGAAATCTATGATCGAAAAAACAGTAGTTCTTATCAAACCTGACGGTATGCAGAAACACGTTGTTGGTCAGATTATCGACCGATTTGAACGTTCTGGGCTGACGCTTGCAGGACTCAAAATGGTGCAGTTGACCCAAGAAATTCTTGATACGTGGTATGCACATCATAAAGACAAGCCGTTTTTTCCATCGCTTTGTCAACAGATGATGTCAACTCCGATTGTTGCGATCGTATTGGCAGGGGAGGATGCGATCCAAAAAGTGTTTGCGATATGCGGCCCAACAGATCCAGCAGAAGCTGCTGCAGGAACGATCCGAAAAGATTACGGTGTTGATAAACCGCATAATGTTGTGCACCGTTCGGATAGCGTGGAAGCTGCAACAAAAGAAATAGGATTGCTTTTTGCAGAATCGGAACTTTTTTCCTGGTAAGACACTAACGCGAAGTTTATTTTTCGTTTCTTCCCGGAGGGTGTGGACCGCCTGTGATTTGTATGCGATTAATATTTCTTGGTTCCTTTGTTATGCTTATTGTCGGGGGCGTGTTGTTTTCAAGTGCTGTGATTTTTTCCTGAATTTCCTTCAATGCGGTGAACTGGTGCGCTATGGTTTGCCGAAGCGCATTGATATCTTGTTCGATTGCCTCAACATTTGAGAGAAATTGTGTCTCATTGGTATTGTAAAGGGTCGCGGTGAGCGCTAGTATGCGCGTTTTTATGCCTGCGATACGTGTTGTGAGACCCGTTATTTCCGTTTTTGTGGCTGCAATTGCTGCCTGCGCATTTTCATAATCATTGTTTGCGTCGCTATTATTCTTTTTGGCAAGCAACGATTCAAGCGTTGTGACGCGTTTTTGTATCTGCGCAACGCTTTTGTTGAAAATTGCGATTTTGATGAGTAATTTAAATCTGATTTGAAATGCCTGGAAGACGCTTGTCTTTTGTATCCATGTCCTTTGGATTGTTTTCACTTCTTCGACTGTCGTTGCGGCTTGTATTTCCCCACGCCATTGGGTGAATTGTGATTTTAGTTCGTTAAGAAGCGCTGTCAGTTCATTTCCGTCCGTTGAAAAAATTTCCCCTTTCCGTTTTTTTAGGATGTCCAAAAAATGTCCAATGAGCTGTTCGCGAGCGGCGATCTGTTTGAATGCGATATCCTTGGCTTTATTGAGTCGCTTTGTGAGCTGTTCTTGGGTCCATGTTGGTCGGGGAGTTTGCGAGGGTTTGATTGCATAGGTTGCCTGCGGTAGGAGAACGCATGCGGCAAGCGTGATAAGGAGAATTTTCACCGTTTTGTGTTTCATAAGTCGTTTACCGCGTCGAGGTCGGCAGCGTCCTCGGTATTTGTTTTGTCAATAGTTAGTTCCGCATCCGTTCCTATTGATTGTACTGCGTTTTCTTGCACATCCAGAAGCGCATCGGAATCAATAACGGTAGCAGCTTCGTTTGCCGCACGGGATCTGATGTCCTGGGAAGAATTTCGTTGGGTTACCGTTTTCACTACCATCGCCGCTGTTATACAAAGCATGAGAACTGCAAGCACGATGCCGATTGATTTCAGAAGTGATGCGGAACGCATAGATCGATTTGATTATGCCAACCACGCACCCCTCTGTCAAGTTTATAATATAGGGGAGATAAGGGTGGAAAAACTAGGTATTACTTAATTATTTCCAGTTTTCTGAAGATCGGAAGAATGATTTCAAACGGCAAGCCGATAACGTTTGTATAGCTGCCGTCGATTTTTGTAACCAGGTCCCATGGTGCTTCGTTGATCGTGTATGCTGCCGCAAACCGTGAAAAATCATACCGGTTTATATACTGATCAAGTTCCGGCATGCTCATTTTGCGCATGGTGACTTTTGTTCGGGATATTCCATCCCAAGATTTCTTCACGGTCAAACCATGCAAATAGAGGACTTTCACTGCGGTGACGAACGTGTGGGTTTTTCCCATCAGCTCTTTTATCATGAGTTTTGCGTCTTCTTTTGTATCGGCTTTTCCATAGGTTTTCTTTCCGTATACTGCCATGGAATCAGCAGCAATGATAAGCGAGCGGCTATCAATGGGTAAATTAAATATGCGGGGATTCTTGACGATTTCTTCGGCTTTGGCAACAGCTCGTTTCTTGATAGTTTTGACAGGATCCGCATCTTTTATGGCATCTTCATCCACGTTGGATACAATGGTACGGAACGGAAGGCCAAGTTTTTCCATCAGCATCTTTCGCCCTAGGGATTGGGAAGCCAGGATAATCTGGATTGGTTTTTCTTCAAGGGGGATGTGTTGGGGCTTGAATGAGAGGTTCATGATTGTGGTATTATACCGTAAAACCCGACGGGAAGCTAGCAGGGAAATTGACCCAAAAAGAGGGTCGGGATGGGCGGACTTGAACCGCCGACCTCACGGTCCCGAACCGTGCGTTCTACCAACTGAACTACATCCCGAATTGGATACTCATTGTACCATCCACGTGATAAAATGCGAAGAGTAGCCTTCGTAGCTCAACGGATAGAGCAGGCCCGTCCTAAGGGCAAGATAGGGGTTCGATTCCTCTCGAGGGCGCTTTTTTAGGACGTGAGTCCTTGCCACCAGGATTTCAAGAGAAAGTGCTGTTCAACTTCCTCTACAAGCAGCTTATTGTTCCATGGTTTTGCATACTGTATTGCGCCGAACACGTCTAAAACGACATCGGCAACACCCCGAAGCTCTTCTTTGTGTTTTGCGTATGCTTCCAGAAGAGGCATGTTATACAAGGTTATTTTTGTGGGATCAAGAAGTGTATTGACACGTTGAAGGAGCATATCAACGGTTGGTATTTGTACAGCAGGCGTTTTGTGCTTTTTTGCTGTCATGAGCAGTTGTCGGATACTTTTGTAATCCGCGGAGTCTATCACGATGGGTTTTTTTGTGGTTATTGTTGCCATGTGCGGAGAAAATTCCGCAAGTCCTGCACCGATTTCGACAATCTGAAGATCTTTATATCGCTCTTCAAAATCTTCGAGTATGAAATTGGTGAACCGATATTGTCCAATGGTACGTGCGGTAATGGGTATATCACTTTTATCTGTTAACCCAATATCCGCTTGGCCAATGGAGAGTCTTGTCCCGTTGCATTCGCCAAGAAACCATTGGTTGGTCACTGTATAGTTGCAACCATTTTCATTATGGCGAAAGACACGAGTGTTTTCAGAGCGTTCTATTTCTCCCATGATTACCGAATATTTACGGCGTAGAGGTTGGGCAGAGTGGAGGCAGCCGGGTTTAAGTTTGTTAAAATGACAAGTCGTGTTGAGCTAGTCCATGGGGCAACAAAACTATCCCAGAACGGTCCGGCATAAACCGTCTTTATATTTAAACCGTCATAGTCCATTGCCTCAATTTTATCCTTGCCGATGTTGATGAGATGCTTTGATGATGGGAGCCATTGAAGATGGAGGGCATCCTTGGTTCCTATCCGATAGTTTTTATCCTCTTTGATATCGTATGTATATATAGTATTCGGTTTGATATCCCGTACTTCTTCGGTAGAGTTTGTTCCAATAAGAGGTGGTATGAGTATGATAGGGAGTGTTGCGCTTGCGGTTGCCTCATATAGAATCTTACTTTCATCCGGAGCAAACGCGATAATGTTCATAGATGTGGTTGCTACGGCAAGGAAATCCGGTGCAAGCGTTGAAAGTTTTTCCCGTTCCTTTGTGATTTCCTGAGTTTCCCAATCGTTTGTTATGTCTCTTCGAACATAGACAGGCTTGGCAAAATCATTCAGGCGGTCCGTTTCCACGAGATAGGAAATCGTGCTTTTTCGTATGGTTGGCACGTCAACAAGAAGCTGTTTGCTGTCCGGTGACCATGTGAGTGTCGCATCGGATGTATCCAGGATTTCTCCTTTAAGGATCTGCTTTGCATCGCGGTTGAGCCCTAACGGTTTATCGATAAGATCCAGTATCCAAATGCCTGCCTTTTGTGCAAGTTGCGCTCCGTTGGATGCTTCTGATGCAAAGGGGATATTGAAAGCAAGCTTGGTACCGTCAGGGGAAAGAATCGGGTGGGTGACGCCATGCATGCTGATTGCAGAAAGGGAAGGGTTGATGGCAAACAGTGTGCCGTCTGCCTTGGCAACGACTTCTCCCTGGACACGGATACGCTTTTCCCACGGCTGGTAGCCTTCTTTGACGAATGCGATGTTGTACCACCCCGGCTTGATGGTTATTGTGGTATTTGTGGCGCCAACCTTTTTTCCGTCAATGAATATCGTTGCGCCGGTCGGTTCCGAGCTGGCGCTCACCAATCCCGTTGATCCCAGCGTTTTTTCCTTGAGGTTGAATCTGTAGCCGCGGCCATACAAGATGACTATGACGGAAACTATCAATATAATACAAACTGTTGCTATAGATATAAAAGTATTTCTTATTTTTACCATAGGGATGCGGCGGTTTAGATTATTATACAGCGTAGTATGATAGAATGGAAATACACGATACACAACCCTTTTTGAGGGGCATTATGAGTTTGTTTTCTTCAAAACGCATCGGTATAGACTTGGGTACTGCAAATAGCCTCGTATGGCTAGCAGGCGAAGGAGTGGTCTTAAATGAGCCTACGGTTGTTGCCGTAACGGCTGATGAAGGAAAGGTTGTCGCTGTTGGGAACGAAGCGAAGGAAATGTTGGGACGTACTCCTGGAAATATCGTGGCAACGCGCCCAATGCGTGACGGCGTTATTGCGGATTATCGCATTACCGAAGCGATGCTGGCCTATTTTATCGACCGCACAGTCGGGAGAAACCGTTTTACTAAACCGGAAGTGATGATCTGTGTCCCAACGGGGTGCACACAAGTGGAGCGTCGTGCCGTGATGGACGCAACACTTTCCGCAGGGGCAAAAACCGTGTATCTTATCGAGGAACCGCTCGCCTCAGCAATTGGCGCAAAGATCCCAATAGCGCAGGCTTCAGGACATATGATCGTTGATATCGGAGGCGGATCGACAGAATGCGCTGTTATTTCTCTTGGCGGCGTGGTTGTGCACAAAAGCGCCCGTGTTGCCGGTAACAAAATCGACGAAGCGATTGCCCAGTATGTGAAGAAAAACTATAACTTGATTATCGGAGAACGGATGGCTGAGACGATAAAAATGACCATCGGTACTGCGGTAGAAGATGATCCGAGGAGTATGGAAGTTCGCGGCCGCGATGCAGTGACCGGCATGCCGCGCATGATAACGTTAACCAGCAAGGAATGTTTGGCTGCAATCACTCCCGTGTTGCATTTAATTATCGGTGCCGTCAAAGCGGTGCTTGAAGATACCCCGCCTGAGTTAGCTGCCGATATTATAGACAAGGGGATTATTATGGCAGGGGGTACAAGTACGCTTCGCAATATGGACAAGCTGATGACACAAATGACCGGGGTTGTATGCCATGTGGCAGACGAGCCATTATTGTGTGTTGTCCGCGGGACTGGAGTAGCGCTTGAGAATATCGAACTATACAAACGCAGTGTTAGCAAAAAGTGATTTTAGCTTATAGTAGTATTATCATTGTAAAAATACGGGAATAAAACATAGCACCTATAGTATTTATCAACATTTCAAGGAAAGAGAGAAAATAATCGTATTTTGTATACAATAAGTTGTACTCAATACAAACGGAATGGAGAGGATACGGTATAATAGGATAGCTTATATGTTATTAAAATCACAAAAAATCCTTGGGATTTCCCTTACTATAAACCCAAAGTCAGAAATCCTAGAGGAAATACAAAAGTATTTGTTTCAAAGCGTTCTTGACGGCAAACGGGGAATACACATGAAGAAAAGCCCGTATGTTGTCGTTACCCCGAATCCCGAACAAATTGTTCTTGCAAAAGACGATAGTAAGTTTGCTGATATAGTCAATCGGGCCGATGTGAAGCTCCCGGATGGTATTGGTTTGATTATTGCACTGTGGTTCATGCGTTTGAAGGATCCGCACATCCCGACAGTCAAACGAACGCAGGGAATAGACTTTATGGGAGAGTTGATCAGGATGGCTTTTCTTCGGAGCGCCAAAATAGCACTTATCGGAGGAACGGGAAAATTGGCAGTCAGTGCTTTGGAGTGCTTACAAACGTCCTACGTGGGTCTTCATGGGTGGGCAGAACCAGCACCTCAGATGCGCGTTGTATCCGGACGGCTCGAAAACGAACATAAAGACAGAGAAATTGACGGATTTGTCGATCAGTTGGCAAGAAGGATTGTGATAAGCGATACGAGGCTCGTTTTTGTTGGACTTGGTGCCCCCAAGCAGGAATATTTGATAGAGATGTTGAAAAAAGCATTAGTTGCCAATCATGCAGGACCGGTTGTTTTGATGGCGGTTGGCGGATCGTTTGCTCTGATAGATGGATCGATACAACGTGCCCCAAAAGGAGTACAAACTATAGGATTAGAATGGGTATGGCGACTGTTTCAGGAACCTTGGCGATGGAGACGACAACTTGCGCTTTTCCGTTTTATTTTTCTTGTGTTTCGTGAGCAATTCTCTCATACTTAGAGTGTATGGCTGCCCAACAGTTACAGTATCTTCTTTTTGCAATGGCCTCTGGGGAAACAAGTCAGGCATATGCTATTGCAACGTATCTTCATAGCCAAAACCAGTCAGTGACCCTACTTCTCAAAAAGGATGTCAATCGAGGTTTTTTTACGGATAGTGCTCCCGGGTTTCCCGTTAGGATGTCTCCAACAGTGGAATTGTTCAAGCAATATGTGGGTGAGTACAAGCCGCAGGTGATCATTTTATGCAATTCTAAGTCTTTTCGGCAGGAGCCGTCGTTTTGGAACGCGCCGCATTCCTTGTTTCCGGAACAATTGGTCGTCACCGTTGATTCGAATTGGTTGTTTTTGCCGACATCTTCGATGTATCCATATAACAGGTGGGCCGATCGGTACTATTTGAATGTACCCAATGACGTATTTCAGGCAGGACTGTTGGAACATGGAGGGATGTTCGATATTCCCAAATCCATTGCGTCCCGACTTGAACCGATCGGCTGTATCCCTTCGTATCTGCCGGCAACAGCTGTTGAGCGAAAGAAGGTGCGGGAATCGTTTTCCGTTGCGGATGACGAAAAGCTTATTTTTTGCTACGTCAGTGGATTTGGGGCAAAAAGCAGGTCATGGGTTCTTGATAACCTACTCCATGCAATTGATGAATTGCAGCAACCGAAGATTAAAATGCTCGTTTTTGGCGACGTGACCAAAATCGATATGGATTCTTTACACAGAAACGACATTATCCTTCCGCCCAAAACCAATATGGATGCATTCTATGCAGCGTTGTCTGCAAGTGATCTCGTGTTTCAGCACCAGGGACTTGCAACACTTGAGCAGGCAATTTCCGCACGGGTGCCCACGATTGCCAATGTGACCACATATCCTGAGGATGAATATCCTGAACTTCACATTGGTGAAGTGCAACCGTTCGCACACGTCGGAGTATGCGTGTTGCACACAAAGACAACACCGATTTCCAAGATTGCCGAATCCATCAGGACGTATCTTTTTGATGCAGGTGCTATTTCGGAAATGAAGAAGAATCAGGAAAAACAATGGTCGGATGGAGAACCGGAGCTTGGACAAAGGATGGCGCGCGCATACAAAGAAAAGTTTTTCCGTATATGAAAAAATACCAGGATGATTCCAGCAAGCGTGTGATACAATACGGCTATTATTCCGTTTCCAAAGCTACTATGGCTGCCCTGAAGACTCCAAAAGACCTCACAAATTTTGTGAAAGAATCGCTTGAAGGTAGGAAGTTTATTGTTGCGATACAGCGTGAGGCATACCTTCATTCACATACCGCACAAGGCATCGCTATCGAGAAGGCTGCGGGAGGTGCGCACAGCTTGCTGGATGGTATCCTGCAGGCAACGGGTGGTGTTATGGTTGCGCTTGCATCCGGTGACGCGGACAAGGAAGTCGTGGACAAGGCAAACAGGATCAAGGTGCCGCCTGAAAACCCACGGTATACGTTAAAACGCGTATTTATCAAAAAAAAGGAGCTGGAAGGATTCTATTATGGGTTTGCAAACCAGACACTTTGGCCGTTGTGTCATGCTGTGTTTGTGAAACCGATCTTCCATAATTCCTGGTGGCAGGATTATGTAACGGTCAACCAAAAATTCGCGGAAGCGATTATTGAGGAACTTGGGGACAAAGAAGGGTTTGTGTGGGTGAATGATTACCATCTGGCACTGCTTCCCACCATGCTTCGAAGAATGCGGCCGACTCTAAAAATTGGAGTGTTCTGGCATATTCCGTGGCCAACCTATGAAATATACCGCATATGTCCGTGGCGCAAAGATATTGTTGCGGGTATGTTAGGGGCGGATTTTATCGGGTTTCATCGCGGATACCACGTTGATAATTTTGTGGAATGTACACGCCGCGATCTCGAGGTCATTGTCGATTCCGAACCGCGTTCCATTGTGTTTAAAGACCACGTGACCAAAGTATCCCATGTTCCAGCCGGTATCGACTATACGGAGATTATGGACGTTATCGGGAACGAACAACCGGAGAAGCAACTGATTGAAGAGGATTTCGGGTTTACCTACGACAAGCTTGGGATAGGGGTTGATCGTGTTGATTATACCAAGGGAATTCCGGAACGATTAAAAATCATTGATCGTTTTTTTGACAAGTATCCGGAATATATCGGTAAATTTACGTATCTGATGATTGGCGCTCCATCCAGGGTTCATATCCCTGCATACAAAGCGATTAACCATGAGATATCGGATTTGGTGGAAAAAATTAATTGGAAGTACGGAAACGGTACTTGGTTACCTGTTCAGTATGTCAACAAAATTGTTCCCCGTGAGAAAATTTTCCATTATTACAATCTCGCTGATATCTGTATGGTGACATCGCTGGATGACGGTATGAATTTGGTTGCTAAGGAATATGCAATCTGCAACAAGCCTGATCGGGGCATGCTTCTTCTCTCCAAATTCACCGGAGCTGCCAAAGATATGAAATCTGCAATGCTTATAAATCCCTACGATACCGAAGGGTCTGCGGTGGCACTGTATCACGCACTGACCATGGATCCGAAGGAAAAACAAAAACGGAATATGGAATTGAAAAAAGTCCTAGCGAAAAACAATATTTACCAGTGGGGTATTCAATTCATTCAGGATACCGTTGCGGAACCCGGGGAGCGGTAACCGATGGCGTTTTTTTTGCAAGTAGGGTAGAATAACATCCATCTATGAACAATCCATTTCATGAAAACAAATTGTGGCAGGATGCGTATGTGGCGCTTATGGATATCCATGAGGCATTTGACGGAACACGTGAAGGAGAAAATGAGGATATTGCCGAACAAGTGTTGGAAAGTGCTACGAATTTGGCAGCAAAAATAGCGGATGGACTATCTAGATTGGATAGGCGTTTTGGCCATCAAATTCTTATGGATGCAATCGGTATGGTTGCAGTTGTAAGAACACATCTTGCAGTTGCCTGGGGACGTACGATGGTAGATGATGAAACGTTTCGCGCGCTCGACAATAAGTACGATGCGCTTGCCATAGCGCTCCAACACACCCGCTAACTCTATTTGTTATTTTTCCCCCTTTTTGGCATACTGGAAGGTATGACCATCTTTTTTGGAGCAGACCATAAAGGATTTGCGCTAAAAGAATTTCTCAAAACGCAGCTTGCAGAGAAAGGGTTGGCGGTTGAGGATTGCGGCAATACGGTATTGGATCCCAATGATGACTATCCGGATTTTGCATTTGCCGTTGCAAAAAAAGTCGTAGCGACTCCTGGTTCATACGGCATAGTGATTTGTGGATCAGGTGCCGGCGTATCGATAGCGGTAAATAAAATTGACGGCATACGCGCTGCACTTGCTGTAACTACCGAGCAGGTACGGGATGCAAAAAGCGATGATGATATCAACATCATCGCACTTGCCTCCGACTATCTGACCCTTGAGCAGGCAACTGCGCTCGTGACGACATTTTTGGCGACCGCATTCGATCCTCAAGAACGATTCCTGCGAAGAATCGGAAAAATTACGCAACACGAGGCGGACAACTAAGTTCCTCTTGCGAAAGTGTCGGCAAATCCTCAATACTACATATATGATACAAATTATCCCCGGTATTAATGAGAAGAATTTGCAGGAAATCGAGCGTAAAATTATATCCGTTGCACCACATACAGAATGCATCCAGATTGACATTGCCGACAATACGATTATTTCCAGTGAGACATTTCTTGATATTGCTTGTCTGGAACCAACCGTTTCACTGTACGGCAAGACCGGTACGCAATTCGAAGCACACCTGATGGTCGGCAAACCCCAAGAGTATCTCAAGCAACTGGCGGAAGCAGGATTTTCTCGGGTGTTTGCGCATGTGGAATGCATCGACCCTCGGGATTTTTTGGCGGAAGCGGGCGCATATGATATGGAAGTTGGGTTGGCAATTGACGTGGATACGGATTTTGAAAGCATCGAACCATTTCTTGAGGAAATCGATTGCGTATTGATTATGACTGTTGAGGCGGGTGCAAGTGGCCAGGATTTTGAATCGGATGCTGTTGAGAAAATCAAAATTATTCACCGCAACTTGCCAGATCTTCCCATAGAAGTCGATGGTGGGATGACCCCGGAAACGGCAAAAATCGTGACGGAGGCGGGTGCAACAAGGATTGTTTCAACAAGCTATATATTCAAGAATGAACAGGATATCCCTTCAGCAATTGCAGCGCTTCAGAATGCGTAGTGGTTTTCCCGTATAGCACGGGTCGATGCTACATATATTCTTTTTCGCTATACTATATTTATCGTATGCTTCTTCCTGCCATAAAAAAATTATGTACCCGGATGCGCGCGGACATCCTTGCGATGACGTCCTTGGCAGGCAGCGGCCATCCGACATCCTCGCTTTCTGCAGTGGAACTTGCTGCCATACTGTATTTTAAATATCTTCGTTTCGATGCTAATAACCCAAAAGCTTCCATGAATGATCGGGTCATTTTTTCCAAAGGGCATGCTTCAGCACTCCTTTATGCAATTTTCCATGTTGCAGGGCGCATATCCGACAAAGAATTGCTGACGTATCGGCATCTTGGAAGTCCTTTGGAAGGACATCCGACCCCTCGGTTTTTGTATGCGGATATCGCAACCGGCTCATTAGGTCAGGGTTTGGCAGTTGGTCTTGGGGAAGCGTTGGCGCTGCAAAAAATATACCGCGCATCACATGCGCTTCATGAAGACACGATTCCACACGTTTTTGTCTTAATGGGTGACGGAGAATTGTCAGAAGGCTCCGTATGGGAAGCAATAATGGCTGCAGGATATCACAGGACACAGAATCTTACAGCGCTGGTTGATTTAAATAGACTGGAACAGTCCGGAGAGACGATGGAAGGGTGGGACACGGATACCTACAGGCGAAGATTCGAAGCGTTTGGCTGGGCTGCAATTGTTGTGGACGGCCATGACGTGAAAGCATTGGACGTTGCGTACCAAAAAGCGTTGGACTATCGACAGGGACCGACAGTCATCATAGCAAAAACCATAAAAGGGAAAGGCGTTTCATTTTTTGAAAATGCCTACGGTTGGCACGGAAAAGTGTTGCGCGATGGGGAGTTGCAAAGGGCAATTGAAGAGTTGGGCTATATTGATACAACATTTGAGGGGATTATTAAGCCACCATCCGGAACTCTGTTCGTACAGGGGAACGCGAAAAGAACGAAAGCTTCTTCGTTCACGTATGCGGGATCACATACACAGGTGAAGAAGACGAGCAAACTGACCACACGGGAGGGGTTTGGCAAATCGCTAGTCCGGCTTGCGGTACGTGACCCCCGCATTGTCGTATTGGATGGAGATTTGGAATCCTCCACATATACGAAGTTGGTGCATGAAGCAGTGCCGCAGCAATTTTTTCAATGCCATATTGCAGAGCAACTCATGGTGGGCGTTGCCGCAGGAACTGCGATTGAGGGGTTGTATCCCGTCATATCCTCATACGCAAGTTTTTTGACACGGGCAGTTGATCAGTTTCGCATGAATGCATTGTCCGGTATTTCCATGTTGGTGAACGGTTCGCATGGGGGTGTTGCAACGGGTGCAGACGGACCATCTCAGATGGGTCTTGAAGACATTGCGATATTTCGTTCACTGCCGGGCTCCATCGTTGTGAGTCCGGCCGATGCCATTGCAGCAGAAAAATTAACTGCAACGATATGTGGGCATGCGGGGATTTCGTATATCCGTACGACTCGTCCGTTTTTGCCTTTGATTTACGACGAAAAGACGGTATTTCCTCTCGGCGGCAGCCATGTGTTTTTGGAGACCCGTAAAGCACCTCAAACAGTTGTTCTGATCGCAACGGGGGTTACGGTACACGAAGCCTTGAAAGCACAAAACATACTGGAAAAACTATCCGTGGCTGTGCGCGTTATTGATTGTTACAGCATCAAGCCGCTTGATGAAAAGACGCTGTTGCAGGCATTTCATGACGCAACGAGAGTTATTGTCGTGGAAGATCACTATCCCGAAGGCGGTTTAGGTGAGGCGGTGTTGCGCAGTGTTTCCTCTGGGAAAAAACAACCTATTTTCAAGCATCTGGCCGTTCGGAAACCTCCTATGTCAGGCTCCATGGAGGAACTTCTGCATTACGAGGAAATTGATGTCGATGCAATTGTGCACACTGCTTTGGGGTAAAGACGTTCTGCTTGCAAGTTGTTTTTTAACTCTTTAGGATTAAGGGGATGGCGACGGTTGTATGTATACTTCTTTTTTTTCTGACCCGCGTGTTCTTTTTGGGACGCCTCCCGATTTTTAACGATGAATCAATCTATCTCCATTGGGGGCGTGATATTGTGTTGGGTTTCCAACCATGGTGGATGCCGGTTGTGTTGGATGGGAAGCCGCCCGGAACGATGATACTTTTTGGGATCGCAGCGGACCGTTTCCCATTGGATCCGCTGATTGCTGCGCGGCTCGTTTCTGTTATCTGTTCTGCTGGTACTATCCTTTTTTCCCTATTGGTTTTTCGTACGCTGTTTTCCAACCGAAAACCATTTTTGTTTCTTCTATTGCTTCTTTGTAACCCATTTTTAGTCTTTTTTGACCGATTAGCAATTGCAGAATCGATCATGACGATGGGCACAAGCATGCTTTTATATGTGTCTTTGCGGTTTTGGATATCGAAACGATCGGTTTATGCAGTGTGTATTGGGGCACTCTTGGGTATTTTTTGGTGGGGGAAAGCAACAATTATGGTTTTTGTTCCCGTACTCATGCTCAATCTTTTGATCTTGTTTTTTCGCCGTACACTCCGTTTTTTTACGGCGGTTTTTGTATTCGTTCTTGTCGGAATCATTCTTTTTTTGTGTACGTTTCCGTTGCGTATCCACCCCTCCTATCCTGCTTTGGCGGTCGGGTCGGAAAAATGGATCTTTACTTTAATAGAGATCATGTCCGGGCAATGGCAGGTGTGGTGGCGAAATATAAACGCGTCTTTTGTCTGGTTTGTTGCGTATCCCACGCCGTTTGTTGCTGTGTGTGCTGTCGTAGGCATGCTGTTCGGGCGGATGAAACACCGGTTGTTTTTCGTATTGTGGTTTGCCGTTCCTGTATTGTTTTTTGTCGTTTTTGGGAAGAATTTTACGGCACGTTATCTTGTTGTTTTGCTTCCAGTCTTCTCGCTTTTTGCCTGGATGGGACTTTGGGAGATACGAAGGAGCGTGAGGCGTCTCTATCCTGCAATTGTTGGTTTGACGGTAGCAACCAGTTGCGCCTGTACATTCCTTGTTATCCTCTTTCCGTTGCACTACTTTAGATTCCTTCGTTTGTATCCTGCAGCGCAAAACGATTTTGCCCAATACGTTTCTGGATGGACAAGCGGCTACGGCGTGAAAGACGCTTTGCAGTTTATTGATACTGCTTCCCATCAAGGAACGTCACTTGTTTTTGTTCGCGAAGACAGCGGGAATCCTGAAGATGTCGTGTTTGTGTATTCGGGTCGCTACCCATCGATGGAAATGTACTATCTAACAAACGAACAAGATTTATTGGGAACGCTTTCCTCGTATCCTTCCGACACTCCTGCATTTTTTATCTCACGCGGTCCTCAATATGCTGGGGTGCAGAAATATCTTGTGGAATTAACACGTTTTCAAAAACCTCTGGATGAGGAATTTGTGGGTGTATATGCGATTGGTAAGCCTTCAAATGAACGGTAAATTTGCCAGATGGAGGTATAATAGGGGCGTATGAACAGTCCGGAAGTACAGTCTCCACAGCAGCCACTTCTTCCAAAGCCGGATATGACGGACGTGAGTTCTATGAATTGGGATGCGCTGATCCATTATTTTTACTGGCAGGGGAATTCTCACGAAATGGCAACACAATTGGCATCAAATGAAGTATGGAGAAGAATACACGAACGGATTGCTGCTACGGCGCAGGCAATTGGATTGACGCAAGAAGCATACAGCGACATGTTTGAACAGTATGGGTACCAACAAAGTGAGGAAATACTTAAACTCCTGAGGGAAAAGAAAGCTTCAACACCAGAAGAGGCACAGAAACTGTTGACTGAACAAGCAGATGGCAAGTCCATCATCGTGCTTGATTCCGTCAGAAAGGTTATGGATAAAAGGTTTCACAATCCTCAGGATAAGACAGAAAAAATGCTCAACAAAATCGATAGACATGGCGTTCGGAAGCACCATCGTTGGGGGAAAAAGGATGTAATCAAGCTGTATGAACGGAGAGAGTGGGAGAAATCATGGAGGGAAGAAATGGATCATATACATGAGCAAACCGTTGAAGAGCATAAACACGCTTCAAAGCAGGAATCCCATGGCGTATAATTTGATGTATGCGTTTCCAACATGTCGTTCTTGGGGGCACTTTTGACAGACTTCATACAGGCCATGAAGCGTTGCTGCTGCGTGCTTTTGAAGAAGGTGCACATGTTACCATCGGGTTGACAAGCGATGGGTATGTACGCACATATAAGCATGGGGCGATTGTTGAGGAAAATATATCCGGCGCAGCGTGTCCGTGCGTTTCTACACGCGATATTCAGGACTATGAAACGCGGAAAAAGAACCTGGAGGGTTGGTTACGGCGTAAAGGGGTTTTTGTTCAAACCACGATTGTACCAATTGAGGATCTGTATGGTCCGACGCTTGGTCAGGCAAGGGGTAGGGAAGATTTTGATGCGATACTTGTTTCCGAAGAAACGCAAGATAACGCACGGCGTATCAACGCCAAGCGGATTGCATCCGGTCTTTCTGAATTGACCGTTCTGACAATACCGATGGTGAAAGCGCAGGATATGCTGCCTCTCTCATCCACACGGGTTCGTCAGGGAGTCATTGATCAAAAAGGGCACTTGGTCATGCCGGTGCATCTTCGCAAAGAATTAACCAAGCCGATTGGCGACATTATTCGTGAAGCGTTGGCGCGTACTATCATACGGGACGATTATAAAAAGATTATTGTTACCGTTGGTGATCACACAACGAAACGATTACTCCAAGAAGGTGCAAGACCGACGTTTGCCATTATCGATCTGCAGGCAGAACGCAAACCGTTTGTGTGGGAAAAAGATTGGTGGGACAAGCTTCCCGGGAAAAAAGTGCATGTTGCAAGCGGACCGGGGTTTATCAGCAACGAAGCAATTGCATATATAGACCATTGGGCAGAGGTGAAGCAACCGACAACTTTGGTTGTTGACGGTGAGGAAGATCTTTTGGTGCTTCCCGTCATACTTCATGCCCCTTTTGGGGCAGTCGTCTATTATGGCCAACCGAAAAAAGGATTGGTGAGACTCGTTGTGACGGATGAGAAAAAAACAGAAGCAACGTCGCTCCTTCAGCAATTTTGCTAAGCGTTGTTTTTCTCTTGATACTTCAGGATGATTAGTGAATACTAGATGTAATGGCAAAATATGTCCCTGATATCAGGACACAGCGCTGGGTGATCATTTCTCCAGCACGAAACAACAGGCCAAACGTGGCCGAAAAACCGATAACGTATGGCGCGTGTCCGTTTTGTCCCGGTAATGAGAAACTTACTCCTCCCGAATTGTACCGTTTGGGTCCGGGGGAACCGGATACTTCCGGATGGGTTGTACGGGTCGTGCCGAACAAGTATCCGATAACGGATATCCATGAGGTGATCATTCACAGCGCATCCGATACGGATGACGTTGACACGTTGTCTGTCGAACAAGTAATAAAAATATTTTCCGTGTACCGTGACCGGTATAGAACGCATGAATCATCAGGTCAGGTCTTGATATTCTGTAACCACGGTGCATCAGCAGGCGCAAGCTTAAAACACCCACACAGTCAATTAGTCGTGGTTCCAAATCAGATTAATCTTGATGCGGTGAGCATCGAGCCATTCCAAAATATTATAGAAGAGGGTGCGATGTTTACAACGTATTGTCCGGACTTTTCCCAATGGCCGTTTGAAGTTTGGATTGCACCAAAGACAGAAGGGAAAAAGTTCGGAGACATTACCGACGCAGAGCTTCCAGAAGTTGCCACTCTTGTACGGCGGACATTGCGGCGGATCAGCCGGGTACTGAAAAGTCCTGATTTGCAATTTAAGCAGGCCAATGAGCCATTTGTGTTCAATTACTATATTTTTCCCGGAAAGAATTGGTTTATCCGTATCATTCCGCGCTCCATTCATCGTGCTGGATTTGAACTGGGAACGGGATTAAACGTCAATGTGATCGACCCCACGGATGCAGCAGAGCTCTTAAAAAGCATCAAAGAGGAATAATTATACTTGCCCTTTTTGTTGGAGTCCGAGAAGCCACATAACAGCTTCTTTCTTGTACCTTCGGTCCCCTCGGGAGTTAATTCTGATTGCCGGAAGCTTTCCCCGTTTGCCCCAACGCTTGATTGTAAGAGGGGAAACGCGCAATATTTTTGCGACTTCCTTTACGGTAAGTAAATCTGGCCATTCATCGCCCATCGCCATAGGGTCTCCTTTGTACTTGGGCAAGAAAATATATCGTTAGCAGTCAAACAATATCATGAGATGTCGGACATTGTCAATGGATGAAAATATTTTGTGGATAACTTGTAGAGCATTTTATTATTATGCGACGTCTATGGAAAATATTTGATCAACTTTGTATAATCAGGAATGCTTAATGCGCCAAAGTCATAAAAGCATGATTGCAGTGCGTATTAACAATGTTTTTTGCACTTTAACAACGAGAGAACAGGCACCTTTTTTTCAAGAAATCTTGGTTGCGGGCATGATGTACATACCCCGTTGTGTCCATCATGCTCTCAATCTGGAGAGTATTGAGGGAAAGGAGGAAAGGAAAATTGTTGCATTCGCACGTGCTTATCGGGTAAGAGCTTAGTGAGGAGGTTTTGAGATGAAAAAGTTGTTGGTGAGCGTTTTTTCAATTGTTGTGCTTATTCTGTTGATTATTTCGACAAGAGTACAGGCACAGCAGCAAGAACCACAGTTGAATTTGAGCCACATCGAATGCAAAGAAGACGGTCGGCTGGAAATCCACTTTGTCTTGGTTCACACAGAAGAAATACCTGCGCCCGGAACACTAACGTTTACGGATAACGGCACAGGGTATACGGTGGAAGCTGACAAGTTCACGGGTGGAACATGGCACTTTTCCTACTACGCACAAAACGGGTATCACAACGTCACCGCTGCGAGCGTGGAATGGAATGGGAATACCTACCAGCTTCACAATCCTGAGGAATATGCCGGTGAATATAACTGCGGATCTGAAGACCCTGCATCAGCGACAGTCACGTTAGGAAAATGCTCATGGACTGAAAAAGACGGATCGCTGACAGACGTGGTCATCACTTTGGTTGGTGCATCATTGACGATCAATGGATCAACATACGATGCGTCAACAACCATCAAGCTTGCCCCTGGAACGTATCCATATACCTGGGTTGCTTTACCTGGATATACTGGAAGCGGTGATGGAAGCGTTACTGTAGGATCGTGTCCACCTAATCAGGCATCCGCAACGATCACCATCGGCGCGTGCAAGTGGGTCGGTGAGTCCGAAACGACGGTGGAATTTGTTCTTGACCATGCAATTTTGACGTTAAACGGTCAGGAATACACCCAAAGCGGCTCTGTAAAACTTACGAAGGGCGACTATCCGTATTCATGGGTAGCGGCGGAAGGGTATCAAGGATCCGGTGAAGGAACTATTCATCTCGGGTCGTGTAAGCCCAATGAACCGCCTGAACCGCCGATTGTAGAAGCACCGGTTACCGGTGGGAATGGCCCCTCATTGTGGGTTATTCTTTGGAGCTGGTTGACTTCATTGTTTGGCGGTTAACAATTTGTCTGTCGGGCCCAACAGATAATACATAAAGAACGGAAACGAGTAGACATGAACTCTATCGCTTCCGTTTTACTGGAAGCACCATGCCTGTTCTCTCGTTTTCGTTTTTCTTCAAAATCGTATATACTGCATATCCTATAATTATCTATGCGACCGGAGCAACACATAGCATTTCGAATTGGAGCAGTGGCATCTCTGTTTTTTAGCACAGGGTGCAGTGCTGCGGCTGCTTTGTTGGAAAAACGATCCACAGAATCACCTGTTCCTTTACCATCTCCCATGTGGACTCCTCAAGAGACAGACATGCCGTTTGCGACTGGTACTCCGGAGTTGGTGCCCACTATCACACCGACACCGTTTGCAACAGCAACGGAGCGCCCAGAGCCATACGGTATTGCGCCTGATTCATCCATACGCTTTGACCAAAAAATACAAACTGTGTTGGACATACGGTTGGGAGACAAACAGGAACGCATTTCTTTTGTTCCCAACCCCTATATTCTTCCTGAAGAAGCTACACCTGGTGTGTGGGAATTTAAATCACTCTGTCTTGTAGGAACGGAATATGGCTGTACGTATTCCGTTGATAACAGAACATTCATTTTTTTGGACAGCGGATGGTTTGATGGGAAAAAACTTGCAGCTGAACCAATCCGTTCATATTTGGAAGGATCCTACCCAATGCGCTCTAGTCAAGAGCGAGATGCACGGCTGCAGGAGATGCTTGGGACCGCAATTACCATTGCGCAAGACGGACAAACATGGGATGGTGAGGTTGTTG
>CAYUUX010000013.1:0-22797 GCA_964448085.1 uncultured Gammaproteobacteria bacterium | reverse complement strand
ACAGAAGCGTTATAGGAAGTCCCAAAAACTTGCCAAAGAAGCCTGCGAGAGCAAATCCCGTTAACATGCTGGCCTGTTTTGTGAGCAAGAAAAACCCGTTTGCTTCAGGTAGATCTTCCTTATCCACAAGTGACGGCAGAGTCGCGGACTCGGCGGGAAGATAGAACTGATTGATGAACGAATAGCAAAACATCAAGGCGTAGTACAGGAAGTAATTGGTTTTGATAAAGAGGAAAAGAAGCATTGTTGCTACAAGAAGCAGTGTTGATATGACAAGGAGTTTTTTCCTGTTCAAGAGGTCAACAATTGTTGCAGCAAACGGTCCGCTTAACAGAATGGGTAAGCTATACGCAATCCATAGAAAGGTTGCGGCGAGTGTCGAATTCGTTTTTGCGTAAAGCTGCAGGAGGAGGGTATAGGTTAATAGGTTAAGGCTTACAATTGAACATGCTTGAGAGATCCATAATTTTACGAACTGCTTATTTTTTACGACATGTGGAATTGTCATAGCAAGGCGTATATATCACCAATTTTTTCATTATATCACGCGAATGCGCATCTGTTTTTATAATCGCATATTGTTTTCACAAAAAAACTCCCAGGTCAGAAAAACCTGGGAGTTTTGTCTGTACAGTATTACTTCGTTCCGTTTGGTTCCCGTGTCTGGTTTCGCATCATGGGATTGATTTGAACAGATTGTGCTGTCGTTGCGCCTTCCGCAGTTATTGTTCCGAAAACCCCGATAGTGTCGCCGATTTTCAGATCGGACTTTGCCCCCTCGGTTTCCTTTGCATAGGTCGTTGTTCCGGAAAGGACGATTATTTTAGAACTGCCGTCCTGTAATTTAATGGTAACGGATGTGTCGTCAATTGCAGTAATGGTACCGAAATTTTGACCCATTCCTGAACCATTTCTGTTTTGCATCATGCCTCCAGACCCCGTTTGTCGTCCCTGTTGCATTCTATCGATCCCTCTCACGTTCTGTCCGTTAGCAAACGGCAGCGTCTGTACTTTGGATTTTTGGTATGCTGTACCACCGAAAAATCCTCCGACTAAACATACAAGCGCGATACCCAGCATTGGTATGTATGCATTCTTTTTCATAAGTTCTCCTTTACTGTTTTACTACTAGTACGAGAATAGTTCTTTACCCTGAAATTGCGCTGAAGCATTCGGATTATTCGTAGCGCAATGCTTCGATTGGCTGTAAATTTGCCGCCTTTTGTGCAGGATACCATCCGAAGACGATACCGATGAGCGCTGAGACGCCGAACGCAAGAATGATGGAGCTTGGTGAGACAACAAACGTGGTGCTGTTGAGCTGAGAGTAGATATAAAAACCCACAACGCCGAACGTTGAACCGATTATTCCCCCTGAAAATGTCAGAATAATCGATTCGATGAGAAACTGATAAATGATCGTACGTTTCTTTGCCCCCAGCGCCTTCCGCAGTCCGATTTCCCGGGTCCGTTCCGTCACCGACATAAGCATGATATTCATAATGCCGATACCTCCAACAAGCAGAGATATTGCAGCAATTCCGGTGAGCATGGACGTAAACGTGCCAGTGACAGCGGATGCAGTTTCCAGGATGTCTGATTGCGACATAATGCGAAAATCTGCACTTGCAACGTCATCGATTTTGTGGCGTTCCAAAAGAAGATAGCCAACCTCATTTTGCGCCGCTGTCATCACTGATTCGTTTGTCGCCTCAAGTGCGATTGAGGAAAGATATTTTACGCCGAAGAGCTGTTTTTGTGCGGTTGAAAGGGGAATGTAGATACGATCGTCTTGGTTGTTCATTCCTGAGCCGCCTTTGGATTTTGTAACACCGATAATCTGGAAGGTTTTTCCGCCGATTCGTATTGATTGGCCGACAGGGTTGATATTCTCCCCAAACAGGTCCTCTGCGGTTGTTGGTCCAATGACCGCGACTTTCGACATGGCAGCGTTTTGTGCAGCACTAATGAATACTCCGGAAGAGAGCGTGACTTTATGTACTTCTTCGTACACTTCAGTTGCGCCGATAATTTGGGTGTTTGTATTATTTTTGCCCGCGATGACCTGTGATCTTCCGGAGTATTCAGGGGAGACTGTTTTAATTGTCGTAATTTTTGGTGACGTTTCAATTGCTGATGCATCATCCAATGTTAACGTCTGGACGCTTCCTGCACCCCGTATTCCCGAGCTAAATTGCGCTCCAGGAGACACGGTGAGCAGGTTGGAGCCGATAGATTGGATTTGTGATTGCACTGCTTTTTTGCTTGCTTCTCCCATAGATACGAGTGCAATGACGCTTCCTATCCCTATGACAATTCCCAGAATGGCAAGTCCCGTTCTCATTTTATTGATCGCAAGATTTTTGATGCCAGTTTTCAGTAGTCTGCTGAATTTCATATCATTTTTTTATGACGCGTTGCTTATGTTCGTTTCCGTCTTCAACGATGTGACCGTCACGAAGATGAATGATGCGTTTTGCATGTTCTGCAATATCCGGTTCGTGGGTGATCATGACGATCGTATTGCCTTTTTGGTTGAGTTTTTGAAAGATATCCATGATTTCATCAGCCTGTGCAGTTGCAATGTTGCCGGTCGGTTCATCGGCAAGGAGAATACTTGGGTTCATGACAAGTGCTCGGGCTATGGCGACCCGTTGTTGTTGTCCTCCAGAAAGTTTATTTGGGGGATGATGCATCCGGTCTTTCAGACCTACCAATTCCAGGAGTTTGATAGCTTTTGGTTTTTGTTCCTGTTCTGGAATACCGGCATATTCCATAGGAACGATTACGTTATCGATAGCGGAGGTCCTTGGAAGGAGGTTATATGCCTGAAAAATAAAACCGATTTTTTTATTCCTGATGTCTGCTAACTGGTCGTCTGTTAATGAGCCGACACGTTGTCCTTCCAGGGTATACGTTCCGCTTGTCGGGAGATCAAGCGCGCCAATGATATGCATGAGCGTGGATTTACCTGATCCGGACGGGCCCATAATCGCCACAAACTCTCCTTTTTTAATCGTCAGTGATATATCGGAAAGCACAACGGTTTCCAGATCAGCTGTTTTATATACCTTTGAAAGATGAGACAGTTCTATGACCGGTGTATCCATAGATGTTAGAAACCTCCCGGAGGACCGCCAATTTGCATCATCGTACCCCCCGATCGGGAGCTGTTGGACGAAGAAGAGCTTCTGGTAGTTGCATTTCTTCCCAGACCACTGAATGGTGATGCGGTGGTTGTTGATGTAACAGCTGATGGTTGAATGGTTGCGGTAATCAGGATGTCTCCCTCTGCGAGTCCCGAGAGGATTTCCGTATTCGCATCGTTTGAAATACCCGTTTGAACGGTGATTGATACCGGTTTTCCGTTTTGCATGATTTCGACGGTCGATCCCGCGTTTGTCGTCGTTATCGCGGTGGTGGGAATACTGATGACATCGGTTTTCATATTCGTAATGATCGTCGCATTGACTGCCATATTCGGATACACTTCCAAATCGGTCGGATCAATCAATAGTGTGACAGGGTAGGAAGTTACGCCGGAGCTAATAGTTCCACTGGTGTTCACACCTAATACTTTTCCCGTCAGCGATGCGTTCTCATATGCATCCAGGGTTAAGGTCACTTTTTGGTTTGCCTTTACCGTAATGATGTCAACTTCAGTTAACGTGATTTGTGCGGTAAGTTGCCCCGTAGCATTGTTTATTTTTGCAATTGTTTGCGGACTGACGATTGTTGCACCACTGGTATTGCTGACGGATGAATTGGAAGATACGACGATATTTTGCGCTAGCATTAAATCCGATATGACCCCTGATTCCGGAGCAATGATTGTTGCGGCGTTTTCCTGATAGGTCCGGAGCGCTGCTGCGGCTTTTGCCTGCATGTCTGCAATTTGCGCATCCGCGTTTTTGTATTTTGTTTCTTCAAGCGAATAGTTTGCCTTTGATTCCTCAAGTGTTTTTGTGAGAATCGTTTTTTCCCCAAGTGTATATTCCTCGTGTGTTTGCGGATTGATTGCGTTTTTCTGTTGGTAGTCAATATCCTCTTCGGCATCCAATATATCTTGGCGTGCTTCCCACATCGCAAGGTCTGCGCTGATTTTATTTTTTTGTGCTTCCTGTACTGCCTCAAGTGAATCAAGATAGCTAGCCCATGCCGCCGCTTGACGTTCTTTTGCATAGTCATCCAGCGTAATTTCTGCTATCGTCTGGCCTTTAGTGACCGTATCCCCATTGGTTACATAGACGGCATTGAC
Organism: uncultured Gammaproteobacteria bacterium; assembly: GCA_964448085.1. Classification (GTDB taxonomy): domain Bacteria; phylum Patescibacteriota; class Microgenomatia; order UBA10105; family UBA927; genus CAIJMI01. The sequence continues at coordinate 18,539 of CAYUUX010000013.1, read as the reverse complement.
CACACCGGAAGCTTTTGTTGTGACGTTCGTGTAATTACCCGAAGAAATGGTTCCGGATCCGGTTATAGATTGGATGAGCGTGTCTTTGGTGACAGTTGCGGTCTCGTAGGTAATTTTTGATTGCTTCGGTTTTACGAGAAAGTATATTCCGGTACCCAACCCAACCACCAGAAGCATGCTGATGATTTTTGCGAAGAGCGGAAATCGGGCAAACCGTATTTTGCCGGCCGCAAAAAGTTTAGAGAATATCGTCACTATTTTCATATATGTGTTTTTACTGTACAGTCGTTATCTGAAAAGTACCTGAAAATTTAAGCAATTTTGGAATCTGTCAGGGGTAATACAATCGTGAATGTCGATCCGCTCTTCATGGCGCTTTGAACCATTATTTTCCCATTATGTTCTTCTATAATTTTTTGCGCAATCGATAAACCTAATCCATATCCGGAGACATGCGATTTGGACCGAGCGGTATCGGATCGATAGAATCGATCAAAAATATGCGGCAGATCCTTTTTTTCAATTCCCATTCCCGTGTCCTGAACAGAGATGAGAATATCCTTGTTTTGTTTTTTCATCATGACTGTTACGGTAGATTTTTGCGGACTGTATTTTATCGCATTATCCAGTAATATCATGAGGGCATCGGTAAGGCCGTATGCATTCCCAAAAACCCTACATGTCTCAAGATGGTTGGCTATTGTGATGTGCTTGGGAGTTGCGATAGGGGAAACACGTTTAAGTACTTGTGCAACAATTTTTGCAGGATCCAACGGTTGATATGTCGTGTGATTTTTTGGCAATTCTGTCCTGGCAAGTTCCAGGAGTTGATTGGTAAGCGTTTGGAGTTCATTTACTTCTGCAACGTTTTCCGTGAGTACGGTTTTTGCTTCTTTGGTTGTAAGCTTTGGATTCCGTAGGGCGACCTCCATCGAACTTTTGAGCGCCGTGAGTGGCGTGCGGAGTTCGTGCGATGCATCACTGACAAATCGACGTTGTTCATCAAGCATGATGGCGATCGGTCTGAGTGTTTTGCCGGCAAGAATGTAGCCTAATCCGCCGGAGAGTATCCATATTCCTGCGTTGAGAAAAACAAGTTGTAGAAGTAACCGTTGTTTCGTTTCATCCACCAGATCCGGATCAATAGCGAGAAATGGTTGATCATCAGGTCTTGTTGGCGGGGAAGGGAAGACCGTCCTGTTTTCTAATTGCCGTTCTATACGGTTTTTTTGCATCCGTGCAAAACGGTCCATTTCAAATGTTAGCATACGGTAAATGACAGCGGAAAATGAAACGCTGATGCAGATGATGATGAGAAGATACCAAGCTGTGAGTTTGATCCGTGCGTTTCGAAACATACTTATCCTATCTTATATCCAAAACCCCGAACGGTGTGAATAAGTGGCTTGGCATTCGGGAATGGAATGTCAATTTTATTCCGTAAATTTTTCATGTATACCTCAACAGTGTTGGGGAGAATGTCTGCCGTGTATTCCCATACATGGCTGATGATCTGGTCCTTGGTGAGAATTGTGTTTGGGTGTCGCATCATATATTCCAAGAGTGCAAACTCCTTGTTTGACAGGGGTATGTGTGTTTTGCCCCGTTTTACTTCATAGGTGTGGGGATTTACGGTTACGTCATGAATTACCAAAAGCGGTTCCGCAATTTTTGTCGGTCGTTTCGTTAGTGCACGAATCCGAGCAAGGAGTTCCTCAAAGGCAAACGGTTTGGTGAGATAGTCATCCGCTCCGTTGTTAAATCCTTCGAGCTTGTCTTGTATTTGTCCTTTTGCGGTCAGTATCAATATCGGTGTGTGGTTGCCTTCCTTGCGAAGTGCGTTGGTTATGGCAATGCCGTCAAGGCCGGGGAGCATGAGGTCCAAAACGATGCAGTCATACGGTTCTGAGGACGCAAGATCATATCCTTCCGTCCCATCATAGGCAATATCTACGACATAATGTTCCTGCTCCAATCCTTTTTTTATTGTTTGTGCGATGCGGTGTTCGTCCTCAACAACCAAGAGTTTCATGAACCATATTATATACCGGATACTGAAATGCAGCTGAAAATGCCTCTTCCAGCCGAAGTGTTCTTCTTCTGGTATACTGATATATGGAGTGCCTTACACAAAGGCACTTCTTTTATGCAATATCTGTTTTCAACCATCGGGAGGATGCTTTCGCGACTGTACGCAAGAATTCTCCTTATAACCGTTGTTTGCCATACGCCAGACACTCACAAGGGGGCAACGATTTATGTATGCAATCACCCAAGCACACTGGACCCTTTTTATCTTTTGGGAATTTTTCAGAAGAAGGTATCTATATTGATTACGGAACATGTGTTTCATGTTCCCGTTATCGGATATCTTGTCAAACGAGCCGGACATATCCCAGTGACCCTTCATGATGGGAAAACGTATGCTGCGGCAAAACAAACGCTTTTGGAAGGCAACTCAGTGGTTGTATTTGCGGAAGGAGAGATTAGTTACGGCGCACGAAAACTTCGTCGTTTCCGGACGGGTGCCGTACGACTTGCAATGGAAACGGGAGCTCCGATTGTATCCATAGGCATTCATCTAGAAAGCCAGAAGATTTGGAGGAAAAAGCTGTACATTAAAAAGTTCCCCCTGGTTTTTTCGTGGTATCGGTATGGATGGTATTCTGTCTTTTTCGGGAAACCAACGTTTGTTTATGGAACTGTTTCCAATCGAAGGCTAGTCAGGAAGGAAACCGTATTGCTTCGAAAAAGCGTCTTATCCTGCATTGAGGGCGCTCATCTATTTACCATACAAGACAGGATAGTCCATGCACGGAAAATAAAAATGGGTTTTCATGGAGGACTTCGCAAGGCTTACCGCATAGCATGTTTTATCGGTTTTCTTTTTTTCAAGATGAATGAATTTGGAGGCAAGTTGGTGGGGTAAAAAATTTACCTCAAAATTTGTGATATATTATTTATTAATATGGAACAAAACGCTATAGGTGAACAAACATTATCAAAAAGCGTGCATAAGAAATTATTGTCTTTTCCCTTTTTCATTTTTATTATTCTTGTATTGGTGTGTATGGGTGGTATGTATTGGTTTTTCTCCATAAGAAAAACTGCATCTTTTCCAGAAAACAAAATGAATGACCAGCGAAATTTGTCGGATACGTCACGGGGGGAAGATGAATTTTCTGGAAGCACTGAATATTTACGAATATTATCACTTGCTGGTAATTCATCTCGTGCAACGAAAGTACAAAACAAGGAAGGATTCGACGTTTGTGGATATAGCGAGGTTCAAATAAACACGTTTATGGACATAGCTGGGTTAAAGAATTGGGAAAACACCGAATGGTCACCTGGATGCAAATATTTATATTTTGTGGCGTCTTTGGGAAATGACCAAAAGGGAAAATGGTTGTATGAAAGGGCTGATAAGAGAATGATTAAATTACCAAACTATGAGTTCTTTGGTTTTGTAAATGATAACGTTATGTTAAGTGACGGATTAGACGAACGAGTGTCATATAGGTGGGAGGGATATAAACTTTTTGATATTCAAAATAGTCGAATAACAGCAGATATTGGGCTAGCCAATATCAGATTTAGAAATCCTTTATTTCCTTGGAGTTTTTATTATGGATCTACATGGACATTTTTGCCTGAAGAATCAGAGTCTGAAAATGGGAACTATATAAAGGTGATATTTAAAATAGCCGACTGGTCAGAATCGTTACATAGAGACCGAGTTGAAAGCGATTCTTTATCAGCTGGCGTGTTAACCTCATCGAGAACTGAACGACCCGCTTCTCAGATGAAGATAGCATTTTATTCCTACGTACCAGAGTTTGATAAAGAAAAATATCGAGGTGATCCATATATTATTTATAATAAGCAGGCGCAAGAAATCTTCCGCTATATCAGGTATTACCCCAACACACCCGATTCTTCTTCTGACACAATTGTTAATTGTGATCAATGGTTTATATCAGAAGACCCAAATAAAGCTCCGGCTGCTGTGCGCATCTCGAATATAGCTTCAGAAAAAGACTGTCTTTATGATATTACAGTTAAGATTGTTAATGTTTGGATATATGATAATGAATTTGATTTCGTTAAAGAATTTTAAAATACACTTACTTTTCGAAGACAAAGCATAACATCGTTTATGCTAAAATCAGTTCATGCCATCCTTAAATATTGGTATTGTCGGTCTTCCGAATGCAGGTAAAAGCACATTGTTTAATGCGCTTCTCAAAAAGCAGGTTGCTGATGCTGCACCGTACCCATTTTGTACCATTGAACCAAATGTCGGAGTAGTTCCTGTTCCGGATGAACGGCTACAAAAACTTGCCTTAGTTACAAAGGAAGAGGAAAAAATGGAAAAACTCCCACCTCTTGTTCCAGCAATTGTGGAGTTTGTCGACATTGCGGGTCTTGTCAAAGGAGCATCGCAAGGAGAGGGGCTGGGGAATAAATTCCTTTCCCATATTCGTGAAACGGATATCATTTGTCATGTTGTTCGATATTTTGAGGACTCGTCCGTGGTAAATGTTGCGGGTGATATTAATCCTCTCAGGGACAGGGATATTATAGAAACGGAATTGTTGCTTGCGGATTTGCAGACATTGGAAAAGCAAGTCGAGCCGCGCGGCGTGAAGGATGCGGAAGCACAAAAAAAATGGCAACTCGTCATGCGATTAAAAGAGGCATTGAACAGCGGAACAAATGCACGCGACGTTGTTCTTGAGGAAGAGGATAAGGCGTTGGTTCGAGATTTGCATCTCTTATCCATGAAGCCGGTTTTGTATGTTGTCAACGTGTCAGAGTCGCAATTATCCGGTGAGAAATCCCTTCTTTCATCACTCGGGGAAACATCCATGGTTATCTGCGCAAAGACCGAAAGCGAGTTGGTGAGTTTATCAACAGACGAACAAGGAGAATATTTGCGTTCGTTAGGACAAACTGCGTCTGGTTTAGATCGTTTAATACAAAAATCCTATGCAATGCTTGGTCTTATTTCGTTTTTGACAACCGGTGTAAAAGAAACACGCGCATGGACTATTGTTCGTGGTATGAAAGCACCGCAAGCAGCAGGCGTTATCCATACGGATTTTGAAAAGAAATTCATCAAAGCGGATTGCGTTTCCTTTGCCGATTTTTGTGCACTTGGAGGTTGGAAAGGCGCAAAAGAGCACGGAAAAGTTCGACAAGAGGGCAGAGAGTACCTGATGCAGGATGGGGATGTTGTGGAGTTTAAGGTCGGTGCATGATGCAGAGTTCATATTGCTTCCAAGCCTTCTTTTGTGGTATTATCGCTCGTATGATACGAACGTACGAACTGATGGTGATTGCGAAAAGCGATTTTCCAACGGGAGATGTAAAAAAGGCCCGTGAACTTGTGGAAAAGCTGGTAAAAGGTGCAACAATACAGGAAGTTTCCGTCTTGGGCAAAAAAGCATTGGCATATCCTATTAAAAAACAATCAGAAGGCGTATATATTCTCGCAACACTTAAGGGAGAATCCCTCCGTTCGTCACAACTGCAGGAAGAAACGAAATTAGGCACTGATATCATACGGTTTCAGCTCATTAGCAAGGAGGGATGATATGTCGTCACGAAGTCTCAACAAAGTACAACTTATCGGAAATTTAACCCGTGATCCAGAACTTCGATATACACCAACCGGTGCGGCAGTATGTACCATAGGGTTGGCGACAAATAGACAATGGACTACCGAAGCAGGTGAAAAAAAGGAAGAGACGGAATTCCATCGAGTCGTTGCTTGGAACAAGCTTGCGGAACTTTGCAGTCAGCTATTAGCAAAGGGAAGAAAGATTTACGTTGAGGGACGTTTGCGCACGAATCAATGGCAGGGTCAGGATGGATCCCAACGATCCACAACGGAAGTGGTCATTGAAGACATGATCATATTGGATTCCAAACGACCGATAATCGGGGAAGAGCAACATACAGAGGCACCTGCGGAAGAGCCAGTTGTTGAAAAACAAGTGGAAGTTTCTCCAGAAGTTTCCATACCAGTATCAGAACAAGTCAATCCGGATGATATTCCGTTTTAAGAAGAAGGATATATATGGCATACGCACGAAGACCAATCAAACTGAGACCAGTCGCAAAAAATTGTCCATTTTGCGCAAACAAGACCGTACCGGACTACAAAGATATCGGTTTGCTTATAAAATACACGAGTGAACGAGGAAAGATATTGGGAAAAGCAAGAACCGGTATTTGTAGCGAACATCAACGTGCTGTCGCTCGTGAATTACGAAGAGCGCGTTTTATGGCGCTTATTCCCTATATTGTTCGGGCATAAACACCAAAATCAATGAAAATTCTGCCGTTTTCAAAAATCCGTTTCGGCATTCTCATTTTAGCTTCCGTTATTCTTATCGGCGGTATAGGATATCGCCTTGGTGAGCGCCACGCGTTTGGAACTACTCAAGGGGCACCGGGAGTTTTGGTGAATACAGATGCCCCATCATCCGTTCAGGTAGATTTTTCTTTGTTCTGGGATGTGTGGCAGCGGTTGAAGACGTACTATATTGATGCGTCGCACATGGATACCCAAAAAATGGTTTGGGGTGCTATTAGCGGTATGGTGAATGCGCTTGAGGATCCGTACACCGTGTTTTTGACGCCAAAGGAAAACAAGGAATTTAAGGAAGATATTGGCGGGTCGTTTCAGGGTATAGGGGCACAACTTGGCCTTGTGGAGAACAAGATTGTCATTCAAGCGCCGTTAAAAGGGTCTCCTGCTGAAGCGGCTGGATTGAAATCCATGGATTGGATCATGAAAGTTGACGGAGCGGATACGTTTGGTTGGACGCTCACGCAGGCTGTATCCAAGATCCGTGGAACCAAAGGGACAACGGTAAAACTTACGATTGTCCATGATAAATCAGATGCCCCCGTAGAAATTTCCATTGTTCGTGACGAAATCATCATCCCTTCAGTTGAATACTGGATTAAATATCCCGAAGACATTGCCGAGATTAAGGATGCGACTGGTGCTGCAACACTGACTGCCAAAAATGAACGAGTTGCACTTTTGCGTTTGTCGCGGTTCGGGGACCGAACGAACGATGAATGGAATCAAGCGGTTGAGGCCATTCTTGCAGAAGACAGGAAAAATGGTATACGCGGTATTGTTCTGGATTTACGCAACAATCCCGGAGGATATCTTGACGGTTCGGTATTTATCGCAAGCGAGTTTATCAAAAGCGGTGTGGTCGTGACGCAAACCAACAGTGACGGCACAAAGGATACGCTCTCCATCAATCGGAAAGGGCAATTAACGGATATTCCACTTGTCGTTTTGATCAATAAAGGAAGCGCATCTGCAGCAGAAATTGTTGCCGGAGCATTACAATCGCATAAACGCGCTACCATTGTCGGAGAAACCTCATTCGGGAAAGGATCAGTTCAGACACCGCAAGAGCTCTCCGGAGGAGCAGGGATTCATATTACAACAGGTAAGTGGTTGCTTCCCAATGGTGATTGGATTAATGAAAAGGGCATTGTGCCGGATGTGGAAAGTAAGCTCGATACAGCACATCCTGAAATTGACGTGCAACTTTTCAAAGCGCTTGAAGTATTATTTTAACAGCTCCACAAGTGCTTCAGTGAGTTTTTGCAGTTTTCCGTTGACGATCGCGTCGATGTTGTGAAACGACTTGTTTATCCGATGATCCGTAACGCGATCCTGCGGGAAGTTATATGTCCGTATTTTCTCGGCCCGCATACCACGGCCGATAATACTGCGTTGCTCGGATAACAGTTGTGACTGTTCGATTTCCCTTTTTTCCCATAGTTTTGCCCGAAGAAGCGACAATGCTACCTGACGGTTCTGATATTGATCCCGTTCTGATTGGCACGTGACGACCAAACCGGTCGGTTTATGGCGGATGCGTACCGCAGAGCTTACTTTATTGACGTTTTGTCCGCCTTTGCCGCCTGCGCGGTAAAATTCCCAATCAATATCTTCAGGTTTAATGATGATATCGGTTTCCGGGATTTCAGGAAGTGCTGCAACGGTTGCGGTTGATGTATGGATCCTGCCTTGCCGTTCGGTTGAAGGGATACGCTGTACCCTGTGGGTACCGGCTTCATATTGCAGTTTGGTAAACGCCTGGTCACCGCGAATCCGTATTGCATTGTCGGCAATTTCCTCAACTTTCCATCCGAGTATATTGGCATAGCGCGTATACATGCGCATCAGGTCCATTGACCAGATTTTTGCTTCCTCGCCACCTGGTCCGGGACGGAATTCGAGTGTGACAACATTGGGATTCATACTACGCTTCTTAAAAATATCACAAAACGTTACTTAGCGCCCATGAGCATCTCACGAAGCGATTTCGGATTGCGAAGTTGCTCCTGCCGTTCCGCTTTCTTTTTCTTTTTCTCGGCAAATGCAGCTGATTTTGTTTTTGCCTCTTCCTGTTTCTTTTGGAATCGCTCGACGCGCCCCATGGTATCGACGAATTTCATTTCACCCGTAAAAAACGGATGGCACTTGGAACAGATATCGACGCGAATTTCCGCCTTAGAAGCGCCAACGGTAAATGTATTACCGCATGCACAAGTGACGCGTGCGTCCTCGTGCCAAGTTGGATGAATTGCAGCTTTCATAAGAAGACTATTGTACACTAAACCCCGGTAAATTGGAATAATTCGTTTTTAGCCACAAATGTCTCTAAACATTTGTGGATTTTTCGCGTTTCAGCCTGCCAAACGGGTGATAGTGGATGCGGTGTTCCGCGATGTAGATGCCCAGGAATATGAACACCGCGCCGATGATAAAGGGAATGGTGATCGGTTCATGCAGCATAAAATACGAGAGAATTGTACCGGCGACCGGGTCGATGTAGATGAAAAGCGAGGCTTCGTTCGCCTGGATTTTAGACAACCCGTAGGAAAAAAGTCCGTAGGCGATTGTGGAAGAGAAGACTGCTCCAAACACAATTCCGACAATTCCTCGAATATCCAATTGCGTATATAAAAGGGGATTTTGCATAAATTCGGCGATTGCCGGTGGGAGAAACGATACAGCACTGATGATAAATGCCCAGAATGTCAAAACAAGCGGGTTATATTTCTGGAATATTTGTCTTCCTATGAGCATGCCAACTGCGCCACTAATCGTTGCAAGAACAATGAAAAAGTTTCCAAGCGTATTGCCATCCAGACCGTGATAATACAACGGTTCCAAAACGATGACCAATATTCCGAGTGTTCCAATGATCATTCCCAAAAGTTTTTTGAATTTAAACTTTTCTTTGAGGAATATATAGGCAAAGAGAAACACCAGGATCGGCTGTGACGATGCGATAACTGGTGCGTTTACCGCGAGGGTCAGTTGAAGTCCAAGAAAGAAAAAGAGGATATTGCCCGTAATGCTCGTAAGCGCATGGATGACAAGGAGTTTTAAATCCCCCTTGTCTTTGATGGGCATAGACAGATTTTTTCGAAGATACAATCCCAAAAGAATGGAGGCTATAAAAAACCGGAGGAATGCAAGGGTAAACGGCGGAATATTTGTAAGACTCCATTTGAAAATGGGGGAGGCGAATCCCCATATCACGTTTGCTATGATGAGTCCGACAATGCCTTTTTGTACCGGCGACATAGCTTATTTCGCGAGCTTTTTGATGACCTGTTCAAGAGATACCCGTTCGTTTTCCCGTGTCTTCATGTTTTTGAGTTGCACCTGATTAGCGTTTCTCTCATCTGGACCCTGAACAATGACGTAAGGAATTTCCTTTTTGTCCGCATACTTCAATTGTTTTTCCAATTTTGCTGTTTCAAGATACAGGTCTGTATTTATGCCAGCCATTCGAAGTTGAGAAGCGATTTCTCCTGCTGCGATTCGTGCGGCTTCATCAAATACTGTAACCAGTACCGTTGCGCCCGTTGGCGTATTGGGAAGCAATTCTTTTTCTCCGAGAATTTCCATGATTCTGTCAAAGCCGAATGCAAGACCCACTGCAGGAAGCGGTTTTCCACTAAATTGTCCAATCAGATCGTCATATCTTCCGCCGCCCGCAATTGATCCCGCTGGATAATCGGGGATGCGGACTTCAAAAATTGTTGACGTATAGTAATCAAGACCACGTGCAAGAAATGGGGAGAACACGTAGTCGATGTTTTCTTTGTACCCCTGACTGGAAAGCATCGCAAATATGGTTTTGAGTTTTGCAGTAGGTGCTGATTTTTCAAATGTGGATAGGAGATTTTTTCCGTCTTTTCTTCCACCTTTTTCCAGAAGCTCGATAACTGCGTCTTTTCCAATTTTTTCAATTTTGTCGATGATGATTATCTCTTCTTTCGTGACTTTCAGATAGGTAAAGAGCGATCTGTCGTTGATTACGATCATTGGATTGGGAATATTGAGGTTTCGCAACGATTCAAGAGCTGCTGTAATGATTTCAACATCTGCCGTTTCGTTTTCTGTACCAACAATATCGATATCGCATTGGAGAAATTCTCTAAACCTACCCTTTTGGGTGTTTTCCGCACGCCACACCGGTTGCATTTGATACCGTTTGAAAGGAAGTGGGATATCCTGATATTGTGCCATGACACGGGAAAGTGGAACCGTTTGATCATATCGAAGACCGACATCCCGTCCGCCATTGTCTTTAAATAGATACAGGAGCTTATCTGCTTCCGTACCATATTTTCCTATGAGCGTATCTTTGTATTCAAGCGCTGGTGTTTCCAGTGGTTCAAAACCGAACCGCGTGAAAACAGACCGGAATATAGCAATAACGTTTTGACGTGCTGCAGCTTCTTTCGGCAAGAAATCGCGAAATCCTTTAAGTGTCTGAGTTTTTATCATACAAATGCTCCTTGTTCATCGTATCAGGTTTATACTAGTACTTTCAATTCCTTTTCCACAAAAAAACCCGCCGGTTGGCGGGCTCCATGTAGTATATCCATTTATGCCACAGGAAACCCGTCACCCATAGGGGGTTCGTGATGGTGGCTTGTAGGAATATACGGAACTTGCATATCTGGATATTATAGCATACGTATCTTCCAGCCGTTTTACTGGGGAGAGGAAGAGGGGGTTGCTGCTTTTGTTGGTGTGCTGACTGCTGAAGCGGTATCTTGTGGCAACGTGGTAATCCGCGTTGCGCTGATTCGGTTAGCTTTTTTTGGTACTTCAGATCCTGTTACGTGAATAATGGAGCCTATCGATGCGTTAGAGAAACCGCCTTTGACAAGCGTTGTACCGTTCCATAAAAACATCTTCGTGGTTTTTTCAAAATCTATAGTAAAGGACTTTTTATCCGGCGTCTCAATAGTGATTGCGTAATTCTCCTTATCAACATCCGTAATGGTTCCGTTCATGCGTATTGGATCCGCGCCCTGGATGAATACAATCTTTGCCTTTAAGAGTTCCAGAGTATTGTCATATTCTCCAAATACGGTAACAACGTCATCTTTTGCAAGGTTTTCGGTTGTCAGTGTTGTCCGTTTTCCCTTGATTATCTGGAAAATTTGTATATCATCGGTTAATTCAATTTTGAGATCCTTTGTTTTTGTTTCGACGATAAATGTTGAAATGCTGACGGATTTGACCTTTCCGTATGCTGCCATTCTCTGTGATTGTCTGAGCTCTGCAACTTTGGTCGCAAGCCGTTCTTTCAGGTCTTCTATCTGTTTTGTCTTGTCCGATTGCGTGGGAGTCGGATCCGCTGTTGGTGATTGGGCTTGCAGTGGCAATGTTCCCATGAGAGCAAAAAGTACGATAATGCCGGTATATACGATCTGTTTCATATTGATTACCATTCTTCGGGTGTATAGTACAAAACGCGTTGTTGTGTCACTGGTTCATTTTTTTCATTGTAGCTTGTCACGATGATGATATTTTTTCCTTCAACCAACGTTATTTTTCCGGCATATTTCCCGTCACCGTTGGCATCAATCACAACGTCGTCGACAAATCCCTGCAAAACAACCGTTGCGCCTTTTGATGTTGTTCCTGAGACAAGAACCACATCGTCTTGTTCTATTGCTTCTTCCAACGGACTATCAATTGTTATGGCATGCGTATCGTTTTTGGCAGTCTGTTCAGGAGTCGGTGTGAGCTTAGGTTTTTTTTGTAAAAAGTCGGGAAGCGAAATGGAGCTGAGTTTGGGGATTGTTATTGCAGGAATGGACTTTGCCAACCCTGGCCCTAAAAGTATGATGCCAGTGAGAAGCAATCCAATACTTAAACCAATAAGCGTAGCTATCAATGCATCCTTATTCATGTTTTGGTGTTGCTAAGCATACACGAGACGTGGTATAAAATGCAAGCATATGGACATCATTTCTTTAGGGCATTCATCGTTTCGTTTACGCGGAAAATCCGCGACATTGGTTACTGATCCGTACGATTCGACATTCATCGGATTGAAATTTCCCAAACATATCGCAGCGGATATTGTTACCGTTTCCCATACACATAAAGATCATAACGAAACAACACAGATTGAAGGAAATCCGTTTGTTGTCACGGGACCAGGGGAATATGAAATCAAAGGCATTGGCATCGTGGGAAGTGCAACTGACCACGGTGGTGATGTACAGCTCAGAAATACGATATATCGGATTGAGATGGACGATCTTACGATCGTACATCTTGGGGATCTTGGCCGCATGCTGACGTCTGCCGAAGTTGATATGCTGGACGGCGTGGATATCCTTTTTGTTCCCGTTGGTGGAACCTATACGCTTGATGCGGCAATGGCAAAAAAAGTGATTGCTGAAATAGAGCCGTCCATTGTTATCCCAATGCACTATCATCGACCGGGTATCGCGTTTAAGGAATTAGCACCCGTGTCAGTTTTCTTGAAAGAGATGGAAGCGGAAACCGTTGCAGCCCAACCAAAGCTGACTGTCTCCAAGGGCAAGCTTTCTGAGGAAAAACAGATCATCGTTCTGGAGTAATATGCAAAATCCAAAAGTTCCTCCGCATGACGACTCCGCGGAGCAATCCGTTTTAGGAGCAGTTCTTCTTGATAAGGATGCAATGGTCGATGTTGTGGAGTTTTTGCGACCGGAGCATTTTTATAAAAATTCGTACGGTACTATTTATTCTGCCATGCTCTCGCTATATGAGCGTCACGACCCGATCGATGTGGTGACTGTTGTCAACGAGTTGAAAAAGCAGGGTACTTTGGCTGATGCGGGTGGTGCATCCGTTATCAATGAATTGGTGAATGTGGTTCCGACAAGTGCGAATGCGGAACAATACGGACACATCATCAAGGAATACAGTACCAAACGGTTGCTTATTTCCGCAGCATCCGAGATTAATTCGCTCGCGTTCAAAGAAGAAGGTGATGTCCAGTCCATTTTGGATAACGCAGAACAGCAGATATTTTCGATATCCCAACATGCGATGCGGCGTGACTTCATTCCCATCAAAGACGCGCTTGCATCTTCCTTTGATCGACTGGATGAGTTGCATAAGCGCGCGGGAGGACTTCGCGGTGTCGCAACCGGTTTTCATGATTTGGACATGAAGCTCGCCGGTATGCAGGATGCGAATTTGCTTATTTTGGCGGCACGTCCCGGCACAGGAAAGACCGCAATGATTCTCAACATTGCCCAATACGTATCGGTACACGAAAAAGTACCGGTTGGTATATTTTCCCTTGAAATGAGTAAAGAGGAGTTGGTGGACAGACTTTTAGTGTCGCAAGCGGATATTGATGCATGGAAACTGAAGACGGGAAAATTGTCCGATGACGATTTTACGCGTCTTTCTGATGCCATGGGGCAACTTGCGGAAGCACCACTCTACATTGATGACACCCCGGGAATCAATATTTTGGAAATGCGTACGAAAGCCAGGCGGTTGCAGATGGAATATGGGGTGAAACTCATCATCATCGACTATTTACAGCTTGCTGATCCAGGGAGACGGCTTGACAGCAGGGTTCAGGAAGTTTCGGTGATATCCCAGAATTTCAAGAACCTTGCCAGGGAATTGAATTTGCCAGTGCTCGCATGCTCACAATTGTCGCGCGCGGTTGAAGCGCGCGGTACAAAAGTTCCCGAACTTTCAGACCTGCGTGAGTCAGGCTCCATAGAACAGGATGCGGACGTTGTTATGTTTTTGTATCGGGAAGAATCCGATATGACCCAGTGGGGAGACCAGATACCCACCAAACTCCGTGTTGCAAAACACAGAAACGGACCTTTGGGGGAAATCGATCTGGTGTTTCGTGGAGACCGAATCCGTTTCTACGGCGTTGAACATAAAAAGACTGAAGCATCCTCATAACTTCATTTCATTCTGCGTTTAGGTTACAATACAAAGGATTGCCGGGGTGGCGGAATTGGCAGACGCGCAGGTCTCAAAAACCTGTGAAGCTAACACTTCATGTGGGTTCGAGTCCCACCCTCGGCACAGAGTATATTTTTAATACAATTCTTCTCTGGTGGTATAATACGCTCCAAACCTATATACCTATGACATTTTATGTAACTGCACGATCTCTTGAAAATACAAAGGGCGACGCAATTGTTCTGTTTGTCGGACAGGAGAACAAAAAACCCGTTTTCCACAAGGAATTCAAAGAAGTGGACATTCTTACGAAGGGGATTTGTTCGTCTCTTTGTGCAAAAGAATTGTTTGACGGGGAAATTGGTACATACTGCTTTGCGCAGGTGCATGACCTCGCTCAATTCCAACATATTTTTGTGGTTGGGTTAGGGGATATGGCAACATTGACGCCTGTTGATTGGCAACAGGCGTGCGCGAAGGTTGCACATTTGGCAAAAGAAAAACACATACAGTCACTTCTGTTTCCCATGCGCAACAGTCTGAAGTTTCAGACATTCTATGGAGCCGTTGTTGGATTGGGATTGGGTTCATATCGGTTTCTCGTCCATAAACAGCAATCCGTACAAAAAAAAGAACATGAGATTGCCACAGTAACGTTTGTTACAGATGTGTCGGATATCAAAAAGGCATCAGATGAAATCGTGCGTGCAACAATTGCAACGGAATCAACGGTGTTTGTGCGTGATTTGGTGAACGAACCGCCGTCACTGATGACGCCAACCAAAATGGCATCCATTGCAAAAAAAATAGCGCTAAACAATGCAAAAATTACCTGCACAGTGTTTGGCAGGTCGGCCATGAAACAGTTGGGTATGCACGGGTTATTGGGGGTAAGTCAGGGGTCACACGAAGAACCGAAGTTTGTACAGATGACATATAACGGAGGCGGTACAAAAAGAATTGTGTTGGTAGGCAAAGGTATTACGTATGACTCCGGAGGATTATCGCTGAAACCACAATCTGGTTTGGAAACAATGAAGTGTGATATGGCAGGAGCTGCTACTCTTTTAGGAGTGTTTGATGCGCTGGCAAAATGGAAGCCCCGTTGTACTATTGTTGGTCTTTTAGCGCTTTGTGAGAATATGCCCGGGGGTGGAGCAATAAAACCGGGGGACGTCGTGCGTGCGATGAACGGAAAAACGATTGAAGTTGTCAATACAGATGCGGAGGGCAGAATCATACTGGCTGATGCGTTGTCTTTTGCAGCAAAGCGAATTCGTTCGGATATCACGATTGACATCGCAACACTTACCGGTGCATGTGTTGTTGCACTGGGAGAGGATATTGCGGGTATTTTTAGCGATGAAGAAACAATAACCACGCAACTTATCCATGACGGATACGCGGTCGGAGAATCGTTATGGAGACTGCCGCTTTCCAAAGCGTATGCGCAGCAACTCCAAAGCGATGTGGCTGACGTACGGAATGTCTCGCGGACGAAATACGGCGGTGCGATTAACGGCGCATTGTTTTTGAAAGAATTTGCAGATACACGCACGGCGTGGGTGCATATCGATATCGCTGGCCCTTCGTATGCCGAACACCAAACAGCGTTGTGTCCCGTTGGGGGAACCGGTTTTCTGGTTCAAACACTCTTGACGTACCTTACATCTGTTTCCTGAGTGCGATTGTTAGGAAAGAACAAGAAGGACCCCGATGATTGTTGCAATTTGCGTGAGTATTCCTACGGAAAATGTAGACCTTGTGTGCGCAAAGTTGGTTGTTTTGTATACCCAATGGAAAAATTTTTGAAAAAACTGATTTGGTTTTTTTCGCAGCGTTTCCTTTGTCGATACAAAGAACATGTACCAGGGTGCTTCTAGCCAATCCGGTAACACGGATGCAACCAGTGTTGCAGCAAATATTCCTGTTGGTACGCCATTGTGGAAAAAAAGATAGGAAAGGGCAAATCCGAGTACGGTCTCTCCAACGGCAAGAGCACCTGTGAGCGATTTTGAACGATTTCTCCATCCTGTACCAAAATCCCAATGAGGAATTGCGTCCATGAGAAAGTGCGCGGCGAATGCTGCTGCAGGTGCGCCGATAGGGTGGGGAAACCGTTGAGCAATTGCACCCGCGACAATAAGATGGGTTATGGATAACATAACAGTCTTTCAATTGTAATGGAAAATCGCTACTGGAAGCAACTGAAAAACATTGCTATAGTAAAAAGTGTATGATGCCAGTTCTCTTGTCTCTCGGTCAATTTCGGATATATAGCCTTGGGTTTTTTCTCGTTCTCTCGTGGATCCTCTGGTCATTTTTGTTTTGGCGATATCTTCGATCGCTTGCTATCAACGAAGACCGTATTTTTGATGCAATGTTCCAAACTTCGCTGGTCACACTGATATGTGCACGCCTCGGATTTGTGGTAACACACTGGGAGCTTTTTGCCGGCAACCCGCTTCGCATTCTTGCTTTGTGGGTGCAGCCGGGATTGTCCCTGTATTTTGGACTTATCGCGGCAGTGGGGACTTTGATTGTCTTTGCATTAAAATACAAGATTCGTGTTGCACATGTGTTGGATGGTCTTGCGGTATCGTTTGTCTGGTCGGCACTCCTGGGAATGGTTGGATCACTTCTTGACGGATCGACAGTCGGAATTCAGGCAAATACGTTGTGGGCGGTCAGATATGTGGGCTACATTGGGGCACGGCATCCGATCCAGGTCTATTTTTCCCTCGCACTTGTTGGAATCGGTATCTTTTTAGCTGTTATGAAGCGGCTCTCTGAAAAACGGAAATGGCCGTATGGGTTGTTAGCCATGTGGTTTTTTCTTCTTTTTTCCGCTTCGTTCTTTGGAGTTGAATTACTCGTTGAACATACGGTATACTGGGGAAGATTAAGCGCCAATCAGTGGATTCTCGTTGGAATATTCGGACAATCTCTGGGCGCTTTTTATGTTCGAGGAGGGGGGAAAGAGCGAGTTGCCGTTGCGGGAAGAGCATTCGGGCATTTCATACAAAAGGTGATAGGAGGAATTTATGCAAAGTTTTCCAAGCGAAATACTCAATGATATACGGGTCCATCTGGAAACGGAAAAAAGAGACGTTGCGGCACGGATTGAGGAGCTCAATAAACAGGATCCGTTCTCTGATCCCGAGAGAACCAACGACAATGCTGCATCGGATACAGAAGCCAGCGAAGAATTTAACCACGATCGGGTTGTTGCGATGGTTGAAGAGTTAAAGCGGAAATTGTCGATGATCGATGATGCGCTTTTGCGTATCGGAAGCGGTACATACGGATATTGTGTCGAATGCAGTCAGATGATCGATACCGAGCGTTTAAGTGTTCTCCCCATGGCAACATTGTGTCTGCCCTGCGAACAGAAAAAGAAAAAGTAATTCTTGGGGAAGGTATGGCGTATGGATATTCCAATCTTGAAGGAAGATGCGGCGTTCTTGGCAATCAATAAGCCTGTGGGAGTAGTCGTTAATCGGGCAGAATCAGTGAAGGGAGAAACCATCCAGGATTGGGCAGAAACACATATTCCTGAACTGAAGCATTTCCAACAGACAGATGCAGAATTCTTCGGAAGGGCTGGAATCGTGCATCGCATCGACAAGGAAACATCAGGCATCCTTCTTATCGCAAAGACTCCGGAAGCGTTTTTCGAACTTCAACGCCAATTTAAGGAACGCATTATCAAGAAATCGTATCTTGCAATCGTTCACGGAGAGCTGGTTCCCCGTACAGGTGAAGTTCGAGCGCCGGTTGGCCGGCTTCCATGGAACCGCGAGCGTTTTGGAGTTGTTCCAGGCGGCAAAGAATCAGTGACCAAATATACGTGTCTTCAAACACTTGAGACGAGTAACAAAGAACGTCTTTCTTTGGTTGTGCTATATCCTGAGACCGGGAGAACACATCAGATCCGGGTGCATATGAAATATATCAACCATCCGCTTCTGGGAGATTATCTTTATGCCGGGAGAAAAACAAGCAAAACCGATAGGGCGTGGGCGCAGCGCGTGATGCTGCATGCATGGAAAATGACCTTATTGCACCCGATAACACATGCGGAACTTGCAATAGAGGCACCGATACCGGATGATATGAATAGTATTATTCCGTTTGACGGGCAATCGGTATCATGACACCTGAAACCCTCACCGCATTCACAACGCTCCTTTCCTTATTCGTTGCCGCAATTGTTGGGGGCGTGTTGGCAAAACTTTTCCGA
>CAYUUX010000012.1:0-24963 GCA_964448085.1 uncultured Gammaproteobacteria bacterium | reverse complement strand
AATAGCTAGATCTCCATACGCATGCGTATTTTTTGCTGCAGTAAAAATTTCTCGACTGGATGGCGGAGGTTGGTCGTTTGGCCAGATATTATGGGACATTGCTTCAAGCTCCTGATCATCCACGCCAAAGTGGAAAACGGCGATATTCGGGCTTTTTGCACGTTTTAGCGCAAGACCGAGAATGAAATAGTTCGAACCATTCTCCATGTGCATAACGTTACAGGAGGTATAAAAGGCGTTATTAGGATAGAACCCCATAGTAGCAAATGGTAGAAGGTCATTGTTTGATGTATCCGAAGCACTCATAAAAGTCATTTTCTCTGGAGTTACCCCTTGTGCATTCAGCCATTCATGTTCCTTTGCAACCAAAAGGGTTAATTCCTCTTTGATATTGTCTTCGTGCAGTTGATTACAATCTTCATATTCCATATTCGGGGTTATCCCGACGCGAAACTCCGGCATTTGTGTAGGTGTTTCCGTAGGAGTTGCGGTTGCCGTTGGTTCGGGGGTTGCGGTTGCCGTTGGTTCTACAAACGTTGGTGTAGGTTGTGGCGTGTCTGTTTGAAATATGTCAGGTGTTTTCAATGGACCCGGGGTACAGGAGGCAAGTGCGATAGTTAACAAGCCTACAGCTTTGATGAAGTCTCTCCGGGAATAGAGGTGTTGCCTCGCATGTTCTGGAGGCATTGACGTTGAACTATTGCCTTGCATTCCGCTATCGCGTTCCTGCATATATAGCCTATAATATTACAAAATATACTATAAGTCAAAAAAAAGACCCTTAAAGGGTCTTTAAAAAAATTACCTAATTGGCAATCTGCATTGCCGTACGAGCACTATGGAATAACAACGGTATCATAGTACACAGGCAGGAATATAGATATGGTATAGGTGTGCGTGGCTTGCTGTCAAGGGGAAGCGATCTTTAGTGCTTTAAAAGCAGGATCTCAAGGAGCGTGAGGAGGCAAATGGTGTATGTTCCCAGCATCACCCACGCGAGCTTTCCGTCCAACGGAAGTTTATCCCATGCCTGCGGAAGGAGCACGGTCCAAAAATGGCGATTTGCTTTCCACAGCAATTGAAGTGTTCGTATGGCCTGCATGGAACGAGTATAGGGGGAGCGGTGGTATCCGTCACTGCATCACGGATATGTATTGTCCGAGAGAAGCGGCATGCTCTTACTTGCGTTCCCGCATATCCTTGGAGATGAGCTGCCTTAAGTAGACGGACTTGGGGACTTTGTTCTTTTTTGCCTGTTTTTCCAGGTATGCTGCGATTTTTGACGTAATGAAAAAGGTAAACCGCGTATCGCTTTCCCCACGGAAGTAGTTGATGAAATCGTCGATGATTTCATCAAGGTTTGTTGGTGAATATTTTTCCACAATGAGCTTTTCCTCTTCATTGTTGATGATCAATGACGGAGGATCGCCTTCACTGTAAAGAACAAGTACTGGCTTGCCACGGTGGATGGCAAGGGCAATTTCGTAGCCCACAGAGATACTCGGGAAGGACGCTTCAACGACAATAAAATCGGCTTCCGTGACCCATGTTTCAAATTTTTGCTGCATTTTTACGCGTTCCTCGCGTGTTTCAAAATGGATCTGTTCTTCTGTCGTATTGAGGATGTGGTCTGCGACTACGTCTACACCGCGTGAGCCAAGGAGCGCAATAATGCGTTTGTAATTGGCAAGATGATATTTTTTACCGACGATTGAGGCGGTAAAATATGCACGCATATCTTTTAGGCTACGTCCTGAAATTCTGTTATACCCGTGAGTTTCGTCACTGTTTTTTTGTATACATTCAGCATGTGGTTGGCGAAGGTATCAGGATCCAGATGCAGTTTCTGTGCCATTTCCGGCATTGCCCATGCATCAAAACAAAAGATGCCTCGTCCACCTTCTGTTGCCCGTTTTGTGTCAATGGTTGTCCCTTCCTTGTAATTGACAATTGCTTCCGTAGGATGATGATCACCCAGGAGGGTGAGGATTTCGCCGTTACCTTGTTCAATCCGCGCTTTGCGGTTTTCCGCTGGTACGGATTCGTATGCAAGGACCGTTCCCGGTTCCAGTTCCACAAGTTTTCCGTAGCCGCATCCTTGTGCTCCATGATGTTCATCTGTATGTCCATTGATCGGGATTTTCGCCTCACGTGCGATGGTCCATGCTGTTTCTTCATCGACGCTTGCAAGCATTTTTATGGCGTCGATGATACCATATGTTGCGCCCGGTACGGCAACCCCGTTGTTGACGGTATCTTTTGCAATCCGTTCGTCAACACAGCGAAGCTTTGTGCTGTCTGCCGGCATAAGATATGCTTCAGCGCCAACGAGTTCTTTTTGGGGTTGTTGCGTCATAGGGAGTTTCTCCATAGTGATGTATATAAAAAAAGAAAAAGACGAGACATCGTCTTACAGGGATTATTGTAGCAATAGGCTAAATGCTCGTCAAGAAAGATATTTTAGAGAGAACTTGGAAGCAACACATTGATGATTGTGTTGATGATCGGGGAGATAAAACGGAGCACCGGTGAGGAGCCGAACAGCGGGAACACAAGAATCAGGATCATAAACATCCCCAATCCTCGAAGCGTTGCCCATTGCCGTGCTTCCCGTTCCGGTAATAACCCTTCAACAACGGAAAATCCATCAAGCGGGTGGATGGGGACCAAGTTAAAAATTGCTAAGTTGACGTTTAACATCACAATGACGGAAAGAATGGTAGTAATAAGTGGGATGGGAATGAAACGGATTGCAAGGGAACATGCAACAGCACAGAGCATGTTTGCCGTTGGACCCGCAAGGGAGATGAGGGCTGTATCGCGTCGTGGATTTTTTAGGTTGTAGGCATCGATCGGTACTGGTTTTGCCCATCCGAATGGGGCAAAAAGGATCATGAGGGTGCCGATGGGGTCAAGGTGTGCTTTCGGATTGAGGGTGAGTCTTCCAAGAAGCCGCGGTGTGGGATCGCCGAGTCGGTCTCCAACCCATGCATGTGCAAATTCGTGGATCGTGAGTGCGACAACAAAGGCAATGGCAATTGCTAGGAACTCGTAGAGGTTATTGAAGTGGGAGAGCAGCATGTGGTATAGTATAACGCATTGTTTGAAATGTTCCAATCAATTCTATGGCATATCAGTGTGAACTATGCAGTAAAAAGACACATGCTGGACGGCAGCATACCCATCACACGGGTGTTGCTGGAGGACAGTGGAAGAAGCGTGCGCAAACAACACTTCGTTCCTTTGCACCCAACCTGCATGTGGTGACGATCCCGATCAATGGCGTGATGGTGCGGGTTCGAGCATGCGCAAAATGCATCAAACGCGCACGCTTTGACGCAAAGAAAGCTATTGTGGCAAAAGCTTCGTAACTGTTTTCCCTTCTGTGGTGTTGATAATTTCCCAGTAGATTCATCTTCATTTTCCTCTTGACAGGATTTGGGAAAATCCGTACGCTGGAATGAAGGAGCATACTTTATGAAAAAAATATCCCGCCGGAGCGTACAACATGCAAAACCACGAAAATTGTTTGATTTTTCGGCGTGGAATTTTATTTTATTTTTGACGCTCGCATTTATTCTTCTTGTTGTTGTATTGACGCAGATGAACAAAGTCAGTTTTGACCTTCGAAGCAAAGCAGGGCTTACCTGTCCGGAATTGACTGCTCCTCGGGCAGAAGACTGTGCTGGCGGTTGGACCTTCAAACGTGATATCAATGGATGTCTTGCGTTTTTTTGCGAAGCGAAACCAATGGAGTAGCAGCGTTACACGAGATACGCTTCATAAAACGTTTTCCAGTTAACCGGAGTTTTCCCTTCCAGTTGCACCGTGTCGATGGATACCTTGCCATCGGCTTGGTGGAGAGACACAAGTTTTACCCGTTTTTCCACACCCGTTCGTTGGATGGTCGTCCATATGCCCGGCCATGGATGTAGTGCACGGTACAGTCGCATCATTGCCTGTGGAAGCGGTTCTTGGATGCTTTGCATAAGTCCCGTGCGGCGTTCTCTTGGTATATCCGTTCCTTCGATTGCCGATACTACAAGGTTCCATGGAACATATCCATCTTCCCGCGTAACTTTTCTTGCAACCGTTGCGGATGATTCCTGTTGCAAGACGGGGGAGAGAGATCCTTGCATGTACAGTTCAAGTATTTCAACGAGAAGCTCTGCTCCTTTGGTAAACAGCATGCTCCGCAGGGTATCAGGCATCTCCTTGGAGGTAACCGGGAATTTTTTTTGCGCGACAATTGCTCCACTATCAAAGACATCGGTGATTGTTGAGATGGTCACGCCGGTTTGTGCATCTCCTGCAATGATCGTCCAGGGAACCGGATCTGCGCCCCGCCATCTAGGAAGCAGTGACGGGTGAATGTTTAACCCGCCGTGTTGGGAGCGTTCAAGCAGTGCCGTCGGGATTTTTTGTCCGAAACATGCAGTGATGAGGATGTGTGGCTTGAATGTTTCCAGGGCATTTACGACATCAGATTCTTGGGCAAATCGCGATGGGCGTGCATCCTCCCTGTTGAAGGTGAGACAGGGAATGTGTTGTTCTCTTGCCCATGTTTCCAAAGACGTTGTTGTGATCGTTTTTTCTCTTCCTACCGGTCGCGCAGGTTGCGTAACAACGGCGCTGATTGGGTGTGCCCTATGGAGGTGTTGGGCAACGAGAACGGAATCGCTTGTTGAGCCGAAAAATATGATGTTCATATCACGATTTCTTCCAAAATCTCTTTGCCTTTCTCATCGTGAGCATTTTGATACAGCTTGTTTTTTTGTTCCAGTACGCGCTGTGTAAACAATACGCCGTTTATATGATCCGTTTCGTGTTGAATGATCGTTGCAAGAAATCCGGTAACGGTTTCTTCATGGCGTTCTCCTGTTTCATCCTGATAGGTAATGGTGAGTTTCGGTGAGCGTTTCACTTCTCCCCACACTTCTGGAATGGAAAGGCATCCTTCCAGGTGTCCGGACGTTTTGGTTGTCGTTTCATCGTATGGTTCTTGCTGCGTAATTTTTGGGTTAATAAATACGCGGATAGCATCGGAATCGGATGGCTTGGTGAGGAATATCTGGAGTGGGAGACCGACTTGCGGGGCCGCCAACCCGACGCCTTTTGGATTTTTTGCATGAAGCAGTGTTTGTTTCATGCTTTCAATGATTGTGTGGAGTTTTTTGTCAAATGACGTTACCTGTTTTGCTGGATTTGAAAGCACGTGGTGTGGTATTTTGACGATCGGTTTCATGGGTTTACTGAGTCAGTTGCAGGAATTCCTCATCGCGACTGTCAACGGTGGTAAGGTAAGTGGTAATGATATCGTGTGCTTCTTTGGGTTGTTTATTTTCTTTATAGAAGACAAAGAGCGCATAATACGCGTCACGATAATTTGGTTTTAGGGCAATTGCCTGTTTGAGATAGTCGATGGAGTCGTTCATGCTTCCTGTTTTCCCGCTTAAGATTGCCAGATTGTAGGGGATTTTGGGATCGTTTGGCGAGAGAAGCTGCGACTGTTTGAGTGCATTCATAGCTAGGGGGAGAAACGCTTCATCAAGTGAAGAAAGCGCATAGAGAATTTTTGTTTTTGTTTTCCAAAAATTGACGTTGTTGGGGGAAATGGCAATTGCCTGGTCATTCTCCTGTATTGCGAAATGGCCAAGCGTTGCCGCTAGCGTTGCATCTTCGTTTTCATATGCAGCCAACGCAAGGGATGCAAGACTGTTGGCATATTCGTCGTGGTAGAGAGGTTCCCGTGGGTTCATGGTGATGGCACGGGAAAGGTGCGTATAGCTTGCGGCATATTGTCCGGCACGAGACAATCGATATCCGGACGTGAATGTCTTGTCTGCAAACCAAATGATGCCAAGAAGCGTAAGTGCCCCGGCAGTTCCTGCCAAGAAAATGATAAGCATGATGCGTTGTGTTTTTTGGGCAATCTTCAGCGTTTTTTCACGATACACCATTTGGTTTTGAGACAAAAGATACATGGTAGCAGGAAGCAAAACAAAGAGCAGTTGCGTGATAACGACGGAAAATCCGAAAAAGTTGGTGATGAGGATGGTTATCCATCCGGATGCTATTCCTATATATATAATGAAAGGTTGCGGTTGCGCAGCGGTTTGTGCTTTTTTCTTTTTCCCCTGCATGATTTCGGCGGGGTGGAGAATCGTGCGGATGGACCAGAGAGAGATTGATCCAATCACCAGAAGATACGATACAAGGCCAAAGAGGCCTGTTGTGGCAAGGATGTTGAGGTATTCGTTATGTGCCTTGTTGTAGAGAAAATCCCATTCACTCGTCATGTTATGGCCGACGGGTTTGTACTGATAGAAAGCAAACGCGAATGTTTCGGTACCCGTGCCAATGAGCATTGTTTTCGGTGAGCTTTTCCATGCATTGAGTGCTGCTTGCCAGACGAACGTCCGGATGGTTCCGGATTCTGTACCGCCGATTTCCAGTACCGGGCCGGCAGGCTGCGCTATTTCTGCGCTTTGTGTTGCGTCCTGTTTGATGTGTGTAAGTGTTTCTTTCAGTCCGGTAAACGATGCATATTTGTCGATACGGTCTATGTGCGTACCGGTGAAAAATACGATAAAGAAGAAGATGACATGCATGAGAATGAAGGGTGCGCGAAGTAGCACTGCATTTTTTGTCTTAATAAGTAGTAATGCCCAAAAGAGGATATCCGCGATCACGAATGCAAGCAGTCCTGATCGGGAGCGTGTAAAAAGCAGTGTGAGAAAGAACAGTATTGTAATTCCCGCAGGTTGTGCTGCTTTTGCCCACGCTGTTTTGTTGGCAAAGGCAATCGCAAGCGCTACTGGGATGATGGCTGCCATATATGCAGCAAGCCAATTTGGTTGGCCAAGTGTTGAAAACACCCTGCTTTGGACATCCTGTATCCATAGGTTCTTGTCAATACCGAAATGTTCGGCAATACCATATGCGGCAACCAGAGAGCCGGTTGCAAGAAGAAGTTTGGTAAGCGTCGGAAGAAACGTTTTGGAGATGTTAGAAACGAATGCATAAAAAAGCAATATATAGCTTACAATCGAGAGCATACCGCCGTTGAAACGGGAATAGTATCCAAACCAAGACACATGGGGATCCATGGAAAACAGTGTGCTGACAAGCTGGGAAACAGCCAGTAAACCTATAGGAATATCTATTGGTGTTTTCGCTATAAATATGCGTTTCTGTGCAATCATCTTACTCACCCAAGCAAGAGCGATCACCGCAGTAATACCGTAGACAACCATCATCTTGTTATACTCAAAAAGCTCATAGTTCCATGGGGTGAGCACTAAGGGTACGACAACGGCAAGGAGGGCAAAACATATGCGCATAACTCGATCGGCGATTACCGGAATCTTCGTCATAGGGTAAGTATATCATACAAAAACGTCCGATTTGACGTATGCTTTAAAAAGTTATAGGATATGACCTTCATGTCGGGAAAACCCGATTTTGTTGTTTCCTCACGGCACGCGTGAAGGATAACGACACATGATAATTGCTCCTTAACACGTTGGGAAAATATCGTTCTTTTACGAATGGTTCTTCTTTGAAGGAACTCTTTCTGGTTTTTCCCGGTATGTACACGACGGGTGTTCGTGTGTGTGCCGGGAAAGGTCAGTTGGAGATACCCTGAAAAAGGAGAAGCACATGAACAAGATGTACGGTTTTTTAAAGAATAAAGAAATGGCACCATTCATGATGATTGTTTGTATGGTGACCACTGCGGCGACCATTTGGTTGTGCGTTATCAACTATCGCACAACATTCGCCGAGCTCGGATCACGATTGCCCCAGGAAGCCGCTATTGCATTGACTATATTTGTGCAGGGATTTGAGTTCCTGATTCCAATTTTGACACTCTTAGGGATATTCAAAGCCTTGGAGTTAAGTCGGGAACTGAAGTGGGGAGTGAATATCACCTGGGCGGTTGTCATGCTGTTAGATTTTGCAACGGCGTTTGTCTACCTTCTTGGGAAAAAGCAATCTCCCATATGGAGTGACTTCGCCATTGCAGGCGCTGTATCGTTTCTCTTCTTGTTTGCAGAATTATTTGTTGTCCTTTCTGCTACAGGGTTGGTCGTTTCATTTTTGTATTGGCGATCGGGAGAAATACCAGAACTAACGAAATCAAGTGTTAGCACAACCAAACGTTCGTTTGTTTCCTATGAGGAAGCTGTAGATCCTCAGCCGGAACGTCTCCTGCGGAAGTCTCGTGGTGGCCATCAATTTTGGAAATTCTCAGATGGCAGTCAGCAGTGGTTGAAAGCTGATGATCCTCGAATCGTAGGGAAAGCGTAAAAGAACAAGAGAACGGGCCCGAGTCCCAACTGACCCCTCATGCAAAAGCGCATCGTCCGATTCGTCGGATAGATAATGTGTTTTGCATTTTCCGGGTCCGTTCTCAAGTTTTTTCCAACGGGTACGTTGTTGCTTCCGGGTGTATCTCACGTTTTTAAGTTTTTATCGCTTGGTGTGTTTGGGATGATAGTTCGTTTTCCACTGTGTTTTTGAAGCGCCACCACGTTTTTTTCTTTGATTGATAAAATCCTGAATGAGCGCTGGTGTTGGTTCTTGCTGCGCGCGAAACCAATCAATGAACTCTGTGGGTGTCAGACCGGTTTTGGGTATATCATCCCACGGTCCATATTTTTTCGGATTATAAATATCTGTGCGGAGAAGTCCTTCAATATCCAGAAGAACAAATTTTGTCTGCACGGGTCTGCGGTAGACTGTGTCCTCTAAAACAACGTCTTCTGTATTGCGGATAATTCCCGCGACAGAGCCAAGAATTATGCGTTGTGGCGCATCCCATTCCTCTTGTGTTACCTGCGGTAATTCAGTCAAAAACAGCTCATCCGGATCCTGCATTTCCAGATCGTCTAGCTGCGGCGATGCATGTTGTCTCCATGCTGCATCTTCCTGAAACGGGATGTACACAGGAGTTCTTCCTTTTTTGTGTTCAGTTTCTTTCATGGGAGGTATAGTATAGCGCGTTCTCTTTTGTATTTCATGTTTTATGATAGAATGGCTAATAGCCATGTTTGACTTTTTTTTCGGATTACTTTCGCATGATCTGGGTATTGATTTAGGTACAGCAAATACCCTTGTTTTTGTCAAAGATAAAGGAATTCTCATCCGTGAGCCGTCGGTGGTCGCGCGCCAGAAAAAATCCAAGACAGTAGTTGCAATCGGGAAAGAAGCAAAACGCATGCTCGGAAAGACTCCCGGGACAATCGAGGCACTTCGTCCGTTAAAAGACGGCGTAATTTCGGATTTTGATGCCACCGCAGCAATGCTCAAACATTACATTGGGATTGTTCATGCACAACGAAAGAATTCTTTGTTTCCAAACATTCCCCGTCCAAAAGTCGTTATCGGTATTCCTTCAGGGGTAACGGAAGTGGAGCGGCGTGCGGTGCAGGAAGCTGCACTTATGGCAGGCGCTCGGGAAGCGTACCTCATCGAAGAACCAATGGCAGCTGCTATTGGTGCAAAGTTGCCCATACAGGAATCCAGCGGGAGTTTTATTTGTGATATCGGCGGTGGCACAACGGAGATTGCCGTATTGTCGCTTGGCGGTATTGTCGTGAACCGCAGTATCCGGATTGCCGGCGATGAGATGGATGAAGCAATACAGACATTCGTCCGTGTCAAATACGGTATGCTCATCGGAGACCAAACCGCGGAGGCGGTCAAGATTGCCGTAGGAAGCGCATATCCGACAGGGAAAGGCGACCGACAGGCAGTTGTGCGCGGGCGTGATATCGAAACCGGATTGCCCAGATCCGTGCGCATGAGCGAATCAGAAGTGCGGGAGGCGTTGGCGCCGGTGATTCAGGAAATTGTCGAAGCAGTTGCAGAGACTATGGAGGAGACTCCGCCGGAGCTGGTGGGTGATATTCTGGAGCACGGCATTGTTCTTGCAGGCGGCGGATCGCTTATCAAAGGAATAGATAAACTGATTGCAACAGAGACAAAAATGCCCGTATGGATTACGGAGGATCCACAAACCGCAGTTGTACGCGGATGCGGGGTGTTGTTGGATAACAGCGGACTTCTTGCGCGCGTGAAGGTTGCCCAACGGAAGAGTTGAGGATAAGAATATATGCATTACCTACGAGTCCCAGCATCGATTCTTTCGCGTCTTTTTGAACCGATCACCCTGCTTCTTTTTCTGTGTGCAGTCCTTTTTCTGCGAACTGGCATTCGGGGGTTAGCGTTGCTTCAGGCCATTGCGATTCTTGTGTTTGTTGTTTTCCTCCCGCCGTTGGTATTGCTTTTTCGGGCGTTGCGAAAAAAAACGATTTCCAATTGGGATATCAGTAACAGGAAACAACGCGTTCGTGCATTGGGCATTTTCCTCGGATTCCTTATTGTGGGTGTTTCGCTCATTTCGTTTCTTGGGTATCCGTCCATTACACGCTTTTTTCTTTTTCTTACCGTTGTTTTTGTCGGACAGTTTTTACTCACGCTTGTATATAAAGTGTCCGGACACCTTATGGTCGCGACACTATGGTCAGCTTGCATGAGTTATTGGTATGGAGATATATGGTATATGGCGTTTGGTATTTTGCCGTTTCTTGCATGGTCGCGTGTTGTTTTGAAGCGCCACACGATCGGGCAGGTAATTGCGGGGACCTTGTATGCGTTGGTAATGTTTTACTTTGGTATTCGTCTTGGGTTGATTGCATAACGAAGAACGAAATTTATGAAATTCGGAAGTGCCTTTTCTGAAAATATCAGCAGAGGACGATCGGAAAAGCCGCTTTTTCGGTCGAAAGAACCCTCATGGTGGAGTGGCTTTGGACGTTTTTTGCTTTTTACCTGTGTCTTTTTTCTTTTCATGTTTATTCTTTTGTGGCGACTGTTTGATCTTACTGTTGTTCGGGGTCACCAATACAGAAAACTGGCTGACGGCAACAGGACACGTGAGTTGGTGCTGCATGCACCCCGTGGAATTTTATACGACAGAACCGGCAAACCGCTGGTTTCCAACATTGCCGAATACCGATTGTTAAAACCCTGTGAGGGAGACAAACAATTGCAGGAGTGCATTACCAGAATCTCTCAGGAAGAAGGGGAACGGTTGCGCAACGATGGTTTGCCACCCGGGTATTTCCTTGAGGTCGATTACGAACGCATGTATCTGTATCCTGAGGCAACTGCACATGTTGTTGGGTACGTGAATGAATTATCCGAAGAAGAACTGCAAAAAGACTATTTTTCGTTGCGCGGATACAAACGAGGAGATCGTGTCGGACGGATTGGAGCGGAAGAGGTCTTTGAAGATCGTTTACGCGGACGTGACGGGAAGGAGCTTGTCGAAGTGGACGCAACCGGGGCCATACTTCGGGTATTAGGCCGTGATCCGGCGATGCCGGGAGAGGATATTGCGTTGTCCATTGATGCATCTCTTTCGGAAATCGTCCGTGCCTCGTATCCGGTTAGTGCAAAAGGTGCAGTGATTGTTGCCAAACCGGATACGGGAGAAATTCTGTCGCTTTTTTCCAGTCCCTCATTTTCTCCATCAAAGTTTTCCTTGGGAATGACCCAACAAGAGTTTGAACGCCTGATGAATGATTCAGACAAACCGATGTTTAATCGGGCCATCGGCGGCGTATATCCGCCCGGTTCAACATTTAAACTCGTGACTGCTCTTGCGGGTTTTCAGGAGGGTGTGATTAAAAACGATACGGTGGTTGAGGATGTTGGTGTGATTACCATCGGACCGTTTACTTTCCCGAACTGGTATTTTAAACAATATGGGAAAACAGACGGTATGGTGAATCTCGTGAAGGCGATCCAAAGAAGCAACGATATCTTTTTTTACAAAATAGGTGAGTGGCTTGGCATTTCCAAGATTTCATCATGGGCGCGTTTGGTGGGTATCGGATCGCCTCTTGGCATTGAGTTGTCCGGAGAAGCAAGCGGACTGATGCCCGATCCGCAATGGAAGAATTCCGTATTTCAAACGCCACAGGATTTGGAAGCGAGGAATAATGAATGGTACTTAGGGGATACGTATCATGTAGCGATCGGTCAGGGGTATTTATTGACCACGCCGCTTCAGGTAAACGGGTGGACGAACGTGATTGCAAACGGTGGGAACGTTTGTGTTCCGACGATTAAAAAAATAGAGAAGCAACGAGGAAGGACTGCGCAGTGTCGTTCGCTTCATATCGGGAAGCTTACCATCGATCAGATTACGGAAGGCATGCGGGAAGCATGTGCTGTTGGGGGAACCGGTTGGCCGTTATTTCATTTTTCGGTGCAACCAGAAGCATCGGGTGCGGCCCGTCTTGAGGTACCCGTTGCATGCAAGACCGGTACTGCGGAATATGGTGATATCCAAAACAGGACACATGCATGGTTTACGGTATTTGCACCGCTTCCCGATACAACTGGGGACGAAACAGGGGTGATACATGGTGAACCAGAAGTTTCCGTAACAGTTCTTGTCGAAGAGGCAGGAGAAGGAAGCGATAAGGCTGCACCGATTGCAAAAAATATTCTGGAAGCCTGGTTTAAACGATGAAACAGCAGCATATGCCTCACATTGTTATCCTTGGTGCCGGAGTGAGCGGATTGGGGGCCGCATGGGGATTGAAGAACAATCACCATGCACATTTCCACGTTTATGAATCCTTATCCGTTCCTGGAGGATTGTCCTTCTCATTTAGGGATGCTCAAGGATTTACGTGGGATATCGGCGGCCACGTGTTTCACTATGATGCCGAAGGGACACACAAAACATTTGTAAAAATTCTCCATGGAGCTATCAATACATTCTCACGTCATGCTGGTGTACAGATCGACTCCCGTATGGTTTCCTATCCTTTCCAGCATGCGTTACGGGAATTACCCGGTGCCATACGAAAAGAATGCGAAAGATCACTGCCAACACCCGAAAAAAACACACAGGTGCATTCCTTTTACGATTGGATACTCAATACCTTTGGCGCAGGAATGGCGAAACATTTCTTTGTTCCGTACAACACAAAGATGTGGCAGTATCCGCTGCGCGCTCTTGATTGGCAGTGGGTAGATGCAAAAATTCCCTTGACCGCCAAAAATACTGTACGCAGGTGGGGAAGTAACGCAAAATTTTTTGTGCCGCAACATGGGGGTGTTGGCCGCGTATGGGAAGCCCTTGCACAGAAGCTTTCAAAATATATTTCCTACAATCGGACTGCGATCCGCATTGACGGGGAAAAAAAGATTGTCTATTTTTCCGATGGATCACAAACGCCCTACGACCTGTTGTATTCAACCATTCCATTGACCTCATTGGCAAACATACTTGTGGGTGTATCGCTTCCTGATACGTCAGGTTTGCGAAAAACGGGCATTGCAGTAATTGGTTTGGGAATGGAAGGGAAGCTACCGCCTGCGTTGCGGGGAGTGCATTGGGTGTACGTCCCTTCGGGAAACATGCTTCCATTTCGTTTCAGCGTGTATTCAAACTATGGCTCTGGGTATGCGCCTCCTGGCACATGGTCTCTTTTGAGTGAGATCTCTTTTCAGAATGTTCCTCCCGGCTCAAAAGATGCATTGATTGCGAATGTTATCCAATCGTTTCAAACCTTGGGATATATATCCAAACATACGAAGATTATCAGCCGTTGGTATCACGAAACACTGTACGCATATCCTGTTCCCACACGGGATCGCGATGCAATACTGGCACGAATTCTGCCTGTTCTTGCAACACATGGTATTTTTACAGGGGGGCGGTTTGGTTTATGGAAATACGAGTCGGGAAATATGGACCATGCGTTTTCTGAAGGGATTCGTTGGGCTCAAAAGTTTGGCAGTGTGATACGATGAACGTATGTCGGAGGAAGAGCGGTATTGGATTGGATTTAGCGTTTTTCCAGGAATTGGGCCCGTGCGATTTCAGCTACTAATATCTTATTTTGGCAGCGCAAAATTGGCATGGAACGCATCTGAGCACGAGTTGCAAACCATTCATCTTCCGTTCCCTCTTATCGGCGCGTTTACTGCGTTCAAGAAATCCTTTTCCTTGAATGAATATCTGGAACAGTTGGTCGATGCGCATGTCGTTGCGATAACGCGGAATAATTCGCATTATCCGAAACTGCTTGCCCAAATTCCCGACGCGCCGTTTGTCTTGTATGTAAAAGGAAAAAAACAAGGAGAAACAATTGCTATGGAAAAGGCGATAGCAATTGTGGGAACGCGGAAGGCAACCGCGTATGGAAAAGAAGCGACACAAGCAATTGTTTCGGGGTTGGTTGACGCCGGCTGCCCGATTATATCTGGTATGGCCTACGGCATTGATGCGATTGCCCATGAAACAGCAATACAGCATGGCGGGAAAACCATTGCCGTGTTGGGGTGCGGCGTTGATGTCATAGCACCCCTTGCAAATACCCCCATTTATATGAAATTAGCCTATGGGGGATGTGGTGCCGTTGTTTCGGAAATGCCTTTAGGTATGCGTCCTCACAAACGGTTATTTCCAGTACGCAACAGAATTATAAGCGGTCTTTCCCGGGCGGTTGTGGTTATTGAAGGGGCAGAGGAAAGCGGTTCCCTGATTACGGCGCGAAACGCTGCAGAGCAAGGCCGCGATGTTTTTGCGGTCCCCGGTCCTATCACAAGTCCGATGAGCAAAGGCACATCCCGGTTGTTGAAATCGGGAGCGCAGGTGGCAGAATCCGCTGCGGATATTCTTGCGGGATTGCGTTTTTTGTAAAAAAACGCACGACTCTCATAACGATAGATTGCGGGTGTTGTATATTTGACAACGCGACGGTGCAACTGTTACCATCTCGCTTTTAGTACAGAAGATGATATATACAAACAGGAGTAATTGGACGTATTATTAATTGTACATACTTTTATGAAGCTGATCATTGTCGAATCACCAACAAAGGCCCGGACACTCACACGATTCCTTAAGGGGAAGTATACCGTCATGGCCACCATGGGGCATATTCGGGATCTTCCAAAAGCGGCGCTTGGTGTTGACATCGATCATGAGTTTACCCCGAGTTACGTGATTCCGCGGGATAAGAAAAAACATGTTACCGAACTTCTGGATACGGCACAAAAGGCGGATGCCGTTATTTTAGCAACCGATCCTGACCGTGAAGGGGAAGCGATCGCTTGGCACGTTGCAACACTGATTACCGACGGAACGAGCAGCAAGGGAAAAAAGAAAAAAGCTTTAAAGGGTGATACGAAACGCACGGCATTGTCCCGTATAACGTTTCATGAAATCACCGATTCCGCAATAGCCCATGCACTGGAACATCCCGGAACAATCGATACGAAGCTCGTTGCAGCACAACAGGCAAGACGGGTTCTTGATCGACTCGTCGGGTACAAATTATCGCCTGTATTGTGGAAGAAGTTATCCAAACGCTGGTTGTCTGCGGGGCGTGTGCAGTCTGTTGCGGTCCGACTGATCGTTGAGCGGGAGCGGGAAATTGCTGCGTTTTCTAAGATACCGTATTGGACAATCAAAGGACTCTTCGTAGAAGCACAAGAAAACGGACAACGAAAACCGTTTGAAACGAATCTGGTTTCTTTCGAGGGAACAAAATATGAGGAAGCGATTTCCTTGGATCTTTTTGACGGAACGTATACAACGACAAAGACATCGATTGATTCCCAAGCGCGTGCGGAAGATATCATCCATGATCTGAAGCGCCCGTTTACCGTATCGGCGGTGGATCGGAAAGAAACAAAACGGTCTCCCAATCCGCCATATACCACCAGCACATTGCAGCAGGACGCAGGGCGGAAATTATATTTTTCCGCGAAGAAAACCATGCAACTTGCCCAAAAACTCTATGAAGAGGGCATGATTACGTATCACCGGACGGACAGTCTGACGTTATCGGACAAATTTGTTCAGGAAGCGAAAGTATTTATCCAATCCGTGTATGGTGACGCATATGTTGCCAAGTCACCCCGTGTGTTTAAAACAAAATCGAAAGTCGCCCAAGAAGCGCATGAAGCGATTCGTCCAACTGATGTCGGAATTCAGGACGAGGTGTTAAAAAATAATCCGGAATTCAATCATGATCATGTCCGACTGTATGAACTCATCTGGAAGCGTGCGGTAGCAACACAGATGCAGGAAGCAATCTTTGATTCCACAACCATCGCTGTTACCAGTGAGAATCGTTACGTATTCCAGGCACAAGGAAGCATTATTAAATTCGACGGCTTTTTGAAAATCATGGGATATGAAAACGGCGAAACGGTATTGCCAACACTGAAAGTGGGCGACGCCGTAGCGCTTGTTGAAGCGACGCCAGAGTCCCACGAAACGCAACCGCCACCGCGGTATACGGAAGCAAGTCTCATTAAAGCATTGGAGGAAAAAGATATCGGTAGGCCGTCAACCTATGCGCCAACCATTTCGACGATTATCGATCGACAGTACGTCATAAAAAGTGAAAAAAAACTTCTGCCTACGGAATTGGGGATGCAAGTGACAGATTTTCTTGTGCAGTATTTTCCGGAAATCATGAGTTTGCCGTTTACCGCAGGAATGGAGGATAATTTGGACGCGATTGCCAACGGGGAAAAGGAATGGGTGCCGGTAATCCGTTTGTTTTATGAGCCATTTGCCAAAGATATCGAAAATACGATGAATATTGCCGAGAAGGTGAAGGCTCCTGTAGAGGAATTGGATGAGAAGTGTCCACAATGCGGAAATATGTTGGTGGTACGAACCGGGAGATACGGGAAATTTGTTGCCTGTAGTAACTTTCCCGCATGCAAATACACCCGTCAGAAAAATGAAACCATCGATATGAAGTGCCCGCAGTGCGGAGGAGACATTGTTATCAAAAAGACACGTCGCGGCAAGATGTTTTATGGATGCAGTAATTATCCGAAGTGTACTTTTGCCGCCTGGAAGAAGGAAGACATAAAATAACAGGAAAGAGGCATTGGACTGTGGATTTTTTGGTAGTATCATAAGAGTATGGAAGAACGAACGAAAACGATCGCAGCAATAACAATTTTGGCTGGCATCGTTGCGCTTGTTGTCATTGTTATCGGGATATTTATTAACGAACGGAAGACAATCTCGCCTGTCCCACCCGAAGCTTCGATAAAAATCATTTTTGTTTCGCCATCGCCCGTGCCACCAGCGAGCTCGTCAGCGACCGTTTCACCAACTGGTGGGCAGCGGTAAGGGGAGAAGTGTATGCAGGGAATTACCCAGTTTGATACGACGGTATTTTATTGGCTCAATAGTGTGCCGCATACGCCATTTTTGGATCGTGTTTTTTCCATTATTTCCGGGTTGGGTGACGCAGGTTTTATTTGGTTCGTGTTAGGAATGTGGTTAGTACTGCGCCAGGAAGAAAAAAACCATAGATTTCTTTTCCCTTTGGGTATTGCCGGCGGGTTTAGTTACTTCTTTTCAGAAGTGGTGGTGAAGCATATAGTTGCACGATTACGTCCATCATCGGTTCTTGATGCGGCTATCGTTGTCGGTTTGCCAAGCGGATATTCGTTTCCCTCGACGCATGCGACATTTGCGTTTGCCCTTGCCACAGTGTTGGCATACAAGGAACCGCGATGGAAAGCGTATCTTTATCTCTTTGCTGTACTCGTGTGCTATTCCCGTATATATCTTGGACACCATTATCCGGGAGACGTGTTGATCGGAGGGGTACTCGGATGGGCAATCGGACGCGTTGCTATTTTGTGGTATACATCCCGGTTTACGCATAAAAAGAACAAGACCGCTTTGTCAAAGAAACGCGCCTCAAAAAAGCGGTGATGTATAATGAACTTCATGAAATTGAATGCACAACAACTTCGCACGCAGTCAGTGGATGCCAGCGTTGCAAAATCGATAAAAAAAAATCCCATCACCATTATTTTAGACAATGTGTTGGATACGTATAATATCGGATCGATCTTTCGACTCGCCGATGCAGTTGCCGCCGAAAAGGTGTATCTTTGTGGGCAAACAGAAACACCCCCGAATACACGTATCAAAAAGGCTTCCATAAATACATGGCAATGGGTTGATTGGGAGTATGCATCGGACACGGTAGCACTTGTTAAAACTTTAAAAGAGCTACACATATCAGTTATTGCCGTTGAACAGGACAAGCGAAGTGTTCCGTTTCAAAATTTTAATTACACGTTTCCATTGGCTCTCGTTGTTGGAAATGAAACAACAGGTGTCTCTCAAGAGGTGCTTGCTCAGGCAGACGCGATTATTGAGCTTCCTATGTTTGGGATCAACAAATCCCTTAACGTAGTGGTTACGACAGGAATTGTGCTGTATGACGTTGTACGATACTTATAAACAGATACCATGAGGTGTGGATGCTGTTTCTGGGTAGATAGTTAAGGATAAAAGAAATTTAAGTGATTGGTTTTTAATTTGTTGACCCTGTCAATAATTTCCGAATTATCATTGTTGTAGATTTGTATATTTGAGATCGTGTTACATCGATCAATATCTGCAATTCGCAGATAACAAGTTTTCCATTTTTCCGTATTATATGACCAATTAACCGCATTGATAATATACGGTTCCTGATTGCGAAGCGTAAGAAAAATAAAGCTACAATATACTCCTAGGGCAACATATTTTACCCACCCCTTGAGATATAAGACGCCAACCAAATAGGCACCGAAAAACAAAGGTATCAAATAGGTGCTGTATCTTGAAGTTAAAGCAGCGCCTAAACCGAGTCCTCCACGGCCAAATAAAATAAGAAAGAGAAACGTGATTGAATAAAAAAATAACGCGACCATGCTATATGCTCGAATTCTTTTTCTCTCGCGAGTACAGTAGACGATGCACACAATAAGGAGGAAGGTGATAGTCAGTGGTAATATAGCTAGAAATTGATTGTTCCAAAGAATACCAATCGCCGCATTTATTTCTGAGGATAAGAATTGTAACGCAAAAGAAAATGTTAATTGTTGTGGTCCCAAATGCTGAGTATCATAAAATCCCACAAAATACGAACCTATAATAGCAAGGATCCCAAGAGCATAGATAATATATGTTTTTTTCCTCGTTTGACGGTCTGAATAAATATATTGATGAAGGAAAAATCCCATTATGATAAGGCATACTATCAATCCCTGAAATGAAGAATATGCGCTCAGCAGCGCGACTCCCAGTAATGCGTGATTATTTAGTGTGCGGGTAGGTTTTTCAAATAAGTATAATGCAACGAACAAGAAAAAGGCGGGAAGAACGTGATTCAGGTTTATCCCCCATAAAATGTTTTCGCTTTGGTATACGTTAAAAAAGAGTATTGGAATAATACAATCAAGATACGTGATAGACTTCGTGTATCGCCACTTCAGCCATAGTGCCAGTATCGCACCGATGGCGATAAGTATGCCAGTTGTTACAGTTTCATAGAGCATATTCCAATGAGTCGCATGAGCCAACAGTTGGATAATGAGGAACGTTGTGCCTGCACGATGTTCGTTATTCTGCCAAAAAAAATATTGCGGTCTTACTTTATCTGTAACCACATCTGTTAACCCCCATTCGTCCGCATAGGGGACTCGTATAGAATAAGAATAAATGAAATGGAAAAATATATAACCAAACAAGCAATAACAAAATATCACGCACGCGATTTCTAACGTTTTTCTGTTCAAAATTGCTTTTGGGCTAACATTGCGGGTTAGCATATCGAAAAATTTACTGTGGTTTTTCATATAAATATTATTCATTAAGGCTTTACGAGTCTTTGTATCATATAGTCGTTCATAATTAACATGTGCATAGATGTTTTTAAGAAAGTTTCTAATGCCTGTCTGGGTGTTTCCACAATAGGATCTCCTTTAAGATTAAAACTTGTGTTTAAAATGCACGGTATTCCCGTTTTTTTGTAATACATCTTCAAGAGTCTGTAATATGTCCCGTTTGCCTCAGATACGGTTTGTATGCGACATGTTTTGTCTTTATGAACAATCGCGGCAAGTTGCATTTGTTTGTTTTCTTTCACTTGGAAACAAAAATTCATATATGACGATTTATGCTTCTTTTCCGGAACTATAAAATAGTCACTGACATAGTTCTGAAGTACTGATCCGGCAAAAGGGCGGAATTGTTCCCTCCGTTTTATGACATTCACTCTTGTTTTCATCCCGTAGGGATTTGTAGCGGAAAGTATCGATCTGTTACCGAGTGCCCGTGGGCCAAATTCCATTGCACCTTTGAACCATCCGACAATTTTTTTATGTGTTAATGCATTTGTTACTATTTTGAGCATTCTTTGCTCATCTGTAATTTTTTCATATGTTATTGGATAGAGTTTTAGAATGCGTTCGATACTTTCATCGTCATAATTAGTTCCAAGCGATAAGGTGGGGAGTTCCGTATGCGTTCCTTTTCCGAGTACGTTATAGTAACAATATAACGCTGCTCCAACAGAAGTACTACTGTCACTGGAACTTCCTAAGATATGTACCCGCTTGAATGGAGTATTCGTGTATATTTTGCCGTTGGCAAGCGCATTCAAAGCGACACCGCCGCCTATGCAAAGATTACCTTCTTTCGTGATTTCATGAAGATGCCGAAGCATTGTAAAAAGAATTTCCTCGGTGACTTTTTGTAGGCTATGTGCGATGTCCTTATGTCGTTTTTCCACTATTTCGTGGGATTTTCTTGGTTTTCCAAATAACGTTTCAAAATGTCTGTTCCACATACAAAATGAAGTTCGGTAACCAAAGTATCGCTGATTCAGCCGAAAGCTCCCATCGGGTTTCACATCAACGAGTTGGCGTATACGGTTTTCATATGATGGTTTTCCGTATGCTGCGAGACCCATAACTTTGTATTCATCTTCGTTTATTTTAAATCCCAAAAAAGCGGTAAAGGTGGAGTAAAGAAGGCCGATGGAATCAGGAAAATTAATATATTTAAGCTGTTGTATTGGCTTGTCTGTTGCATGCCATAACGCAGTTGTTTCATATTCACCGACACCATCAACCGTGAGGATAGCAGCGTGGTGAAAAGGTGAAGTATAGAATGACGCGGCGGCATGAGAAAGATGATGTGGGACAAAAAATATCTGTTTATTAAAATGTAATTTATTTCTGATAATATGTTCAACGGATAGTTTTGTTCCAAGCCATTCCGGAATTGTTTTTATGAATGGCTTGAGTGCATGCGGATAGGTTTGTACGAACGTTTCAATAATCCGTTCAAACTTGCGGAGTGGTTTTTCGTAATATGCGATTGCGTCAATTGCATCCATTGAAAGATTTGCTAGCTGCAACGCGCGGTTGATTGCCGTAAAAGGGAATTGATTGTCATGTTTTACTCTGCTGAAACGTTCTTCTTCAAGTGCGACAATTACTTTTCCGTCGATAATTATTGCTGCAGCGCTATCGTGATAAAAAGCAGATATTCCGAGAATTGTCATAGTTAATATGCTGAGCGTAGTTCGTTTTTATTTGTTTTTTGCTTGTTTGGTAAATGCCAGAAAGTATTTTGCTTGGGTATTTTTTTTGTCATGAAAATATACAGAATTTTTGATATGCCAATGACACAAATATATATAAGAGACAACAAAAGGGAGATAAAAACGGCATTGATTTTTTGTACGATCTTCATAGGATCGGGTACAAAAAGACAGGAAGTGGACTGAGCTGTGCACTGATGACCAAAAGCGTAATGATGAGAAAAAATAAGAGTATTGGGAGCAGCCAGATTTTTTTCGATTGCATTCCAAGACTGATGAGTTGTTTTAATGCGGCAAACATATGAGTATATTATATATCATCTGTTCGTGGACCCTTCGTTCAGTGATGCATAGTGTGTCTGTTGATATTGTGGATTACAATATTTTTTTTGAATAGCTGCTGTCATTTTAACATTACTATATTTTTTGTTTGTTAACGGTTGCACATATCTGTGTTTTTTCAGATTCATGTAAATTTCCTTTACACCCTGCTGCAACGTTGTTGCGGCAACAAATCCAAGGTTTTGATGAATCCTGTCAAATGATACCGCATAGCTGCGGTGGTCCTTCATATGTTCAAGAATGTGGAGAACCGGTTTTGTATGGTTTCGACTTTCAACGAGTGCTGCGATGTGTTCGGCAAGCGATTGTATAGAATAATTCATTCGGGAATCTCCCACATTAAATATGCGTCTGCTCACTGTGGAAAGTGGAGATTCGAGCGTGAGAAGAACAGCCCGTGCAACATCCCGAACATGTATAAACGGACGAATTTGTTGACCACCATACAATGTCATGCTTCCTTTTTCAAATGCTTGTGCCGTCAATTGGTTGATGATCAAATCAAAACGCATCCGTTGTGAATGACCAAATACGGTTGCAAATCGAAGTATGGTTGGATGAAAGTTATCGAAGGTGTCGCGGAGGAGTTCTTTCTCCGAATCCAGTTTTGTTTGCGCATAGA
Organism: uncultured Gammaproteobacteria bacterium; assembly: GCA_964448085.1. GTDB lineage: Bacteria > Patescibacteriota > Microgenomatia > UBA10105 > UBA927 > CAIJMI01. Next base: position 2,541 of record CAYUUX010000012.1, on the reverse strand, counting down.
GTGATAATGGATGCACACGGGATTCTTCCGTGGCAATATGTTTTGTCATGCCGTACACGGAACAACTGGAAGCAAAAATGAACCGTTGTATGCCGAATGCTTTTACTGCCTCCTTGAGTAATCTCGTTGAAGACACATTAATGTGACGCGTGAGATTATCGTCAATTGCGCATGACGGATCACCCACCAAACCAGCAAGGTGAATGACTGCTTGGATATTTTGTAGCGCAAGATTCAATTGATAAATATCCGTTATGTCTCCCCGTATTATTTCCAGCGGCATCGATTTTGGAATATCGTCAAATACGTGTTTGTCGTAATAGAATGTATCAAACACCCTGACGCGGTATCCCTTTTTGAGCAGTTGTTGGACAATATGGTATCCGATATATCCGGCGCCTCCGACCACTAACACGGGAAATGTTTTTACTATTTTGGGGGAGGTAATTTTTGAAAAAAGAATATTCGGTTGCGGCTTATATATATGGAAAAGTATCCTCGGAAGAATCAGGAATAGTGTCGAGAAGGAGGCGGCGAACACCACCCCGGGTAGGGAAGGTGTACAAAGTGCCGCGAGTATTCCTCCGATGAGCGTTGCAAGTGAGAATAAAACGATTTTCCAAACAATGCTGCTCGTAGTAAGGAACGAATACAGTCCCCAAAGATATTGCATAGACAATTGGCATACGGTTATCAGGAGTGGGAGATACCACGGGAAAGAAGGGGTGGATAGACTGGACAAGAGGACTGAAACAATTGTGTATATTCCAAAAATAACGATGGCATCGAAGACGATCCGCGACAGTATCGGGTGATAGACAATATGTTTAAGTGAATACCGCATACAGTGCGTATTTTAGGTAACTGTACAACGTATGTACAGTATATCGGAAATGTGTTTTTGTGCTGGTTCGCGCAGTGAGTGTCGTGGGGATTTCCATACAGCGTGCCTTGAAACGTTTAAAGAAATATAACTCCTCCAGAATGCTTGCAAATCCAGGTTCCCTATATGGGATATGTTTCGTACTTGCTAGCCGTACCATTCTGAAACCGTTGGTATAATCGCGTATGCCCATATGGAAGAGCGCAGATGCTATGGCATTGCCGACTTTGGATACCCATATGCGGTTGCGCGGTACGCCGATGACTTTTGATCCTCGGATATAGCGTGATGCTTTGACGCAGTCATATCCCTGAGGTATCTTGTCGGCAAATGTGGAAATATATTTTGGATCATTGGTTCCGTCCGAATCCATACACAGTGCATACGTAAATCCTTTGTGTCTGGCATAGTCCATGCCGGATTTGAGTGCGGCTCCATAGCCATGATTTGTTGCGTGGTGAAGCAATGCGAGCTTCCTTCTGTATTTTTTGCAAAGCGCGTTAAGAATTTTTTCCGTTGCGTCGGTGCTGCCGTCGTTTATCACGACAAGAAGATGTTGATAGCGAATATATTTCAACGCGTTGATTACCGATTGCACACATCGGGTAGCTGCGTGTTCTTCATTGTGCATGGGTATTAACACTGCGATGCTTTCCGCAGTTTTTCGGGTATCGTTTTTTTTCTGTTTAGATCGGAATGCCATCTTCACGGTATGACCTTTCTGTAGAAAGATGTAGGGCTTTTGGCGAATGTGTTCGAAATGCATTCGTGCGGACACGTTTTATGAGATCCTGTGCGATTCGTTTCGATGCACAGCCGTCGCCCAACGGCTGTTTCCAGGTTCTGTGCTGTTGAATGTACGCGAGTTTTTTAAGCACTCTGCCGAATGGGTATTTCTTGGGTTGTTCAGGGTCAAACTTCACACATGATTGTACGTCATATACTTGCGGACGTTCCGTTGATTTGCGCATTTGAATTGCAGGTATTCCTAAAACACATGTTTCTTCGATAACGGTTCCGGAATCGGTAAAAACAGCCTGAGCTTTTGTCAGCAATTGCAGCATGTCTTGATAGCCAATCGGATTTGTGACGATACAATTCTTTGGAAGAGGTATTCGAAACATGCGTAACATATTCTGTGTTCTATAACTTGCCGGAAAGTAGACGGGGATCTTGGCCTTTTCAACTAGTTTCATAATGTTTTGGAGCGCCTCTTTATTTTCGACGTTTTCTCTTCTGTGACATGTCATGAGAATGTAGCGATGTTGGGTGAGACCGCGAGAGGTAAAAAACGTTTTTGTGGAAAGTCTTTCAAATGATTTCCTTTTTTTAAAGTAGAACTCCTGCAGGATATCGACGATAGGATTTTTGGTTACGATAATGGATCGGGGATTGAGCCCTTCCTGAATTCCTTGCTCCTTATATTCCTGTTCGTACGTATAAATGATATCGGCAACATGATCGATGAGTGTGCGATACTTTTCTTCAGGCATCCGCCAATCATAGGAGCGCCAACACCCTTCGATATGAACTATTGGGATGTTGAGCTGCATTGCTGCTATGCACCCCATGGTTGTATTCGTATCACCCAAAAAGCATACAGCACACGGATGCAAATTTTGTAAGAGGGGATACAACCGAATGATCAGTTTGGAACA
>CAYUUX010000011.1:0-27094 GCA_964448085.1 uncultured Gammaproteobacteria bacterium | reverse complement strand
GGGTAATTGGCCACTTCCGTTCCTTCTTTGTCCAGAATGACCACACGGTAGACATGGGGAAATTGTTCAAAAAGCATTTTTGCCTGTTCCGTTAACACCTCCCGATCTTTCCTGGCAATGGCACGAACGACAACCTCGTCTGAGGTATGTATGTGAAACATCCGTTGTGCGTATTGAAAAATGGTTTCTAAATAGAGTTTGCCGTTTTCTACCTTTACCTGGAGCTCGCGGTTCGCATACTCATACATCGTCAGTTCAAAAATTTTGAGCGACGCGATAACACCGAGGAATAAAATGGCAAGTGATCCAAACGTAAATAATGAGAGCCATGGCTTCTTGACGGCACGCATGCTGGCTGTCTCAAAACAGATGTGGGCAAATAACACGAGACCGACAAACAAAAACGACAACCCCTGCCGCCAAAAGAGATTCACGCCCGTGTAATATCCGCCGAACATACAAGCAAGCGAACAAAAAAATACGATCACATAGTACAAGCGCGAAGCGCTTCTGTACGTTACGACCATCCCGATATAGACAATGTATGGAACAAGGACAATCGCAATATTACCCCATAGACCCAACGGTCCAACAATTCCAAAAGAAGACAAAAGCTGCGTTAATTGGATTGGGAAAAAAGCAACAAGCGCAGTATTCACAAACGCAATCAGCAAGATGGCGAACGTAACCAGAGACGAAAAGGACTGTGTGACAAACAACTCAAGCAAAATAATGACCGCAGGAATAAGTCCAATCACGGCACCTTTCGTATCCTGTGCCACCAAGGAAAGACCAAAAAACCATCCATAGATGCCAAAAAGACTTACTTTGTAAATCACGGGCCACAAAGGAGAAATTCTGACTAAGAATTTGGAGACAATATACCCAAAACCAAACAAGATCAACAGAAATCGAACGATACCATACCAAAAGACAAACTGGGGCTGAACCATGTGATCGAGAGCGGCTGTATAAACAAACATGGAACCACCCAAAATCATACTCCCCAACCCTATAAGCCAGTCATATAAAGAAAGCACATTGTTTTCAACAGGACGCTTGACAACAAATGGTTCAAAAACACGCTGCTCAGTCGCTTCGACCTGGGGAACGATAACCGATGTTGGTTGCGTACTTCCTGTCATTCGATCAATCTCACTTTGGGGAATACGGAATTTCCCTTTACCAACACGGATCCCTTTTAACTTTCGGTCGTTGAGGTAGGTGTAGATCGTGTTGGTAGAAAAACCGAGGATTGCTGCGGCTTCTTTTACGGAATAGGTTTTGGGCATACAGGCAAAGGGCAGGTCCGTATCGCCCAAACCCTTGTTTCGATACCGACGTTCCTAAAATTTACAAATTTGTACTAATTTTTACAAAAACTTTTACCAAACTTTACCAACTCTTCATATATAATAATAACGAAGTTTCACAGAATGCAAGTCCGAATTTAGCCTCAAAATGACCCAATTTTGTGTATTGAACTATGATATTCCTCAATAGATGCCCTTGTTAACATGGCAATAAGATAATCACAAATACCCTTTGAATTTAGGCCGGTATATCAAGGAAAAACACCATTTCTTAACACGCAAAAACTGTAAAAATCTAGCCATGGTTTTGAAAAAATTGTGTGAAAAGAAAAAAACGTTAATGCATCAAAATGATGCACGTTTTCCAAAGAGTTTACCGTTTGCGAAGTACGTCAAAAAACGCGGTTTGCGGAATCTCCACTTTGCCAATCATCTTCATTTTTGCTTTCCCTTTTTTCTGTGCTTCCAAGAGCTTATCTTTCCGCGTTCTGTCTCCTCCGTAAAGCTTCTGTATAACGTCTTTTCGAAACGACTTGATGTCTCCACGGGCAATAATTTCCCCGCCAATTGCCGCCTGCACGGGAACCGTAAATTGCTGCCGTGGCAATACTTCGATAAGACGTTCCACAATCTCTTTTCCTCTGCGGCGCGCCTGGTCGCGAACAATCAAAAATGCGAGCGCGTCCACCCGCTCACGATTCACAAGAATATCCACCTTGGACACTTCCACTCTCTGGTATTCATAGAATTCATAGTCAAGCGACGCATACCCTTCCGTTACGCTTTTAAGCCGATCAAAAAAATCCACAATCATCTCTGAAAGCGGGATGAGGTAGGTAAATTCGGCTTGCTCTCCGTGGTACACAAGATCCACATACACACCCCGTTTTTCCTGGGCAAGCTGCATCACAGCGCCGACAAACCGCTTCGGGCAATAGACGGCTACCTGCATAATCGGTTCTTTGACGTCATCAATAACGGTCGGATCGGGATACTCTGTTGCGGATTGTATCGATACAACAGTCTTTCCATCCTTCTCTTCCACCACAGACGATGCGGTAAACCCAAGGCGCGACAAGGAAGTGCCGGATTTTAAGGTCAGAAGATACTCAACAGACGGGCTTGTGGCAAGAAGCGACAATCCGAATTCCCGTTGGATGCGCTCTTGGACAATTTCTGCGTGCAGAAGCCCTAAAAATCCGCAGTGAAATCCATTTCCCAAGGCAAGAGAAGAAATCGGCCGGAATGTAAACGCGCTGTCGGAAAGCCGTAATTTTTCCATTGCTTCCCGGGCGTGTTGGAATTCGCTGCTGACAATCGGAAATAACCCGACGAATACCATGGGTTTGGGTTCTTTGTATCCGGAAAGCGCTACAACATTTGGTATGTGCTCGTCTCCAGAAACAACCGTAATCGTGTCCCCCACATTTGCCAAACGCACATCTTTGAGACCCGTTGCAATATACCCAACTTCTCCCGCATGCAGTATTTTTGTGGGAAGCATTTTTGGATGAAACACGCCAATTTCGATTGGTGTTACCGTAGACTGTGATGCCAAAAATCGAATATGTGTTTCTGGTGTGTACTGTATCAAACCATCAATTAATCGAACAAATACAACAACACCTTTGTGGCTATCGTATTGTGAGGAAAAAATGAGCGCGCGAGTCGGCGCATCTTTTGTTCCGACAGGAGCTGGTATTCGATTAACAATTGCCTGCAGCACCTGGTCAACATGTGTGCCGGTTTTTGCAGAAATATGCAAGATATCTTCCCGTGCAAATCCCAAATCCACCAACTCATCTTCCGTCTCGCCAATCCGCGCCATGGGCATATCGATTTTGTTGATGATGGGAAGAATGGTTAGATGGTTAACGCGGGCTTGGTGAAGATTTGCCAGTGTCTGTGCCTGCACGCCCTGCGTTGCATCAACAACCAACAACGCGCCTTCACAAGCTGCCAATGATCGTGACACTTCATAACCAAAATCCACATGTCCGGGTGTATCGATGAGATTGAGAATATATTCCTCGTGCCCATGTGTATAGTGCATGCGGACGGGTGCAAGTTTGATGGTAATACCGCGTTCCCGTTCAATTGGATTACTGTCCAGAAGTTGCTCCTGCATATCGCGCATGGCAACCGTTTTGGTCATTTCCAATAACCGATCGGCAAGGGTCGACTTGCCGTGGTCAATATGGGCAATAATGGCAAAATTGCGGATATGTGCTTGATCCTTCATAGAAGTTATCTTTCCTGGATTATACCAAGAACCGAAGACAAAAGACGCGATCACTTTTTGACGGCAATCACGTCAATTAACCCAAGAGGTGTCGGGATCCTACGCGTATCTGCAGGTACGCCATATTCATCTGTATCCGTTGCGCAAACGCGTTCAATGCGCTCTTCTTCCCCTTTTCTCAATGTAAACCCATCTTCTGTTCCCCGAACAACAAAGTCGCCAAACGAACGAACTTCACCTGTGTGCACTATTGCGATCACCTTTTGTTCATGCTTTCCCACCACTGCATTAAACATGTTCGCTTCACATCGTGCGGGTGCCATAGAAAACTCCTTTGTTTGGGGCAGAAAAACCATGATCATCATATCGTGACTGCCAATATTTGCAAGAACCAAAAAAATCCCCCACCAGTACACATTATGACGCCAACGTCGTCACAACACCTAGGTGGGGGTAAAACAGTTATCATGTTGGTCACTTCTGATGTTTCCACAATTGGTAGAAGTATTTGAGCAAAAAAACCAGCCCAATGACGACTACCACGAACGCGGGCAACTGGAAACAGCGAAATGCATCATGGTTCGACACCACCAAACACCGACCGCACCAATTGCCGTCAGTCCCAATCCCCAATAGATCGTATTATTCATTCCACTCCTCGCTTTCTGACAGACACATCCATTGCCCAGAGAAACAGGCAGACACCAATGACAATGAGGCCGCTACGCCATCCAAGTTGCAGGAGGACATTTGGAGTCAACGCAGGAACACCCGGCGCAAAAAAACGGATGGTAAACACGGTTCCTGCAAGAACGAGCAACAAACCTCCAAAAAACACCATGCAACGAACCCATTCTTTTTGTATCATCGTTTCCCTCGCTTCTTAAAGCTATACACAAACCATATCATTCCACCGATCAAAACCAGCATACGCAAACCCAAATCTGTTAAATCCGAAACAAGCGAAATGACGGGATTCGAACAATGAAGGACGCAGTAGTCACTTAAAAGCAACCACCCCAATGCTATTGCTACGGATCCCATAGCAAAATTCTTCCAATCAATGGTAACCGGTATATGGAATGGTTCTCCTTCCTCATGTCTCCGTTCCAGGTATTCATAGATGGAAAGCACCATGCATGCCAATCCGATAACCAAGGGAATTGACAGCAATACCCAGGGTCCGGAGATAAACGGCGGTCTGTCAGTTGTTGACGCTGCCAGGATCATCAACACAAGCGCACCAACAAACAGTACGAGACCAACAACAAACAACGACCAACGAAACCGTACGTGAATTTTTTTTCCCAACATTGCTCCCTCCTATTTTGCTGTAAGAAGCCACGGGCTGAGCCCCAATCCACCCATCAATCCCAAGAGATATGCAATCTCTTTCCCTTGAGTCCAGACAAGGCCCCACACCACAACACTGAGCACAAAGACACTGGTGCCCACTATCCGTAGAACCCGTACTGTTTTTCTATTCACGTCTCCTCCTTTGAAATAGATGTGCTTCCCTCAATGCACTTACTGTTATCATGGCGCCAATGCCTGTTCCAACCATACAAAAAAACCAGGCTACCATAAGCACTACCCAGTTTGCGGATTGACGGAACGCAAACGCCAGCACTGTTGAAACGCAGATGATACTACAACCCAACACACATTTCTTCCACGAAAATGGTTTCTGTTTCTTCTGCGCTTCTGGGACAACGCTTCGAAAAGAAAGTGCAAAAAGAAACAACGCTGCGATAAACAACAACACGTTGACGTACACTTGAAATACTCCTGTCTGAAATCCAAACGTATACCCCATCGCAGCCATGAAAAAACACCCGCCAGCCAACAGTAACGCATGCTCATCGTTCCACAACCAATCCCGTATCGTTTTCATCCTCTTCTCCTTTTTGAACATGGGATAAACCAACATGATATGTTAACGTGCAAACCTGTCCATTACGCGAAAACATGCCGCAATATGGCATACTCGCAAAACGTGGCTGTAATACTAATGCGTTTTTTGTGGAAAAGCAAGAAACTACATATCTATGATGCATCGACACCAAGACATGACAGATGCTACAAATACTCTATGAAATTATCCGTTGAACGCACTGGGAACTCCTTTACGTTCCCCAGCGGTATGACCGCAACAATCCACGACGGAGACAGCACAGTGGCTGATGCAATCGAAGAGCATTGCAACAACCTTCCGTCATGGGCAACCATGTGGCAGTCGGACTTTGACGAGCGCCCGAAAGAGGAAGCTGCACAAAAGCAATAACACTCATTGCTTCCTGTTGCTATCAATCAGCAGTTGAAGTTTGACAAGCGCCTGTTCATCCGGTGCAATACTGCGTGCCTGATTCACATACTCCACAGCCTTGTCCCATTGTTTCTCCTGCATCGCTATAACCGCAAGATTTTGGTACGCCTGCCACAAACGCGGGTTGATCGACAATGCTTTTTCATACGCACGTATTGCCTCAGGGAAATTACCCAGATGGGTATAGGAAACGGCCATATTGTGATAGGCATCCGCATACTGTGGATTGATGGCAATCGCCCGTTCGAACATGGAAATAGCCGTAAGGTAGTTCTTCTGCCGCGCATACACATCCCCCAAGTTATTCCAGGTTGCCTGATGGGATGGTGATGTACGCGCGGTTGCGATCCACAGCGTGTCTTCACTTCGCCACTCGGCGTTCCGGATACCTGTTTGAGTACACAATGCAACCAAAACAATCAAACCTAAAATTATGACAGGAACATACAACCTCTTTCTCGATAAAAGTGCATCAAAACCAAGAGCCACAACCACAAGGATTCCTCCATAAGCAAGATATCCATAGCGCTCAGCTACAATCCAGTTGATCTTGAAGGGGGTAAGCGTGGGAAGAAGGGCAATGAGAAACCACCATACCCAAAACCCAATACGTTTCCGTTTAAAAACGGTATACAAAAGCATGATCACGTAGCCAAGCGTCACCACAACGCGTAAGACAAAATTCATCAAAGATAACGAAAATTCCGAATGATAGAGCGTCAGATCAACGGGCCAGACAAGAAGACGCAAGTACTCGCTTATCGCAACAGGTACCTGGATCAAAGGATTATACATTCCCCCTTCACCCTGATAACTCAGAAGCGCGCTTTCCGTTACCCTGCTACCTATCTGCATACCATAAAACAATATCAATATAATACTTACAATACAGTAAGGTATCAATTGTTTCCAATTTCGTTTCCATTTTCCAAAAAACCACTCATAGGCAATATAAACACCAACAAGAGAAATTGCCTTTTCTGAAGTCACCACAGAAACAAGAAAGCTGGCAAAAGAAAGCGCATACAGATAGAGTCGATTAGCTTGCGATTCTTGTGCGCGCACGTATATCCAAAACCAAAACAAAAAGAAAAAACCGGACAAAGCAAAAACCCCGCCAGAGATACAAGTGACCGATTAAATAAATATGGGATGCACATCAAAAAGCATGCCAGCAACCAGTGCTACACGGCCCGAAACAAGTCTTTTAACAATTGCCCAGAACAGCACAACGGATCCCACATGGAGCAATATATTTTCCAGGCGATATGGCCAAGCAGTGGCGCCAAACACCATATGCGTTGCTTTCTGCATCAGCCAATTGGCGTGGATGAGGGAAGGTTGGTCCCAGAGCGCCAATGTCTGCTTCCTCATACTTTCCACAATTGCAGGAATATCATCGGAAACAAACGCATTTCCCAAAAACGGAAGATACAGGAAAAAAACAAGGCTAATAAGAAGCAGAACTGGAGTCATGCTTATGGTATGAATATGCCACTCGTCAGAAGTTGTCTGCAGACCGGTGAGTATATTCCTAAATTACCCGTCCTAGCAACCTCATCAGCAGCAGTTAGCACTCGCGTGTATTGATTGCTAAACATGCGGTACCTCCCCATCCCCTCAGAAACCATGACACGGTTAATCATCGCGAAGCCTTTGTATCCATCTCTTTGAATAAATCGGTGATAGAGATATGTCATCCACATACCAAACGGTTCATTCACAATAACATTTGCCAGGCTTCTTCCGTATTCGTCCTGTTGCACGTCTTTAAGCCGTACATGACGACCAACGGTTAAAGACTCCAGCCGTGCCTTCGCACGATCTGCCATACAACGTCCGTGTTTTGGTGCATCCACTCCCAAAAGGCGCACGTATCGCCCATCCTGCAATACCAGCGTATCGCCATCAACCACATATGTTACGATATTCCGTTTCCATTCCAAAACCCCAAGGGCAACAGAAATTGTTATAGAAAGAAATAGTAGGATATAGAGAGAAAGTGGTACTGACTTTTTGAGGATGGCTGCGCGTTTAGCCATATGGTTTTAGTATACCCAGTTTTCCAAAGAACGCAACTTCTTCTACAAAAAAAACACCATCCCCAGAATTATCCATTATGACGATTACTCGCCAAAAAAAGACAATCCCTTAAATTGGGATGGTGTGTGCTACGATCGTGCGAACATATCATTCAGGAAAGCACGCTGGATAGCGTTCAACCAATGCTTCCATGATGCGTTGTGCTGGCGCTTCCAACCTTGGTCCAATAACGTGAAGAAACACGGCGTATACGCGTTCACGCACAAGACATGCTTCTTCACAGGTTAATTCGGGTTCGTTAGAGGAATCCAACGCAATTTCCATATGCTGAAAAATCCGAAGCATTTCCTCATGATCCATGTGTGGATCCAACGATTTCGCGAACCCTACCAATGAACTTTGGCTTGAGTTTAAGCCATCCGGATGAAATCCGGGGTCAACTATTTGTGGAACTTTTGGCAGTACCATTTTTCTCCTCCAATCTCCGAGTTATGGTATCAATTGCTTTTTGAAGCGCTTCCGACATTTCGAAATGATTTTCGTTCTTGAGTCGTTCAAACAACATTTGTCTCACGTCAATTCCGCCAAGTATACCAAGAGTCTCAACTGCTACTAACCGACTTTTGGAAACATGACGATGCGCTCCTGGAGCATAACTAATAATGCACCACAACTCTTTTTTGCACTTATTCCGCAAACGTGGTGTTAACCAGGAAGGTTCTTGTTCTAAAATGCGTTTGACTCGACGAAGCAACGAAAATGTTTCACTTTCCGACTTACTTAGATCACACAATAATTCATAAAACTCATCTTGTAATCTTGTCACCGCATTCATCTCTTCTCCTTGAACTATGATTGATATGCAGATACTATAGCTTTTTTCGCTACAGACGACTGCATACCACCCCATACAAGGAGCATTCGCACGATATGGTAAAGAGCGATCCATCAAGAAATCACATCTGCGCATATACAGAGGGTTTCTCAAGTGGACAGAGGAATTATAGGGGAAAATGGGAAAAAGTCAAAATTAGAATTTGATGTTGATTGTGCCAAAATTGGCCGGCATACGCCCTTCGCGAAAATCTACCAACACCCCAACGGCACGCTCCACCAGGTGCCTGTCTGCAAGCGGCGTTGCGCTGGTTCGGTCAATATGCACAACATTCACGTCATCGGACAATAATGCCTGGACAAACGACCATTCAAACGAGTCCCGTTTTGCAATATCGGCATATACCGCTTCATCAGTCATGCTCGCACACTCGTCAGGCCGCTCTATACGCCGTATGGCTACCCGTGTCGGTTCGTCTGCATAGGTACGAAACAAGATATGTGCCCCCCGCCGTTCCCGCCCATCAAGACCAATGAAATCGTGGCCGGAGGTCACAGCGGTAAGCCGATCTGCGATAAACCGGTCAACATGATGCATCACGGCCGTATTGGTTGTCAACGGTGCAGCACTATTCCCATTTTCATAGGTTTGTTTGAAGGATTCCCCGTTATAATGAAGCAAAATCTTCCCTTTTTGATCCATTTCTATATGTGTATGATACAGTGTCTCCTGAGCTGCATTGGACATCGCTTCCTGGTTATCCTGCAGGGCCGTATGCATCGTCAACAACCGGAAAATATCTCCGACACTGATCACACAGGCATCAAAATGCTGTTCTCGAAGCTCGCCAACAATCCCCTCGCCAAAACGGGTTTTTCCCGTGGATGTTTGTCCTGCTATGGCAAATACTGTTGGTTCTCGTGATTCTGGACTCATACAGCTCGTTTTTTCGTTTGGTGAATGTCTGATAAGGCGGCTACGACATTCGTTACTTGAGAAAAAACAAAAAACGCTCAAAAAAGCTTTCGAGCGCTTTTTCCTATTTAACCAAAATATAGGCGCGTTGTCAAGAATGCGATTACCCAAAAAAACACCATCCCCAGAACTATCAATTATGACGATTGCTCGTCGATAAAAAGACAATCCCTTGAATTGGGATGGTGTGTGTTTCACATCGTGTGGTCATCCTCGGATGCGTTTTAATGCTCTCGTTAACGCATGGATGATGGTTGCCTCGTTTGCCTGATGCAATCGCTCGCGTAACCGATCGTCATCTTCAAGCGTGGATGCTTTTTTGACGGAATTTGCTTGCACATACGAAACAATCGATTGCAAAATTGGTTCAACAACCTGTGCATCGGTACTCTCGCATGCGCTTTGTGTAGCGTGCAGCAAATCCTCATCAGAGGTAATCACAACTGCAGTGCCGGGATAGTCAGTCATGTCGGGGTACTTTCTGCAACGTTTGATGCTCTTCGTAGCCAACCGTAGCAATGAGAAACGCTTGCTGTGCCAACGAACCTGAAAGCTCAATAAGCTCCTTCGGCATCGCATGCTTATGCAGGTTTTCCGAAAGCAGATACAGCTGTTTGGAAATCGCTTTGAGCTTGGTTATGGAAAACTGAACAGTTTCCAAACGTGCTTTCAGTCCCCACAATACAAGACGCACAACATCGCTTCTGGAAACATCCATGCACCACGTGATGGCCGTCAGACACTCCGACTGGAGAGTCCTTGACTGCCTCCCAAAGACTTTAAACTTGATGCGATCTAACTCGGGTCCCATGATCTTCCTCCTTGAGAAATTCAGGTCTTTATCGGATCAAACATACCCAAAACATCTGGATGTTCCAGAATGGAATGTTCACCAAGCATACGCTTGATTTCCAACCGATCGATGGTGCTGCAATGGGAAACAAATTGAGACACGGGTTCCACTACGGTATCCGGCTCAAATTCCGTCAACAGCAGACACACAATCAGCCGTTTTTGAAACGTACTTGCAACTGGAAGATTCAGCGCTTCAAACAGTGCGTCCCGCCAGTCATTCAAAAATACAAGCAAATTGGGATTTTTTTTCAACGCTGGGAGAAAATTGAATCGAAACAGACATATGCCATGTTCGATTTCTTCCGTCGTTTGACCATGGGTAAGCTCTCGTACACCCCGCTCTATCAAAACATCCGTAAACTTTGTCATTTATTCCTCTCTTTCTCTTTGCACGACAACCGAAAAGTAACAAATGTATGTGTTTACTCCCCCCATAATGCACGCGTTTCCAAAAGAATGACAATCCTGGAAACAAGAATAGAACAATGGGTCACAAGTGGATTGGTTGCCACGGTGAGTCGGCCCATGCGCTCAATCATGTATTCCAACGCCACTTTGAGATCAAGCAACTCGCTTGCGTCACCATAACGATACGCATCGAGAGTAGTCTCCAACCCCATAAACACAAGCCGCATGAATGCAAGGTTGTTACTACGTGCTGCAATATGTACTGCATCCACAATCGCTGCCTGATCTTGGGGACTCAGAAGAACCTTTGTGCCTTCTTTGGTAAGTAATTTCTGTTCTTTCGTCACCCTGAGTTTATAGCCGTCACCGTCTCCCATAACTATTCCCATCGCTTCCTCCTCTTTTTCAACACTCTTAGAAATTTCTCGCGTTGCTTTCCAGCAAGTACCTTGTCTCGTCACATTCCTGAAACAACACTTGATACCGCTGGTCCGTCCATGCTTCTCCCTGGTTGACTGGGCTTTTGAAGGTCGTATACCGCCGTTTTACCTGTGCTGCTACGCTCACAATGAGCACATACAGGTTGCGGCACTCGTCTCCGAAAAGCGCACGTTCCTTCTCCCTGTTTGGATCATGGGATGGAAGTGCATCAAGAGTCTTTGCTTTGTTTCGGACAAACTCGCGGATTCCCAAAACGAGGATTGTCCGTACAAAAACCGGTGTTCTGGAAGAACGCAACTGCTTTTCTATATTCCCCCATTCATCTTTCGTTCGGATACACATGCAGCCTCCTTATTTCAATATGTGTTTGATCAAATGCTTTTTGTCGTCAGGACAATGATCCCGAATATGTTCAAGCAGTTCTCGTGCATGCGTTCGTTCAGTAAATCGCGAATCGTGCTCAAAAACTTTCTTGATCGGTTCAATTGCCTGCTCCCATTCAAAACAGTCGTGTTTCTCAGTACACTCCGGACGTGTAAGGCCAAGAATATACAGAAGAATCTCATCGGTGTTTTCATATTCCGGTTTTAACTGTCGAATGGCTGACTGCAATGTTTGTGCCACCTGCTTTGGTTGTTTTGGTGCCATATATCCTCGGTCTCCTCTCGTGATTTGAATATACAACCCACTCTACTCGTACGTACGCTCCCTTACTCCTTTCTTTTCACACGATATGGTAAAGAACAATAGTGTAAACTTGCCCACAAAAAACTGGCGCACTTGCCAGCAGGAACAAATATACTATCCCGGATTATATGCCACGGCACTGTTTTGTCAAAAAATGCCGAATCCACGAGCTTTCCAGAGCTTTACTCCGAAGATGCAAACCAAAAAAAACACCACCCCCAGAATTATCAAAATATGACGATTACTCGCCAATAAAAGACAATCCCTTGAATTGGGATGGTGTGTGGTGCACATCGTGCATTACGTTTGATTGATTCGATACGCGAGATCAGCAAGAACAGTTGTTGCTAAATCAACAATCTCGGTATCGGGCGAGGTCAGGAGGCTTTCAACATCCTGTACGATGGCAAGCTTCACCTCGCGATCCAGGCACATCCACACAGGCTCTTTTGCTCTTGCAGCAATGCTCCTGAGCGCCTCAAGTATGTCCTTTTTCTCGGTAATAACCGAAAAAATCGGCGTATACAAAGGGCTTGTGGATTTCGCTGCATGTTGCAAAGAAGGCGCGGTACGATCTATTTTTCTGGGAAACATTGGTTCCTCCTTTTTGGAATACCTATTGAATTGGCTGGTGAAATCGGTGTTTTGTTTCATCAATGACATAGGCAGTGGCGTTACATTGCTGAAAAAGATCCCACCAGAATGGATCATCCCACTCACTGGAATCATTCTTCTGCCCATACGTAGCCTCAATGTACAAAGCTAACGCACGGAGCACAGAATAATACGTATGCATCTTCGCTAACACCGTAAGCCCCTTTGGAATCCGTCCTTGTTTTCGTTCAACAAGTATTCGATTTCCTTCGTTGGATGTCCAGAGTCTGATACCCATGACAAGAACGAGTATGAGTTCTCGATCAATATCCGTTCCTGGTTGGGTAAACGATTCCAACATATGCTCTATGGTACGTGGCGTATCAGTCATTTGCTAGCTCCTTTCAATGCATCGGTTGGAAAAAACTTTGTCGTTCATCATTGATTTTTGCTATCGTCTTGTGACACTCTTCGTCGAGATGAACCAGTGCTTCCCACAAGGGCATATCTTTGTTGGCGCATTTCACGAGACGCGCAGTGTTTGCATGCACAATCATGTGGATAGCATCGGCATACCGATCCATGGTGTCGCGCGTTGCACAACCGGTTGGAATGTTTCCTGTTTTCCGTTCCATTTCCATCCGATCGCCCTCCAGCGTAACCCAGGCTTGAATTCCCCACAAAAGAATAGTGATCAAGCTTAATTCTTTTTCGTAAACAATTCCTGGCTGCATTTCCAAATGTTCAAACCTCGACAAAATGCCTTCAACACTCATTTCCGATTCAATTCCCGTACTCATTTCTCTCTCCTTCTTTATGGTTGAATGTGTTCCAAACATGCTAACGATACGGTAACAATAGGACCAAGGGTTTCTTCCCGATACTCTGCGATGTCCGCTGATTTTCCAGAACAAGACAGATTAATTATGTTGACAATGCACCCTTTTGGATACTCATCAACAGCCTCTCTCAGCCGCACCGCTTCCAATACATGGAACTGTTTCCGAGATTTGTCCATCGCTTCTCCTTCAAAACAATCAAATATATCTGCACGATATGGTAAAGAGCAAAACATCCAACGTAGACAAAACAGCGCGTATTGCTGCTTTAACTTTGGAAGTATAGTGGAATTATAGGCTAAAAATGAAGAAAAGCAAGTCAAGAAATCGGGAAGACAATGGGTTTACACAACACGTCTTCCACGAAGCGGAGTACGAATAACGCCCGTTCGTGTCTTAATCCCTTTTGCCTCAAGAAACGGTAAAACAAACGTATTGGTGATAATATCCATAATCATGTGTTTTCGTTCCGGTGACAGCCCGGCGGGTACTTCAAAACTCATTGCCCGTTGCACGGCATTGATTCCCAATCGTCCGAGTTCCACCATACCCGATTCAAATGTCTTGTCCAGATGCCGTTTTCCCTCTTCATTTACGTTCGGCTGATAGATGTACCCATGATCTGCTGCGTACCCCAAATCCGGATCGTCCGGATCATCAACGCCGTGAAACATCGAAAAGCCCGCTTGAGTCAAAGCGGCTGCCAACCTGTCTTTAAGCTTCATAACAAGGGGTTTGTCCGGATCCGTACGTGCATCCGGACACATATCGTAAAAATAGATTCCATCCCGCGTCAGCTGCTCTGTGCCGGGTTTTGGTGTCTCGCCATAGCCAAATTCCGGATCCTCATGAAAGGAAAATAAATACTTTACGTTCGGATTGTCCCTGGACATCTGTAAAAGTAATCGTGCTTCAGGATATGGCACGGCTTTCCAAACGTCTTCCCATGATTTTGCGGTTTCCGGTATGGGAAACTGCCGGTTTAAATCAACTGCGACTCCCGGCGCGCCACCGTCCACAACCTGTTTCGTATTTTCCATCTGAATGCGGTTTCGCTCCGGAACGCTGCCATTGGCAATTTCTGCAAGCGTGAGAGGACGAACCCATCCTCTTCGCCCCAACATACCTGCTAACACGTGCGTATTCCACGCTTCCACGCGGGGAAATTGTTTGTCTGCAAACAGTTCTGCAGCAACCATCGGTGCTCGTTCCTCATCTGCGTGCAGCCCACCAATGAGCGCCACTTCAACCGGTTTTGGATCATCACTTTGTTCCTGTATGACTGCATAGTCCAGCCGTTCCAATACACCTTCAGGAGGCATTTCGTGATCTTCAAAGCGGATAGCGGGTTTCCCGACGGTCCGTTGGGTACGGATGACACCTTCCTTGTCAATAAAGGAAGAATACGTCCGACGAAGAAACGCTGGCTGTTTTGATACTTCTGAAGTTCCAAAGAATACTGGACCTTTTTCCATAAAATAAGTATAGCAAATAGTTACATGTAGCGTGGAATCAACACATACGCCGTTATTAACTCAGAAGTGACGTGTTTGCCATAATGCATTTCTATATATTTCGTACGAACGGGATCCAACAGTTCCTTCGGTGCGAGCCGATGTGCTTTTTCTTCCGCACTTGCAAACACCGCGCGGGCAAACGCCGCATCTTTTGTCTGTACCATCCGCAACGGTTCCCGATGAATGGCACCCGGTTTCACAAGGTTATTCACCTCCAAAATACCAACTGCACGTTTGTAGGCTTCCGGATCATAGTTAAGCACTCTCCCACCAGTCGTTGGTACGGTAAGCGTGTTGTAGAGTGCATGCATCATGCGAACGTGATCGGGATTATTTGCCGAAACCAATCCTGCTTTGGGAAATTTCGCACCAAGAAGCCGTTCACGATATTCTTTGTTGCCAAAAATCGTCAGACTTTCCTCCGGTGCTAATTTCAGAAAATTCGCCGTAAGAATTGCCGATGCCATATGGTCAACACTGACCGCTCCAGCACGCCGCAATTGTTTGTATAATGTACCGATTGCGCTGGTAGAATGCCCAATTTCCGATGCATCAAGAAACGGTTTGGGGCGCACTGATATACGGGAAAAACATCGGCGTTTCTACTAAAAATCGTTGTTTGGTTCGTCCAATATCACTTCCGGTTGTCGGAATATTCAACAAATCTGAGACATCCAACGTTCCCCACCGATGTTCTCCTTGCAGCTCTGATACAAAATACCGTAATTTCTCTATTGCCTCATAAAACGTCGTGTGTGCAGACCCATGTTCACAAAATGCCGGATGCTCCGGATCGGAAGCAGCCTCCAGCGCTCGGTCAATGACCGGCGCGCGAAGTTCAGGGGACAACCGATCCATAAACGACACGAATGGCGGCGCATCTTCATGCCCGCTGACATATTTTTTGTATGTTGCATTCACCCCATCTACCTGTGGAAATGCCTGACGCATTTGATCGTCAAGAAGTACTGTTAAATGAATCGTTGCTTCAGCAGATAATATTTCCGTCGTTTTCCCTGCCATAGGTTACATCCTTTCAATCGTAGGAATTCCCAATATATGGAGCCCCTGAGCAAGTGTTTCTGCTGTTGCCTCGACCATCAATAAACGAAATGCGCGCTTCTGATCGTCCACTTCAAGAATCGGACATGTCGCGTAGAATTGGTTGAACACTTGAGAAAGCGCAAACAAATACGTACACACCATATTTGGCGCAAAATGCTCTGCTGCCTCTTCCACAATCTCAGAAAAATACAGAAGGTGCCGCAACACAGCACGTTCCTCCGACTGCAACGTGTAGTGCTTTTGTAACAACGATTCCTGTATGCCTATTCCCGCCGCCTCCAGATCCTTTCGCTCTTCCGCTCCCATCCGACCACCTTCCGCTTTTCGAAGTACGGAGCGACACCTGGCGTAGGAATATAAAAGATATGGTCCTGAATCCCCATTAATGTTAATGGATTCCTTGATGTCAAAGGCGATATCCTGCGTCGTACCGACTTTCAGGAAACTATACTTCACTGCAGCAATCGCACACGCCTCTGCTATATCATTTTGTTCTCTTTCTGAATACTTTGTATCATTATGTAATAGTATGTTCTTAATTTCCTGTTTTACATTGTCAAGAAGCCACTCTCCTAAAATAACCTGACCCGTACGGCTGGACATCTTTCCTTCCTTAAGCCGCACCCATCCATAGACCAAATGATATTCTTTTCCTTTGGTCTCAGGCATTAGGTGTGCGAGAGCCTCTATAATGACCTGGAAGTATCCTGTTTGTTCGCTGCCGACACAATGGATGATGAGATCCGGGTGCTTTTCTGCAAACTGCAGTTGCGCAAGCCCCATATCCTTTGCTTCATATGTCGGATTTCCTTCACCCGTAATAAAGACACGGTTATGCAGACCGTATTTCTCGCCGGGAAAAATGACTGTCCCTTTGTCATTCACAAAAATCCCGCGTTTCTCCCCCTCCAAAACTAATGCTTTTCCATTCTCATAGGTTTCAGACTCGAAATAGTAGCGGTCAAAATGCGTGCCCACCCGTTTATAGATGGTTTCAAAATAATCAAGACTCCATTGCCGTGTCTTTTGGTATAAGGCGTATATGGATGGGTCTTTTGCGTATATTTGCTTGTTAATACGCTCTATTTCCAATTTTGCTTCCGTATCCTTCTCGTACGCCGCAGACCCTTTCACATACGTATTGGCAAGGAAATCAACCTTCCCGTTGACGTTGGTGACGGAATCGACCTGCGCTGCACCGTTGGGCGTATGTAGGATACCGTAAAGGCATTTGGCGATATGTAGTCCTATATCGCCCTGATAATTCGCCCGAATAACGGTGTTTCCCACAGCCTTTAACAGCCGTACCATACACTCACCTGTCGTAATATTGCGCAAATGCCCTATATGGAACGCTTTATGCGTATTCGGGTGCGCATATTCCACCATAATCTTCCGACCTTTCGATTTTTGGCGTATTCTGGCGCTTTTTTCTAAATTTAGCAGATTCTTCATTTGAGTGCTAAGTTTAGCCTCACTAACAAAGATATTTATGAAGCCTGGAGGGACAACTTCTATTTTCTCTATATCCTGTAATATATCTTTACCCAATTTTTTATCCCTTGTAACTGATAGAGTTTGATCTTCTTGATGTATAGTTGGATCCCCATCTAAACCGCGTATTGAGGCTAATTGCGTTTCCAACAACTTCTTTAACTTATTTGCAATAGTTATAGGATTATCATGTTTTTGCCGTGCAACGACCATCGCGACATTGGTGGTGTAGTCCCCATGAGAAGCGTTTTCCGAACGGAAAACCTGAGGTACGACATCAGTCACCCCGAGTTGGGCAAGAAGCACAGTAAAAAAATCCGTCAATTGTTGCTTCATGGATATATGCATCATATCAAAGTCTTCTTTAATTGAAAAGAAAACCATGTTCTCACCTGTTTATTCGAAACGAATACGCTACCGTGCTTATGGTAATCCACCGGACCATACCGTGCATATGGCTGACCCATACTATATGCTGCACCCACATCACCCATCGAAAAATGCCACCATTCAAAGGGATAATTGATCAATCCAACCCGTTGCATCGCTTCACAAAGAATTTTGCGATGGTATTGCGCCTTTTTTGTTATCGTCAAACAGGTGGTCATACTCTCCTTTGTCGCATCTCCATAAACCGTTCCCATATCAACAGCATGCCCATCCGTATCCAACAACCCAACATCAACAGCTGCACCCGATGTGTGTGCCGCAAGAATGGGAATACCGGCTGTATAGGTATTGGCCAATTGGAATAATGACTCACAGGACACACCGGGATGTTTTTTCTTCATTTCCTGGGCGCGTTGGATAAATTTTTGCTGCTGGGTTTTGAGTGATCTGTAGCAATCATACAAATGCACGGCATATCCCAAGGCAGAAAGCCGTTGTGCTGCCGTAAACAACGCATGCGCAACGGACAGGCGAAGAAACGGCAACACTGATTTATTGTAGTGCAAAGATACGCCAGGATAGTATATTGCCAAGCTTTCCAACGATAGAAGCTCCTCTTTGGATTCAACAAGCGGAACCGCCAATAAGTGCTGATCAAACGCTATGGATTGTTGCAGGAGAGTTTTCATATGTTTTTTTGGAAAATGAGCGCACCGTTCTTGTTGGGACAGGATAGTTCCGACGGTTTTAATAACCCAACACCGATATACCCATCGGAAATCAACGATTGGATCGCCGCATGTGCTGCCAAATCGTTCCCCAGGCCAAACTGTACGGGAATCACCATGACATCTTGAGACAACGTGTGAGCTAGCATCGATGCAGCAAGCTTCTCCGGTTCAAACACACCGGGATGGGCAATATATTTCGTCATCCAAAGCCTCGCTCCTCCTTCCTCAAACGGTCCGTAACACGTCGGATCGTAGCCGGTAATCACGAATCCGAATTTCAACCGTGCGCGGAGGCTTGCTGCATTTTCAACACGGACCGTCAATGTCAATTGCTCTTTGTTATGATCTTTTGCCCACTGTTCCTGGAGAGCGTACATGAGCTGTCCTAAACCCATATCCTGCATATCCGGGCGAACTGCGGTACCGTAGCAATATGCTTCATTTTTTTCAAGACAAGGATGTTCCGGAATTGGCTCGGTAATGACCTGCGTTTCTGCAAGCATACCCATCGGTGACGTATAGGCAAACACCGCACCGTGCTGGCTGATATGCTCCAACTCTTCCATACTGATACCGACAATTCCCGGACCGACACCAAACGCCAAATCGTCAAGCTGCTTGACTTGCATCAGGTCGCTGGGGTCCGTCATTTTTTCTACTGTTCCCTGTTGCACCAGAAATTCCGGGTTCATAGAGCACCCCCATCTTCCCCAACGTGCTGGAATATATCCCCGTGATGGACCATCTCTTGTTTTGGTTCACCGGTCAGCGTAAGTATTTCCGTCAATACTTTCATTCCGGATCCGGTATTTATAGCAACTACCGTCGCATCTTTGGAACACGAAAGTTTTGGCAATGCAGCAAACACTGCGGCGGATGTCGGTTCCGGCACAAACGACTCAGTTTGAATCGCCGATTTTAAAGCTGCTTTTATTTCATCATCCGTCACTTCCACAACATAGCCTCCCGATGTTTGGAGCGCAGCAATTGCCTTCGGGGAACAATAACTTTCCTGTGCAACGATCCCTTCGGCGATGGAATCGTTAATGTCGCCAAGTACCGCAAATGCCTTCCCCTGCTCTAAACTCGCTGCAAGTGGCGCAGCACCGTGTACCTGCACGGCAACCATCTGCGGCAATGTTTTGATTTTCCCAAGTTGCTGCAATTCGGTAAATCCTTTCCAAATTCCCGCCAAACAGCCACCATTTCCGCATGGAACGACGATGACATCCGGAACACCATGAAGCTGTTCCCATAGTTCATACGCGATAGTTTTATTTCCCTCTGTTCTGTACATATTCTGTCCACTTGTCACATTCCAACCATCCGGATGTGTGTCAACGAGATATTTATAGACATCCTCATAAAATCCGGGGATCTCAACAATGGTTGCCCCATACAGAGCAATCAATTGTTTTTTTCCTTCCGACGTTTTTTCCGGAATGAAACACGTACAGTTAATTCCTGCTTTTTGAGCATACGCAGCCGTTGATACCGCAGCATTCCCGGAAGAACAAACGGTTACTTTTTTCTTCCCCAATTCCATGGCTTTGGAAATGACAACAGCACTTTCCCTATCCTTAAAGCAGCCGGTGGGATTACACTCTTCATGTTTAACAAAAAGATGCGATAGGCCCACTGTATTCCCGAGCGCAACACAGTGTTCCAATGGCGTATTCCCTTCCCCTCCGTTCAGATGGACTAAAAATTCTTTAATCGGCAGCAGTGGCAGCCATTTATCCAATCCCTTTTGCCCACTTTCTACCATGGGAAATGTATTGATTTCCCCGTATGGATAGTCTGGACTATTAAATTCATAATATTTGGCATGACTGTCATAATTGGTTTGCATACAACACTCCTTGTTCATAAAAACTCCTTGATAAAAATTGATACGAAAAAACGATGGGTATAAAACGAAAATTGTGGCGCCTTAGGCGCGTCGGAGTCGTCGGAGTGCAAACAAAGAACCGGGTATCACACCGGGATCAACAAAAAGACCGATATTTGCTTCTGTTTTCATAAATTTTCCATAAAAAAACCGTCCGCTTGCAACTCCACCCCTAAGGAGGGATGGAAGTGCAAAAGGACGGTATGCAACCGTGGTGCCACCTTTATTTAGAAATACTTCCGTATTTCACTCATTGTTGAAATCTACTTTCCTACTGCACAAAAACGCTTCGTAGGATTTCTTCGATTTCTGACTCCGAGGCTCGAGGGCATCATGTCTCTGCTGCCTTTCCTCATCAACGCCAATATATTCACTTTTGAAGTATATAGTTTATCATAGAAAAAAATTCTTTGTCAAGAGAACAAAAATAGTATATACTTGCAAAATCTATGAATACACCGGAACAACGACCTGCATGCCATACCGTCACCGCATGTGGCTTCCCGCAAGATGGCGTTTGCGGACTTGCGCACTTGCTCAAGAGTCAAGCTGCATACACGGAACCGATACACACGCCGGATGGACGAACAATCATATGGACCCAAGAACGATGGGACACGCTTGTTCAT
Source organism: uncultured Gammaproteobacteria bacterium (assembly GCA_964448085.1). GTDB lineage: Bacteria > Patescibacteriota > Microgenomatia > UBA10105 > UBA927 > CAIJMI01. Next base: position 5,819 of record CAYUUX010000011.1, on the reverse strand, counting down.
AACGTTGAACAAATGCTCGAACGCTGCACTTGTCATGATCCCAAGCAAGTCGAAGATGCGATACGAAACGTAAAACCGGACAATATAAAATAATAACGCTGTCAACTTCCGCAAGATACGTTAACGAGATAATGGAAGCGAACGCTCGGTATGAACAATCCATTGTTGTCCGTCGCTTACCACTTCGATATCACCCATCTGATCCGTACGCTGTATGGATATTCCGTACGCCGTAAGCATATCCATCGCTTCTTTTGAAGGATGCCCAAACGTATTTCTTCCAACAGAAATAATGGCTCGTGTCGTCGGACCGATCCACCGCATAAACGCATCCGTCATTGCGGTTTTTGCACCGTGATGCGGTACTTTCAAAAATTCCAATCCGTCCTGGTTGATAAATGGGCGGCTTGTCAAAACAGTGTCAACACCACTATCCGCATCCCCCGGAAACAGCACGTCAAACATGCCGTAAGAAAGATGCATAATCACGCTTGCGTCGTTTGGATGTGATGTGCCAAGCACTTTGCCTTGTCCTGTATATGCTGTTTCACGAGGCGGCCATAACACATGCAGGGTAACCGAACCGATGGTGATATCTTCTCCTGCTGCAACAATACGCTCTGAAATATGTTTTTCTTTGAGTAGGGATTGAATCGCAACATAACGTTCAGAATTCGCGTTAAGTGCGCTGCGCACTACTGTTCCTATCCCATACCGTTTCAGAATTTCTTCTACGCCCCCCATATGGTCCTCTTCGGGATGAGATATGACAACAACATCAATGTACCTGTCAAAAAATGGCATATGCCGCGCAAGGCATCCTAGAACCTGTGGCGATTTCCCTCCCGGACCGGCATCGATGAGCATATCCCTGCCTTTAGGAAATTGAATATATGCGGCATCCCCTTGTCCGACATCGCAAAAAATGACATGAAGTTTTCCGTCGGGAAGATGCACAAAAAAATTGAAGAGAAGAATAAGGCCTGTAATAATTCCTGAAACGAAGTATCCTGTTTTTAATTTAAACATAGTTTTCACAAAATAGATTCAATAATTGACGCACTATGGTTTTCAATGACAAAGTTCAATTCCCGCATCCTTTATATTTTCATATCTCATATTATATTCCTTACGGTTACTTTTTCCGCATTGTTTCAGCCATGCGTTGATATAGTTTGAATATGTTGGATAAACCGATAATATATACGATGTTTCGATTTATCAGCTAGCACGTATGGACAATACATAATTCCCGCAAACCTCTATACCCCAACGCTCGCAAAAGGAAATGATCCCATCCACAAAACGACACGAATGAGATATTCAACAAATATCCAGACAACCCATGAGACAATACGCCCCAACGGAAACCAAACGCTTCCAACAATACACATCACCAAACCCAACACGGTTATGATCGGCACCGTCCACCCGATAGAGACATTCACAATGGGAGCGATTAAGGAAATTCTCCCAAACACAACAACAAGAATCGGCATGGTAAAAACCTGTGCGGAGAGCGTTGTGACAAGCTCTTCTTTCAAAAACAACCAAACTTTTTTCATCCAAGAACGGAAGGCGTCTCGAAACGGGTGAGATCCAAAATATGCATTGTTTTCCGGCATATTCGGGAGGACTTTTTGCTTTTCGCCGAATACAATCAGTCCCAGACTCGCAAGGACCGATAATTGATACGATACGTCAGTTATCCATTCGGGACGTACCAAAATCATACCAACACTTGCAAGAAACCATGTGACAAGCGGCACGGAAATTCGTCCGGTAAGTGGTGCTAAAAGCGAAATGCAGCCCATAATGGCGGCCCGAACAACACTCGCCGATGGACCAACAAACCCAACAAAACTGATAATCACGCCAGCAGTAAGCACGGTTGCAATCCAACGGGGTGCGAAGTGCAAAAACAGACCAAAAAACAAACGGACAAGAATGGTGATATTCATACCGGATAACGCAACAATATGGATTGTCCCAGTCGCCTGCAGCGCATCTTTCAAATCAGAAGAAATGGTGGATTTCACTCCGAAAAGCATTCCCGACACTAACCCAGCATGTGGCTCTGGCAAAAATTGGGCAATGAGCGCCGTACAATCTGAAAGTGTCATGATACCTATAATGCCAATTGCGATTTTAGCTTGTCATAAAGCGACGAACTGATAATATGTTTCGTTACCAATTCGTCAACCGATCCATAAGGTCGAGCCTCAATAATTTTTTTTGCAGTCACCTCTCCCACCCCTGGCAGTAAATCCAATTGAGTGCTTGATGCCGTGTTTATATGAATGACGGGATCTTCAGCATACAATGAATTATCTTGTTCCAACAATCCATTTACTTTCTTTGGAATGATGATTTTCATCCCATCCGTAAGAAAGCTTGCGCGGTTAATTTGCGCCTCCATACGCTCCAAATCTATTTCCGCAGATTCACCGCCTGCAGCAACAATTGCATCTGTCACCCTACTCCCCACGGGCAACATATATACCCCAGGCGACTGCACTGCTCCACCAATATCGATCATAATTTCGGATGATTGGGAGGCGCTTTGACCAATATCAGAGGAAAAACGAATCGGCTCATTTGTATTCATGGTTTTTGCAAATACAACAACTGCCGCCGCTATCACGACAACACCAGAGAGAAGGAGAATAAACGGAATGCGATATTCTTGGAAAAGCGCACTGCTGAAAGGAGGTTCCCGAGTCTCCCCGTCCATATATGTCCATTAGATCATACTAAATTCTATAAACTCAATGAGGAAAAACTATCAAACACAATCACACAACAAAATTCAGAAGTTTCCCCGGAACAAAAATACTTTTTTTCACCCCCGGAGTTAAATATTTTTTTACGGACGCTTTGTCTTTTGCTAACGTCTCAACCCTTTTTTGGTCTAACGAATCTTTTGGACTAAGGGACAAGGTATCCCGTACTTTACCATTTACTTGTATAACAAACTGTATCGAACTATCAATTAATAGACTTTTATCGAACACTGGCCATTGCTGTATATGCACGGATCTGTAGTTTTCCGAAATTGTTGTTTCCCCTGTTGTCAGCTGACACCACAACTCCTCTGCCATATGGGGAGCAAATGGTGCAACAAGTTTTACCAAATCCTTTGCATCATCCACGGACAATGAATGGTCTTCCTGTTGAACACTGTTTGCAAACTCCATGAGCGCAGCAATTGCCGTATTGTATCTGCGTTTAGACAAATCGTCGGTAACGCGTGCTATCGCCTTTTGAAGCAGTCTGTGAATATGACCGTCATCATGTGACGAATCATGCTTAGCACTCAAGGTTATCAATCGCCAAATTCGTCCAATGAAGCGATGCATACCTTCCATACCTGTATCTCGAAAATCTCCCCCATCCGCGAATGGCCCCATGAACATAAGATACATACGGAGTGCGTCTGCACCATACTTTTCTATATATATATCCGGGTTCACAACGTTTCCCTTGCTTTTACTCATTTTAGCTCCATCTTTTATCACTAAACCGTGCGCAAAGAAGTGAGAAAAGGGCTCCTCAAACGGCACAAATCCCCAATCGTGAAGCGCAAGCGCCACAAACCTACTATACAGAAGATGAAGCACGCTATGCTCCGCTCCACCGGTATACATGGATACTGGTAACCATTTCTTAGTAATCTCTTTGTCAAACGGCTCTATGTCAGCTGTCGCGCTTCCCACGGATGGATATCGAAGGTAATACCATGCACTGTCCAAAAACGTATCGCATACATCTGTTTCACGACGCGCATGCTTGCTACAATGCGGACATGACACTTCATAAAACTCTTTATGTTTTGCAAGCGGACCGACACCATCATCCCTTGGCTTATAATCCGCTATGTCTGGAAGCAACACCGGAAGATCTTTGTTTGGCACAGACCACCAGCCTGGCATGGCCTCTTGTTCTCCATGGCCGGCTTCATAACACGACTCACAAAAAATCATAGGAATGGGAGCACCCCAATACCGTTGCCTGGAGATAATCCAATCCCTTAAGTGATATGCATTCGTATGTTTCCCCAATCCTTTTGTTTCCAAATGTTTTTCAATAGCCAACAGTGCTTGTGCACTTTGCAAGCCGTCCAAAAAACCAGAATGCATTGCCATGCCGTATCCTTCATATACATCCTCTTTTTTCTCGATCGGACCATTTGCACCATCTGGTCCGACAACAACACGCAGTATTTCTAATCCCATGGTCTGTGCAAACTCAAAATCACGCGTATCATGACCCGGAACACCCACAACTGCTCCTGTTCCGAATTGTGTGAGAACAAAGTCGCTGATATATACGGGCATTTTGTATCCATTAAGAGGATTCACACAAAATAAGCCGGTACAAACACCTGTTTTTCTTCTCCCTTCTGCAATGCGTTCCCGTTCGGACATTTTTTGAACGCTTTTTCTATATTCATCAATCTGTTTCTTGATATCTTGTGATATATAATTATATATATGCGATATATATTGATGTTCCGGAGCAAGAACAACAAATGTGGCACCAAAATTCGTATCCGGTCGCGTGGTGAAACAATCAATGGAACCAATACCCTTTCCTTCCTGTGTCACAACAGAATAAGTAATGATGACTCCCTCTTTCTTCCCTATCCATTTTTCTTGAGCAAGCTTCACTTTCTCACTCCAGTCAAGCGCAGGAAGATGCGTAAGAAGCTTTTCCGCGTATGCGGTAATTCTAAAAAACCATTGTTCCATCAATTTCTTTTCAACTTTATTCCCGCATCGCTCACAAACTGCCGTTTGTATACCATCGGAAGTTTTTTGTATCACCTGTTCATCAGACAACACTGTTTTACAGCTTCCACACCAATTCACGGACGCTTTCCCTCGATACGCAAGCCCGTGACGGAACATCTCCGTAAATAGCCACTGTGTCCAACGGTAATATGCAGGATCGTATGTTTCCAGAGTTCGCGTCCAATCAAACATCGCACCAATTTTCACAAGCTGTTCATAGAAGTGTTTCTCTGAAAGTCGTGCATGCTCTTTGGGATGTCTCCCGACCTTTAACGCATAGTTTTCGCTATGAATACCAAATCCATCAAGACCGATTGGTTCAAATACATCATGGCCCTGCATACGCATAAATCTGCCATAAATATCTGATCCGGTAAACGCATACATGTTCCCCACATGAAGCCCTTCAGCCGAAGGATATGGAAACATCATTAGGTTGTACAATGGCTTTTTAGCATCAGATATTCGTGGCGTATCAAGGCGTGTATCTTTCCAATACTTCTGCCATTTTGCCTCAAGGGTTTTGTAATCAAATTTTTGTGAAGGTGTATCCATCAAAAATATTATAAAGGAATTATTCCCGCTTTGCACGCATACGTTTCCTCAACACATGCTATCGGGTATGGTCGATTCCAAATAGATAAAGGAAAAAAATCATGAACCGGAATGTATTTCCGCAGGATACGAACTATGTTTTTGAGGCTAAATCTGAAAGAAATTCCGATATGACGTGCCATCCATAGACTCGCGTATTTCATACAGAAAAAATCTGACAAAAAATTTTTACTTTAGATTATATGAACAACTCAAAAAAAATTTAGCACTTATACAAAGATTTTGCTAAAAACATAAAATGACAAATTTCACGCATTCTAAAAACAAAAATAGTAAAAAATTGAAGCTAAAATCACACTTTGTTAAATAATAACGATTACTAATCGATTTCTTTATCCTAGGATATAACTATAAGGCCTAAAATATCAAACACTATAAGATTAAATAGAAAAATAGCTTGTCTGAAAGCCT
>CAYUUX010000010.1:8775-28585 GCA_964448085.1 uncultured Gammaproteobacteria bacterium | reverse complement strand
GAAATTTATCATCTTCTGTCTTTTTAAATCCACTAGCTTTCCTTTTTACTTACTGCAATTTATTCTCTTATATACTGCAAAAAAATAAGATAAGGATACAGAAGACGCAAATAGAAGCTGTGCTCGGAACCCTGCATAACCATCCAACAACCCTTTTCCGCGAAACATACCTCCAAAGAACATAGAGATAAAACGTTCAATTGCCTTCCAAAGCAATATTACAGTCGGAATTTTTTCTTTACTTAGACGCGAGGAATCCATTTGAATATATGGGAGCAGATAGGAAAATCCTTTCCATGATCCGTACTTGCTTGGACTTTGAAAATGCAGAATGTCATGCCGCATGTATTTGGTTTTTGTTGCTGGTATGGCAATTACGGTATGTACACCATTTGTATATTGGTAATTTTTTCTGTTTCTAAAGAAGCGCAACTGATAATCTGGATAAAACAGTCCATGTTTTAAGTAAACGTTAGCGGAGATATACAATCTTCGCGAAAACCATATTCCATCAATCCTACGTGACGGTCTAAAGCTTTGCAGAAAGTGTTTTAAGCTATCGGAAAGCAGTTCGTCGGTATCGATATTGAAAATCCAATCGCCAGAGGCTTTACTGCGAGCTATTTCTTTTAATTTTCCGAAATCATGAATATGCGGATATGAAAATACCTTATGGGTATATTTTTGTGCAATATTTTTTGTTGCATCCGTACTACCGTTATCAACTACGATAATTTCAGACGCAATGCCTGAGATGTTTACAAGGGTATTTTCGATTTGTTTATCTGCATTTTTTGCGATGATTGTGAAGGATATTTTCATAGAACAAGATAACATGAATGAATAATATCTACTAAACTCCAAGTCCGATTGACTCAGGTAATTGTACTTGATAGTCTGGATTTAGTATGCATTATACGAAAAATAAAGGTCATTCGTATACTTCGAAGGTAGTTTTTTCCGTGTTAAGCTGTTTTATCCTCCTTTTTTCTTTGCTGTTCTTTTCCGTCTCACGTTCCAAAGCTACTGATACAGATGGGAACGACAACGGCAATCATTATGGAAAGAAATATCCGACACCCACACCAACGTCTTTTGTTTCTTTGCCGACACCCACCCCCACAAAACGCCCAATTCCAAGCGGAAGAAAGCGTTTTTCGTCATTTAGTTTTCTTTCAGAAGGGTGGGTTGATCCCTATGATCCTGCAGTTGGCTCTTCACAGACTGTTGAGCTTCACTTAGTTGATTCGAAAGGGATAGCAACGGTAAATATCGTCGTGCAAACCGATACGTCGCGTACGACATTTCCTTTGAATCTTGCAACCGGTACGTCAACAAACGGCGTGTGGCAAGGATCGTGGATTGTGAATGACACATACGATTATACATACGTTGAATCAATTACCGTTGTAAATGCAGAGGGTACTGTTTCTCATGTGGATATGACATTGCGATAAATATGATACATGGAAAAATACGTTTATTCCTTATAATTCTTATAACTGTGTTCCCCTGTTTTCTTTTGCAGGGAAAGCTTTCTGCAGTTTCTTGTCAAGAGGCGTCTGGTTCGTCAAATCTTACGCTCAGCTCTTCCTGTGCGTTTGCGGGGACGGTGAATGGTGTTGACAATGGAGCAACACCGAAAAATTCTGCAGTACTGTCTGTTGCTCAGGATGCTACCTTAACTCTCATTCCTGGTCAGACAATTGTTGTTGGTTCTATGACGATCGGTGGTGGTGTTACATTGATATTTGACGGATCACAAATTGTTGTCGGCGGATCCCTTCTTATGACGGATTCTGATGTGGATGGTTATCCATCCGATACAGGAACAACCTTTGTTTCTGAAAACAGTCCGATCCCGCCAGGATATGTACGGAAAAGTGCAATTTATCAGGCATCAATTGCCGATCGCGATGATATGGTACCCTGTCCTGATTCTCTTTTTAAGCCATCCTTCCTCCCACCACTTTGCCATGTATGCTACCACGGATTTCCTGATCCAAAAGTGAGAGATTCAACAGACGCACGGTGTCCAGGTGGCCAGGCGTGTGATGGTGCGGGTTTGTGTTACTCTGCAACCAAGCGCGTATTCATCAGTTCGGCATTATATATGGGTACTCTTGGAGGTCTTGCAGGAGCCGACACGAAGTGTCAAACGCTTGCCAATACAGCCGGATTGGGTGGGACGTGGAAAGCATGGCTTTCTGACACAACAACGAATGCTGCAGACAGGCTAACACATGGCGTCTTAGGATATTATTTGATTGATAACGTGACGAAAATTGCCAATGATTGGAACGGTCTTGTGTCGGGTTCACTCCTTTCAGGTATAAGCATGAGCGAAACAGGTCAGCTGATACCTCCGGGAACAAAAGTTTGGACCAATACGGAGGGAAATGGTATTAAAATTGCTACGTCTCCTGAGAATACGTGTTCTAATTGGACAACCGATCAGTATCGAGCTATATACGGGTTAAACGAGCGATTCGGAGGGAGCGGCTGGACAAATACAAACTATACGAAATGCAATAATGCCCTTCGTTTATACTGTTTTGAGCAGTAACTCGATCTTTATTATCCGTGATATTTCAGAAGATTTAGTATAAAATACAAGGCATTGGGCGCGTAGCTCAGCTGGTTAGAGCGTTTCTTTTACACAGAAAAGGTCAGGGGTCCGAGTCCCTTCGCGCCCACAAAAAGCAAAGTTATTTTTTTATTACCGTGACAGCATACTTAAGCCACAAAATCAAAATCGTATCACTGTTTGCAATACTATTGGTTGTTATTCAGCACGCGATCAACTTCACGGGATATATTGATCCAAATTCGAGTTTTATCGGGAAGGCATCTTTCAATACAATTGTGCAGTATGTCTTTGGGTATGGATTTTCTCGAATCGCCGTCTATCTCTTTTTTACAATATCAGGGTATCTTTTTTTTCAGTCTTTTACTTTGAAGATGTACGTGGCAAAAGTACGTTCGCGTATCCGTTCGCTGTTGGTTCCCTATCTTGTCTGGAGCACAATTGGTCTCATTGTCGTTATCATTCTGCAGACCCTTTTTACCGATTCCGGATATTTTTCCGTTCTTTATACCGGTGAGATCACCGCAAAACCTTTTTTGTCCTACCTCCAGATGGTCCTGCAACATGGAGTGTCGTTCCAATTGTGGTTTTTGCGTGATCTTATGCTGTATACCCTGCTTGCACCACTGTTTTATATTGTAATTCGTTTTTCTTCCCTTCTTTTTCTTATTCCAGCGTATATATTGTGGCTTGCAAACATCCAGTTACCCCCGGTTTTTTCCTTTTTATACCGAGGCGGCTTGTTTTATTTGCTCGGTGCGTATATTGCTATTCACTCGGCATATATGCAAGAGAAAAGCATATCGAAAATATGGATGTTTTCGCTTTTAAGTTGGGTATTTCTCATAGCTGTAAAAACAGTTCTGGCATTTGGCTTTCTTCCTAGTTCATGGCTAACGCTGCAACAGCTTGATAATATGAGTATTTGTATGGGGTTAAGCGCGATATGGTTTGGTTATGACGTTTTGCAAATTGACGATAAACGTTCGTTGGTGCTCCCGTTTACTTCTTTTACTTTTTTTATCTACGCAAGCCATGAGCCTTTATTGGAAATACTAAAACGGATAGGGTTTGATTTTGCCAGAAGAAGTGAATTTACTCAGCTTTTCCTGTATTTTCTAACTATTATAGTTACGCTTGGAATTGTTTTCTTAATTGGTAATTTTGTTCGAAGATATGCGTTTAAAGTATATATGTTTCTTGTAGGCGGAAGATGAATTTTGGAATGATTTAGAACGTCAGATCCAATCGCGATCAATTGAAATCTTAAGTACTTTAAATGGTGGTAAATAAGCTATATTTATGACTGAAAAATTTTTTTGCTCGCATTGCCATTGTTGAATCTTCAGCACCAGGTTGTGATTTGCTCCAAATAAACCATTTTTGCATCAATTTTTTTGATACTTTCCGTTGCGTTCTATGACGTATACTAAATGGAAGATTGGTTAAAAATAATTGCGTCATCCATAACCCGGCAGCTGGAGTTGTCATTATACGCCCCATAAGATGTCCTATTATATGTGGAATGTTATAAAAAATAAGATCAGTTAATGAGGCATTTTTTATAACACCCAAATAGCGATTGACAATAGAATGTCCACAGAGTTTTAAAGAGAGGGAACTTCCTTTGTGATACGCTATGCTATTTTTAATAAAATAACAATGAAAACCAGAGAGTTGTGCACGCCAATCAATGTCGACGTCTTCTTTATACATAAACATTCGTGGATCAAAAAACATCGTATCATCGCTGATAGACTTAATAAGTTGTTCACTATACATCACTGCTGCTCCAGGTGCGCCGAATACTTCTCGATTTTTTAACGGTATACTTGTAGAACGCATACCATATCCAATATTAAAACTATATCCATTTTGCAATAATGCATGACCAGCACTATAAATAATATGTTTCTTGTTCTTAAAAAGAATAAGTCCTGTTGCCCAGCTAAATGCATGATTCTTTGAAGCATTGAGAATACAAGCGATGTAGTTTGAATCAAGAACAATATCTGGATTAAGACAAAGATACCAATCACCCCTTTTTAAAACAATTGAATTAATGAGTAAATTGTGTGCCTTACCAAATCCTATGTTAGTTTTTCCTTGGATGACTGGGATTTTCGGATATGTTTTTTTCAACCATGATACAGTCGAATCTGTAGATGCATTGTCGTAAACGATTATGGAAATGTTTTTATATACCTGTTTAAGAAGAGAAGGAATACAAAACATTAAATCTTTTTTACTATTGTATGATACAAGACCGATATATATCATATGCCGTGAGTTGTCTGTATCATAACATGAATGCAATGAGGTAATTATGAATTACTACGTTTGTTGTGTAGACCTTGAGAACTATCTCAATTTGTCAGGAAATATATCTGAAGTAGTCTACCAATATCACTTTGAGCGGACGACCGGATTCGGACCGGCGACCTTCTCCTTGGCAAGGAGACATTCTACCACTGAACTACGTCCGCTTGGGTGCCGAGACTAGGAATTGCACCCAGATTACGTGTTTTTCAGACACGCGCCTTGACTACCTCGGCCATCTCGGCTTCCTGTTTATTATAATAGCTCAGGATTTTTCTGCCAATACTGAGTTTGCGTATCTCTTTTTCTGATACTCCAAGTACGATATAATGTAGGCATTGCCGGGTGGTGTAGTGGTAACACGTCTGCCTTTGGAGCAGAAGTTCCTAGGTCCGAATCCTAGCCCGGCAGCTTGCTAGACTCACTTGTCAACCCGATTTGATAAAATTTGGAAAATATATGAATCAATTAATGTCGTTTGACATTACTGAATATAATGATGAATTTCAAAAAGCAGTGATAAATCTTGTTGGGAAAGAACTTCGATCTTGGAAAGTCCTCGCTCCTTCTGATGACCCCATTACTGATGAAGATTTGTACAATATCCCGACATTGTATGCTGGTAGAAATAGATTTTGGGTGGCTTTAAAGGATGGAGAAGTAATTGGAACTGTTGGAGTAAGGGAATTTAAAGATGATACCGCAATAATTAGACGCATGTTTGTTCTTGATGAGTTTCATGGAGCTGGAGTAGGACAAAGCTTACTTGATACAGCGATTCGTTTTGTACGAAAGAATAAATATAAAGAAATTATTTTAAATTCCCATCCTCTACTAACGAGATCTCATCGTTTTTATCAGAAAAATGGGTTTGTTTTAGAAGGCAAAGATAAGGAAAGACTTCATTTTCGACTAAAACTTTAATTATTAATTAAATCAAGGGATAAAAAGAGATACTGAAGATTTTAAAAAACAAAAATTTTTCGAATAAACAAATATATGAAAGACAACGATTATCTGAAACTGGCAGTAGAACAGGCTAAAATATCGATCCGAGAAGGAGGTTTTCCGGCAGGAGCTATAGTGGTTAAGGAGGGAAAAATAATTGCCGAAGGTATTAGTTTAGGGTATACACTTCATGATCCAACTGAACATGCTGAAACTTCAGCGATGAGAAAAGCATGTAAAGCTTTGAAGTCATCAAATCTGGATGGAGCAACGCTGTATGGATCATTGGAATGCTGTAATATGTGTTTCTCAGTTGCAAATTGGGCAGGGATAAAAAGAATTGTTTATGGTTGCAGAAAAACTTTTGAGATGGTTAGAAAATATTATTATGAAGGCGTAACCGACAATAAGGTTTTAAATGAAAGTAATAACAACAAAATTGAAATAGTATTCATTCCTGATTATGAGCAAGAAATGCTTGAATTAGTAAAGAAATGGGAAGAAAAACAGGCTATTCAATCTGCATAAAATCGGTTTAAATAACATCACTGTTGAACCAATAAATTACTATGATTGGCACGCAGATGAGAGCTTATGCTACGATTTACAGTTAATATACTGATAGCTATACTATGTGTATATGAAAATACATAAGGTATTACTTATATTTCTTTTCCTTATCATTTTTCTTTTCGGTTTTGCTTTAGGCTTACGAAGAAAATCCACACAGAACAGATCTGAATCTCCAAAGACCAATCCATTAATTAGAACTTGCGAATACAACGGGAACGTTTATCAATCAGGCGAAGGTTTTAAGGATGCAGACGGGTGTAATACTTGTGCCTGTGAAGATGGGCAGGTTTCATGCACGATGATGTTTTGTGCAAATTAGCCTTAAGCAAAGTTGTATTCTATTTATTCCTTGTGACCGTGTAGCTTGTTGGATAGTAAAGAAACAGTGCGGGAAGCTCATCAATAAGTTTTTTTTGGAAATCTATATAGAGCTTTTCCCTTTTTTCCGCATTCAGTTCGATACGACCATCCTCTAAGAGCTTATCAATTTTTGCATTGGAAATTCCCGATATATTGGTTGTTGTTTGTGTTGAATGCCAATAGGAATATTGGTCTGGGTCAGTTGGAATATCCATGGCAGACAATAGCACTTGGAATGTATCAGGAACAACATTTTCAACACGAATCGCAACTGACAATCCTAATTCCTGCCAACTTTTAGCAATTGTTTGTGCGACGGGTACGTATTGGGAGAATGTATGGATAATAATTTCGCCGGATGTCGAAGCGACACCTGTTGCGGTTAATAATTTTTTTGCTTGAGCAAGATTGTAATCATAATGCTTGAGGTCCTCTGTATATGCCCATGATTTCTTATGAATAGGTGAAAAGGCACGGGTGAGCCCCAAATCCGGTACTGCATAGGCAAGCATTTGACGAACGGATTTTTCCGCGGTAAGCGAATCCTTCGTATTAAAATAAAGTGTGATGATACGGCTATAATTTGGTGCTTTTGTTATCGTTGTATTCTGCCATTGCTCCATGGAGGCATCAACGGTTGATATATCTGGAAGCATATCGATTTCTCCAAGATCATATGCGATAATTGCTTGTGCTTCAGACCGATAAAACCGATATTCAATAATCGGACGCTCTGTCAGATTTGAGGAGACTAGCCGCAAGAACGTAATCTTATCCCCTTTGAGCCGAAGTGATGACACTTTATATTCTCCAAATCCCAAGAGCTTGCTTCCAAACAAAGGTTTTGAAACGAGCGTGGGAAACGGGCTAAAGGCATTTGGTAATCGAATCTGTAAGGTGTATTCGTCAATCGGCAGAAACTCGACGTTGGCAATATTGTAGTTGATTTGCTTTGCTGTGACTTCCTTCCCGTCGTGCCAATGGACATCATGTTTTAAATGAAATGTATATAACTTCCCTTCATCCGTTGCCTCCCACTTCTCAGCTAACCCCGGCAATGCAGTTCCGTTTTCCGCAATTGTCGTTAATCCGAAGCTAATCTTTTTTTGTATATCCAAGGGGAGGGTTGATGGTGTATATTCACCTACCAATCCTATACGCATTGTCTTTGCAACGTTTTGTATTCTGATAAGAGGAATCAGCTTCCAGCCAAGCACCATCAGAATAAAGCCAAGTATTATCCCAAGGATAAGCGATTTCGTATATTTCTTGCTGAGTTCTCGGGCTGCCCAAAAAAGAAACCGGCCCCGTCTAAAAACTCTCATAAGCGGTTACAAGATGAGTAAATTTGCAATAGATATTGCCAAAAAGACAACAGCAAGCACAATTGTGCCACGGAAAATTAGCTTTTCTGCTCCGCGTTTGGTCCGGTAGGCTTCCCCACCGATACCACCTGTCAATCCCCCTTTGCTGCTTTGCAGCAAGATCGCTCCCATGAGAAGAAGCGCAATGCAGAGCTGGAGTACAAGCAAAAACGATTTCATATGTTTTTTAGTATCTTTGATACTATCACGTTCGCGAGCTTGTCGCTATCATGCCGTATGAGGCTGCGAATCAGTGTATCGGATTTTGATTGCGTTGCAAGCATGTCGCTTATAATCGGTTCTCTGAGAATTTCAAAATGCGTCGAATCTTTAAGATCGTCAAAAACAGGTAATTCGTGGTGTTTTTTGTATACGTCCAACACATCATCGGGCATAGGTTGATTATTCATAACGACAACGTCAATTGATCTCCCCAATATACCCTCAAGTACCGCAACATGATTTTTGGCCGTAAAATTATAGGTTTGTCCGTATTTAGTCATCAGATTCATGACATACACAACGGTTGCTTTGGTTTCTTGTAAGGCTTCAGTAACGCCTTTCACGAGCAGATTTGGGATAACGCTGGTATAGAGGTCTCCTGGTCCTAAAATAACAACCTGCGCGTTATGGATTGCCTGGATAGCTTCAGGATTGGCTTGCGCTTCCGGTTTCAAAGCTATATCCGTTATCTTTAACGCACCATCATGGTTGGGTTCATCAATAAAATGTTCTTCCGAGACCTTGCTTCCGTCTTCATATGTTGCAACAAGGTTTGTTTTGGTAAACGACACTGGAATCACTGATCCATGAATACGAAGCACTTTCCCCGTTTGTTTAATTGCTTCCTGTTGGGATCCGAGAATATCGGATAGTGCCGCCATAAACAAATTACCAAATGTCATTCCGGAAATACCCTCGCCCTTTTCGAAGCGATACATAAATAATTGTCGAAGCAAGCTGACCCCATTGCTTTCGTCAGAAAGCGCAACTAAACACTGACGAATATCAGATGTTGGGAGCAATCCAAATTCATCGCGGATTCGTTTATTACTTCCTCCACTATCACTCATTGATACGATTGCCGATAATTTACATGGAAATTTCTTTAATCCTTTTAAGACGACGAATGTTCCTGTTCCGCCGCCGATACATACGATTTTGGGGAGCGCTTCGTGTTTCATAGATTAGTCCGTTATATCTTCAAGAAAATTTGTAATAGCGGTTATGCAAATTGACGTGATAACGAGACAGAGGAAATAGCTCAGATACGTTCCCGGTATGGAAAATCCTTGCCAGGACCAACCTGGGAATTGCCATGCTGTAATTGAGACATTTGGAGCGATGAGGGTAAATACGTATATAACGATAACATTCACAAACCAGGAGAGGAGACCGAATGTAAGAATGTTAATCGGTATAAAGAGAATTTTTAGCAATGGGCGAACAACAAGCATTAACAGTGAGAGCAGTAATCCTGCCAGGAATATTGGCTGCCAACCGCCTTGTATGACAAATGCTGGGAAAATCTGTTGTACGAACCACAACGCAACAACATAAAATATCCATATCTTTATGAAATGCTTCATACCAAATTATGCTATCAGATTGCCCTGATGGAATCAACGCTTCATGCCTGTAGGAAAAGCGCTGCACGCTTTTTTCTGTGGTACGTTATGGCAAATCTGTGCGCTTCATCACGAATGCGCTGCAGGATATGGATAGCGGGTCTTGTTTGTGCAAGCTGTATTATCTTTATTGATCCGTCCTTTTCTGCAACAATTGACTCAAGCCCTTTTGATAGACCGATAATCGGTATGTGGACATTCACTTCGTGTAGTACTCTTTTAGCAGATTTAAATTGTGTCGTCCCACCATCAACGACAATAAGATCGGGAGATGGCCACTCTGTGTGTTTCATTCTCCTTGATAAAATTTCTGCAAGCATGGCCGGATCGTTTTGTGAAGCTACAGTTTTTATCCCAAACCGTCTATATTTTCCAGAATCAACCTGACCATCAATTAACACTACCATGGAACCAACCGGCGCGTTCGATTGCGTATTGGATATGTCATAACACTCAATGCGATGCAGCATGCCAATGTCGGGATAAACATCCTGTACAGTTTTTCGAAGATCGTTTAATTCCCGTTCGACGAATTCACCGATAACTTTGGCGTCTGCCATGTATACAGAAGGGTCATAGTGTAATTGCCGAAGTGCCTGAAGGTTTTGTATTTGATTTCGTAAAACTGCCGCATGTTCAAAGAATTCATCTTTGGCATAGTTATGCATTGTTTTATCCAGTTGTTTCATGACCGTGGGTATATGGCCTTGCAATATCAATTGTATCCGTTTGATATTCTGCCTATAGAGCTTACGTAATAGGACTTTCTTTCTTGAGTCGGTACATCCATCAATTTCAGACGGACATGGAGCACATAATCCGATATGCGTATAAAAGCACGGTTTTCCGGTTACCTGCCTTTGCGTACAATAAGGAATGATATGTCTGATGGTACGAAGTATGGACTTTGCCATACGTGTTGATTGAAACGGACCAAAGTTTGTGCCTTTTTTGGGCATGTCGCTTTTTCTTACCAGTCGTAGAATCGGAAGATCGTTCGTCTCGTCAATTGCGATATAGATGGGGCTTTTGTCATCTTTTGCAAGAATATTATATTTTGGCTGGTGTTTGCGTATAAGTTCCGCTTCCAAAAGCAGCGCGTCGAATTCACTGACTGTCTGCATCCATCGTATTGCGTGAACCGCAGCGACCAACTGGCGTGTTTTTGGGGTGAGCGTTTTTGGATCTTCCGTATATTGCTTTACGCGTTTATGCAAATTAACGGCTTTTCCCACATATATGACAGTATTGTCAACATCACTGTATATATATACGCCCGGAGTCGTCGGTAGTTGGCTTATCGTTTTTTCAAAAGGATCCATACAAGTGATATAAGGCAGATTGCAATTGTTCCGATGGGAGCCAGAAGCCAGTACATCGGTTCAACACGATACGTATATTCGTTTTGCTTTCCGTTAACGCTGACCAGTAATTTTCCTGTTCCTCGTGCGAAGTAGTCCTGTATCGGAATTTTAACCGGTATGGATATGATTCCAAACGGCGGTACGTCATTTTCTGTCTTTGTGTATGAGTAAGAAAACGGTAGACTTGTTACCTGTATATCAACTTTTTGCACAAGTGTTGAACCTGTATTTTCTATCTGTATCGTGCCTTGCAATGACTTTCCCGCGCTTGCTTTCTCTGGAAACAAAAAGGAGGTGCGAAAATTATCCGTTGAAATCATCTTCTTTACCGAGGCAAATTTGACGGAGATATTTTTTCGAGGAATTGATCCCTGTTTGTACGAACCTGCAGGATATGGTGTTTCACTTGAGGTGCCATGAATGACGAATGCGATATGGTTAAAATCAAAAACGTCAAAATAGTTTACTCCACCCGTAGTAAATCCCCATGTTGGATCAATTGCTATCCATGTTTTTCGGTCTGCATCCCAATATTCCGGCCATGCGTGCAAAATATCCGCTCCTGTAAGCAGTGGCCGTAATTTTGCATCCGTAGTATATGCATACCCGACTATTTCTCTTGAGGGTATGCCTGCGGCCCGCGCTATTGCTATAAACAAGTCTGTAAACTCAGTACAAACACTTGATGCTGGAGCATTCAATGCGCTCAGCGCGCCTTTTCTTATTGGTTGCTGATTCGTTGCCTCATAGTCATAGGAAAGTGTATTGACAACATAATTATATATTGCTCGCGGCGTTGTATATTGTTTTGCCAATGCTTGAATTTTTGCGTCCTGCGTTTCCCAATATCGGTCTTGTTTTAGATAGATCTCTTTATTAATTTCTACGGGAACATCAGATATTTTTGGTTTGTTGTACGTTTGGATTAGCTGTTGTACAACAACGTCATGTTTTTCCTTTGGAGCAAGCTCATATGTTGCCAACCAATTTCCATCCTCGTCCTTTTTCATTTCTTTTGGTTGCGGGGTTATTGAATTGATTGAAACAGATTGATATTGGGTGTCACCCGGGATGGTTACTGTTGTGATACCGTTAGACAACGAATCGTTTTCAATTGTATACAGTATATCGACTACATAGGATTGATATTCGCCGTATGCCGCGTTGATACCACCATTGAGAAGTTGTTGTTTTGTCCATCTTTGACCAGATCCCGGAAGCGGCGTCATATAGGCATTTGCCGGAAATGTTGAAGGGACTTGTAGCGATACTGTATATTCACCGATTGTCGGATCGTTAACCACACCGGGGATCCGTATCTCCCAAACGTTACCAAGAAGCTGCGCAATATTACCGTTTTCGTATCGCAGGGAAAACGATAATTTTTTATCGATACCCACGATTTGCTCGTTAAAGGGAACAGAAATATTTGTTTTTCCATCCTGTTTGGTAATTTTTGGGGTTATCACTCCCTTGGCATCATAGGCAATAACGTTATGAATTTTTTCACTGTCTATTGTTACGGTGTATAGCTTCGGATATACATTCGACTGTTTATTGGTTAACGTTATGTTTTGGGTAACAATCGTAGTTCCTGAAGGAGACACCGCGTATTGCGTGTCGTAATCGCTTACGAAATCAGCAGCATGGACCCATGATGGGAAAAGGAAAAGCAGAATAACAACAATGCTTCGTAAAATACGCTGCTTACAAGAGATTTGACAGTTCATATTATGCTATGTACGCGCCTGTAATTGATTGTTTGTTTTTGGCAATTTCCCGAGGGGTTCCGGTTGCAATGATATATCCACCTTCATCGCCTCCTTCGGGTCCCATATCGATAATCCAATCCGCATTTTTTATTATATCCAAATTATGTTCAATTACGATAACGGTATTTCCATATTTTGTTAAGCGGTCAAGAACGTGAAGCAGTTTTTCAAGATCAGCAAAATGCAATCCTGTGGTTGGCTCGTCTAATACGTACACCGTTTTCCCCGTTGCGCGTCTGGACAACTCTGTTGCTAATTTTACCCGCTGCGCTTCGCCACCAGACAACGTTGTTGCCGGTTGTCCAAGTTTCATATATCCCAATCCGACATCGTGAAGCGTTTTCAATTTTTCCGAAATACGGTAATTATTTTGAAAAAATGAACATGCTTCATCCACGCTCATCTGCAACACGTCTGCAATATTTTTTTCATGATAGAGTACGTCCAGCGTTTCCATGTTATATCGTGTTCCTTTACAGACTTCGCAGGTTACGAAAACATCGGAAAGAAACTGCATTTCAATACGCTTTTGCCCCTCACCCTCACATGCCTCGCATCTTCCGCCTTTTACGTTAAATGAAAATCTTCCGCTTGAATATCCTCTTGCCTTTGCGTCTGGTAACATCGCGTAGACATCACGAATATAGGTAAACAACCCCGTATAGGTTGCAGGATTGCTGCGTGGTGTTCTTCCGATTGGTGACTGGTCGATAAGAATTGCCTTATCAATGTTCTCCAAACCGGTAATTTCCTTAAAAGGACCGGGTTTTGTCTTATACATCGCATTAAAATGTTGTTGAAGCGCCGGAAAGAGTGTATCGACGATCAAAGAAGATTTGCCGCTTCCGGAAACTCCGGTTACGCATACGAGTTTTCCCAGCGGTATCGATATATTAATATTCTTTAAATTGTTGAGCGTTGCGCCGGTTAGCTGGAGATATTCAGATTCCTTTGCGGTTTCTTGAATTGTACGGAGTATTGTTTTCTTTTTCGACAAATACTGCGCCGTAAGCGTATTGCTTTGCAATATTTTGTTCATAGGCCCCTCTGCAACTACCTTTCCACCGAGAAGTCCGGCTCCAGGTCCGAAATCAACAATATAGTCAGAAGTTTCCATCATCTCCCGGTCATGTTCGACCACAATGACCGTATTTCCAAGATCCCGCAGGTTATGCAATGTATCTATCAGTTTTTTGTTGTCCCGTTGATGCAAACCAATGGATGGTTCATCGAGTACGTATAAAACTCCAGACAGTCCGGATCCAATTTGCGAAGCTAAACGTATGCGCTGCGCTTCGCCGCCTGAAAGTGTTGCCGCAGCACGTGCCAAGGTCAAATAGGATAACCCGACATCAAGAAGAAATTGAAGACGAATGGCAATTTCCTTAATAATCGGTTTTGCAATAGTTTTTTCACGATCGGTTAAAATCTGCGTATCTGATTTTTCCAGTCCTTCCACCCAAGCACGCATATCACTAATGGACAACTGTGTGCAATCCGCAATCGAATAGCCATCAACAGTAATTGTTAAACTTTCCTTTTTCAACCGTGATCCATGGCACAGATCACAGACTTCCTCACGCATATACTTTTCAATTTCCTCACGCATGAATGAAGATTGTGTTTCTCTATGACGTCGTTTCAACTCTGCAATAAATCCGTGAAATGCTTCATGTATTACCGTTTGTTCTCCAAACCGATTTGTTCCTTCAACTTCATGTATGGAATCACCCGTTCCATACAACAATATTTTGCGTTGTGCTGCTGTGAGCTGTTTGATTGGCTTCCGAAGATCTATTGCATACAACTGGGCAACGGTTTGTATGACACGCGCATACCAGGTATCATGAACAAACATGTTGGCAAACGGCACGATTCCACCTTCCGTTATTGATAATTCAGGTGCAATCATTAGGTCGGCATCAACCGTTAGGGTATAGCCGATACCGCTGCATTTCGGGCATGCCCCGTGTGGTGTATTAAACGAGAAAATTCTTGGTTCAAGTTCTGGAATTGATGTATTACATACAGGACAGGAAAAGTGTTCCGAATAGATACTTGTGTGCAGCTTTTTGGGCTTTTCAGGGAAAGTGAACGCGTTATCCAGAACATCAGCTACTGTTACAAGACCCCCAGATAAAGACAGGGCCTGTTCAATTGCGTCCGATAGACGTGACGTCATAACCTGCTTTTCTTTTATATTGGCAAGAAGTTTTTTCTCTATAACAATCCTGTCGATAATTGCGTCTATGGAATGCTTGTTCGTTTTGAGAAGGTACACATCTTCATCCAAACCATAAAATACTCCATCGACGCGCACCATTTTAAAACCCTTTGCACGTAAGTTGTCAAAGAGCCCTGTGAATTCTCCCTTTCTGTCTCGAACGACTGGTGACAATACCATAGTAAAGGAAGTTTTTTTGACGGTTTTGCCCATCATTTCCTGAGTATTTTGCAAAACCATTGAAACGATTTGGGAAACGGACATTTTGGATATTTCCCGTCCACAGGTAGCGCAGTGCGGGTGTCCTGTTCTTGCAAAAAGCAGACGTAAATAATCATAAATTTCGGTTACCGTTCCAACGGTTGATCTTGGATTGTGGGAAGTTGCCTTTTGGTCTATGGATATCGCGGGAGATAACCCAATAATGTTGTCGACATCAGGTTTATCCATAACTCCCAAAAATTGACGCGCATATGACGACAAGGATTCGACGTAGCGTCGTTGTCCTTCGGCATAAATCGTATCAAATGCCATCGATGATTTACCAGAACCGGAAACTCCGGTAAAAATTATGACTTTATTTTTCGGCAACACACACTCCACATTTTTCAAATTATGCTGCCGTGCGCCGATGATATGTAGCGTTTCTTCCATATAAGTGCCCAACAAAATGTACCGCGGATGGTCCCGTGGTTGATGGTATTATACCAAATTTGTTACTTCTTAAGCTTCTTTATGAGATCACGAATGTATGCCGCCTGTTCAAAATTTAGGCCTTTCGATGCTGCAAGCATATGAGAACGGAGTTTTTTAATTATTTTTGCCTTATCGATCGCAGTCATCGACTCAATTTTTTCATTGCTGTATTCGATTGGATCAATGACTTTTTGTTGTCGCGCGACAAATTGTTCCTCCCATTCGCTTATTAAACCGGATCGAATGGGTTTCTGTATTCCTGCAGGTATAATATGATGTTTCTTGTTATATTCCATTTGTATTTCTCTTCTTCGTTTAACTTCCCGTACAGCCTCTTTCATAGATGTGGTAACAGTGTCAGCATAAAGAATAACTTCTCCTTTGATGTGGCGTGCCGCCCTACCCATTGTTTGAATTAAGCTGACTTTACTTCGAAGAAATCCTTCCTTATCAGCATCGAGTATTGCTACAAGCGATACCTCAGGTAGATCCAAACCTTCACGTAGTAAATTTACTCCGATGATCACATCAAAGGTGCCTTTGCGAAGATCCGCAAGTGTTTGTGTGCGCTGCAATGTCTCTATATCAGAATGAATATATTCAACGGAAATGTTTTTTTCCTTGAGATACGCGGTTAAATCCTCAGCCATCTGTTTTGTCATTGTTGTAACAATAACCCGCTCGTGCTTTGCGACTCGATCATGGATTTCTTTTTCAAGATCCTGCACTTGGTTTCTTGCAGGTCGAATTGTAACCGGCGGATCCATGAGTCCTGTCGGACGAACTAATTGTTCGACCGTATGATTGGCTTTATTACGTTCCCATTCGTCGGGTGTTGCTGATACGTAGATTGTTTGTGGACGTCGCCGTAAAAATTCATCGAAGGTGAGCGGCCGATTATCTATGGCTGATGGCAATCGAAATCCATAGTCAACAAGTGTCTGCTTTCTTGACCGATCGCCGTTATACATACCACGTATTTGGGGAATGGTCATATGCGACTCATCAATAAACAGAAGCCATTTATTCTTTGGAGCAGCCGTTTCAAAGTAATTTAATAACGTATAGGGAGCTTCACCGGGCTTCCGTCCATCAAAATATCGAGAATAATTTTCGATGCCGTTTACATAGCCAATTTCCTGTATCATTTCCAAGTCGTGCGTAACTCGTTCACGAAGGCGTTGTGCCTCAATAAGCTTTCCTTGTTTTTTAAACAACGCAACCTGCCTTTCCATATCCTCCCGAATATGGACGAATACTTCCTTATACGTATTTGGATCAGTCATATAATGTTTAGCAGGATAAATGACGGATCCTTCATGCTCTTCTATGTACTTTCCCGTTACATGATTAATATGCGCAATATTAGTAAGGTGCCCCTCAGTAATCTCAAACCGAAGCATTTCATCTTCGTATGCGGGATACACATCAATGGTGTCACCCCGCACGCGGAAAAATCCTCGTTTCACTTCCCATGTGTTTCTTTCATATTGTAGCTGCACAAGCCGTTGAATAATGTCTTCCCGTCGTACACGCATTCCTTTTTTTAGTTCTAATGCAAAACCTCCGTATTCTTTCGGTGAACCGATATTGTAAATACAGGATACCGATGAAACGACTATGGTATCCGATCTGGTTAAAATATTTGTCGTTGCTGCAAGGCGCAACTTGTCAATTTCCTCGTTGATTTGCGTTTCTTTTTCAATATACGTATCGGTTTGAGGAATATATGATTCTGGTTGGTAATAATCATAATACGAAACAAAATACGATACAGCATTTTGGGGAAAAAAATCCCTAAATTCCTGGTATAACTGGCCAGCTAGTGTTTTATTGTGGGAGATGATGAGTGTCGGACGGTTAATTTTTGCAATAACATTTGCCATTGTGAATGTTTTTCCGCTTCCGGTGACGCCAACAAGTACAAGATCGTTATCGTTTTCTTCGATATATTTAACGAGTGCATCGATGGCCTGTGGCTGATCACCGGTTGGCCGCATATTTGAGACAAGCTTAAAGGAGTTCATATATCTTTTCGGTATTTGTCAATTTTGACATGCTTTGTTTTATTTAATATCACTTGACGATTCGGTTATATTATGGAATACTATGATTAATAGTAACACATTTTCGGTAATCATACGATATGCCACCAACACTTTATACACGCGAACGACAACTTTTAGAGTTTATCACGCAATTCGTGCAACGGTATGGGTATGCACCAACGCTCAAAGAAATAGGTGCTGCCATGAATATAGGCTCTGTTGCAACGGTTCATGAACATATCAGTAAACTTCGCGATAAAGGGTTTATCCGTAAACTCGATGGTACAGCTCGTGGTCTTGAGGTTGTGAAAGAACAATATCGCGCCGGTTCGACAGAGGCCGCTGTCGAAGTTCCTGTGTTGGGATATATTGCCGCAGGAAAACCATTGGAGCCATTTACCGACCCCAATCAATATATGGCTGTTGCGCCAAATATGCTTTCACAGGAAAAACCAAATTATGTTTTACAGGTCAAGGGAACGTCTATGATTGAAGACGGCATATTAGATGGGGATTATGTCGTTATCCAGCATCAACAGGATGCAAAAAACGGTGATATTGTTGTTGCACTGCTACCGAATGGTTTTGCGACTCTCAAACGTATCTATTTTGAAAAGGATAGAATCAGGCTCATGCCTGCGAACTCGCAGATGTCGCCTATTTTTACTACCCATGTCAAAATACAGGGAAAAGTCGTGGGAGTCATACGTAAATATTCCGCTTAGCTGAAGCATTCTCAATATTCTATACTAGATTTTATGGGAACATTGTATGTTGTTTCAACACCAATTGGGAACATCGATGATATTTCCATTCGTGCTTTAAAAACACTCCTAACCGTGCAGTACATTGCGTGTGAAGATACTCGACGAACGGGACAGCTGCTTGAATTATTGGTTTCGCGCTTTCCAGAATTTTTACCTTCCGATACATTCGTGAAGCCAAAATTTATCTCCTATCATGACAAAAATGAGCTGCAGATGGTATCTGAATGCATACGGATTTTAGAGGAAGGGACATCAATTGCTTTGGTATCGGATGCGGGTACCCCTCTGATATCGGATCCCGGATATGTGTTGCTTCACGAAGCAATGAAACGTGCAATTCCCATTGTCATCTTACCCGGCGCTTCCGCGCTATTGCCAGCCGTTCAACTGAGTGGTTTTTCAACCAACCATGTGCTTTTCCTTGGGTATCTTCCAGAAAAATCTGGCAACAGGAATACTTTGTTGGGTAATATTCATTCCTCTTCCTTCTCCTGCACAGTGGTTTTCTATTGCGCACCACATAAACTTATCACGACACTCAAGGATGTATCCGCTCTTTTTGCGTCCGATACACGTATTGCCATCATTCGTGAACTGACAAAAGTCCATGAAGAAGTATGGAAAGGCACACTGGCACAGGCATTGAAAGATATACGGGAACCAAAAGGAGAGTATGTTGTGTGCCTGCAAAAAAAGTAATTTAAATTTTTTGCACTTGAATATTTGACTGCCTGCCTAGCTGAAGCCAGGATTGCATATCATTTTTCTTAAGTAGCCCCCGTTGCGGTCCGACATAGCCAATCACTGAAGCGGCATTCACTGTTGCCCACAATAGTTGGTCTTCTAATGTCAAACCATTACATATAGCTCCAAGAAAACCAGCATTAAATGCATCTCCCGCACCGGTTTTTTCCACAACGGCAACAGGTAATGCATTAACTGAATAGTACTCTTTTTGGGAATAGGCGATTGCCCCCTGCTGGCCGTCGGTTATAACGATAGTGTTTGGGCATAATCTTGAACATTCCTGCAGTAATTCTTTATTCGTATACGGTATTTTGATACCCGTAAATATCTCTGCTTCTTTTTTATTTAAAAATATATACGAGCAGACGTGAAATAGGTCATAAAGCTCTTTTGGATCCGTTCTAACCTGTATA
>CAYUUX010000010.1:0-8765 GCA_964448085.1 uncultured Gammaproteobacteria bacterium | reverse complement strand
GATTAAATGCCAGTTGAATACCGGGATTTTTCTTTACTTTTTCAATTACCTGCTGATAGAAGGGAAGATAGCCTTCACCCATTGCTGTGAGGTATATAAACGTCGGAATACCATCGTACGTGAATTGACCGTATGTTCTCTTGGCATGGTAAGCAAAAACTGTCCGCTCCCCTTTAATACTAAAAATCGTTGAATAATTGCATGTGCCAGATTGGATTTGGGTGTTTGTCGTATCTACACCTTCACGTTTAACGTGATCAAGGACGATTGCGCTCATCTTATCTGAGCCGATGTGCGTGAGCATACTCGTTTGTATTCCTAAACGTGCTAGTCCGATAGAAACATTTGGTGCATTTCCACCTGGAGTAAATTCAAGATGGTCAACGGGAATCTTGTCTCCGTAACGAAAGCAAACAAGTGCGTCGTTGTCATCCCTCTTTTCAAAAATGTCAGACGTGTGCGGAGTCATGTACACATCTATTGCAGCATCCCCGATAACAAGAATATTAGTTTCCATACACAATCTTTGCGACATCTTTTGATAGTTGTATTGGATCTTCCGATTGCCAGATGTTTCTCCCGACGGCTAAACCTCGCGCACCCGTTTTCATAATTTGCGTTACTTCCTCAAGAAATTGTGCCTTTTCCAATTTCTTGCCCCCTTGCACGAGCACGCCTGTGGTACCCGCTGATTGGACAATCCAACGATAGGACTCAATATCCCCTGAATACGGAAGTTTCACATAATCCGTGCCGAGTTCCAGCGCAATGCGTGCGGCATACGCTAAAACATCACGGGCAGTTTCTTTACCTGCTACACTTTTCCCTCGCGGATATGCCCATAAAATAACCGCCAATCCTTCTTTATGCGCCTCATCTTCAATTCGGCTAAATTCCTGCATCATTTTGGACTCATGTTCACTTCCGATGTAAATCGTATATCCAACTGCTTTAGCACCAAGCCGTAGCGCTTCTTCAACGGTGCAGAGTTGAGGACTGTAGGGTTCCACGCCTGTGACGAGGGATGTTTTTCCGTTCAATTTTATACACAGGGGTATTCGTTCAACCTCTGGATTGAAATAGCTTTGTGCAATTCCTTCGTGAAACACAATACCCGTGTAGACATTGCATTCCCGCGCAATATGAAGAATATATTCTGGATCTACATTTTTTTCATTAAAATCAGTTGGGCCATGTTCAAACCCCTGGTCATAGGCGAGCAGTAAAACTTTATTGTTTCTTTCTATATCACTCATATATATTTTTACGACACCCCACCTTCCAGTAAGTTATGTCCGCTCATCGTCAATGGAGTGGGTACACCCATCGCCCCAAGAAGTGTTGGTCCGATATCTCCTAGGGCTCCGGAAGGAAGCTGTGTTCCTAAACCATACCATGAAGCACTACAGCAAATGAGAGGAACAGGATTTTTTGAATGTTCTGTTTCTTTTTCATTCTGCGTTGTTAACATTTCCTCAACGTTTCCATGATCCGCCGTGATAAAACAAACGCCATCAAATTTGTTTACGTGCTCAACAATTCTTCCAATGCATTCATCAACCACTTCACATGCTTTTTTTGCCGCTTCAATGGAGCCGGTATGTCCTACCATATCCGGGTTTGCGAAGTTGATAACACCAAAGCCATAAATTCCCAAACGCATACGATCAATAAACTGATCTGTAAGAATCCTTGCTGACATTTCTGGTTGAAGGTCATATGTCGGTACGTCAGGTGAGGGAACAATGAGTCGATCTTCGCCAGAATACGGAGACTGTTTTAATCCATTAAAATAGTAGGTCACCATTCGCTCTTTTTCCGATTCCGACGCGTGTAGCTGTCGTATTCCCTGACGGGCGATTGTTTCTGCAATACCTTCAGAAATTTGTCTTGGTGGAAATGCTGCAACGCAGGGAGTATTTTGCTCATACTCCGTCATCGTGACAAAAAATAGGTTTTTTAAAATCTTTTTTCTTTGAAACGGGGTGGAACGTTCATCCACATCAATCGTATGTTTATGATAATATTTCTCAGCATATGGATCGATTGAAGCCGTAAATTTATGCGTTTCAAAATCGGGTAGCACAAACGCGCGTGTTAATTGTCGCGGCCTATCGATCCGAAAATTGTAAAAAATAACGGCATCGTTATCTGAAATTCTTGGAAAAGCTGTATGTGATGTGTCCGTCATAACTGTGGGTGTAATAAATTCATCAGTCTCCCCACGCTCGTATGCCGCTTGAATTGCCTGAGTCGCACTAGATGCGGTTTTTGTACTTTTATCAGTTAATCCATCATATGCAGTTTCAGTTCGTTCCCATCGCCTGTCCCTATCCATTCCGTAATATCTTCCCATAATTGTTGCGATATGAGTTGATGTGTGACTGACGACACACTCTTTTTCTAAACGGGTAAAAATTTCCAATGCGGATTTTGGTAATGCATCCCTTCCATCTGTAAAAAGGTGCAAAAATACAGGAATCTTCCCTTCTGTATCAATAAGCTTCAATAGACTACAAAGATGATCTTTGCTGGCATGAACACCCGCTGTTGAGAGAACTCCCATAATATGCAAATTTGAGTGATGGTCTTTCACATGACGTATAGCCCCGATAAATGCTTCATTTCTAAAAAATGACCCCTCTTCAATTGAACGATTAATACGCTGCAGATCCTGTGGAACAAGTCGTCCCGCACCGATATTGATATGTCCTGTTTCAGAATTTCCACTTTCGGTTTCTGGTAATCCGACAGCACTCCCTGCAGCCTTCAGTAACGTGTGGGGATAGGAACGCCATAATTTGGGCATGATATTCAGGTTTGATTGGGTTATTGCATTTCCAGGGCCATCGGGAGCTATTCCCCAACCATCAATGATAATGAGAATTCCCTGTTTCATGCTTTGTTTTTTGAACGTATACGGTCAAATTCATCTGAGATTTCCAATAGCCTATTGTATTTGGCAACACGCTCTCCTCTCGCTGGCGCACCGAATTTCACATAATCGGCTTGCACTGCTACTGCCAAATCTGCGACAAATGTATCATTTGTTTCTCCAGATCTATGGGAAATAATTGTTTTCATATCGTTCTTTTTGGCAATGGATGTTATTTCCAGGACCTCGGAAAGTGTTCCAACCTGATTGGGCTTGAGAAGAATGGATGAACAGCTCTTTTCTTTTATTGCTCGCTCAAGACGATCTTTATTTGTTGCCAGCAAATCATCTCCTACAATAAGCGTATCTTTTTCCATTTCTTTTGTGAGTGTTTGCCAACCGTTCCAATCGTCTTCTTCCAGCGGATCCTCAAGAATGAGTATGTGGTATTTCGCGTGCATATCCTTTAAATATTGGATAAATTCGTTTGCGCTGTATGGAACAGCCCTGTCTTTAATCAAATACCCATTCTCCTTTTTAAAATGTGTTGCTGCGATATCCAAACCCAAGAATACGTCGATCCCGAACTTATAGTTACTCGACCGTATTGACTCAAGAAGTATTTCAATTGCATCAAGATTTGTGAACAGATTCGGGGTAAAGCCACCTTCATCACCAACGGAATGGCCGGCATTCCGAAATGCTAAAATTTTTCTCGTATTCTTATAGAGTTCCACACCCATTTGGTATGCATGAGGATATGTTCTGTTGGAAGCTGGGATAATCTGAAATTCCTGAAAATTTAAATTCCCTGCTCCATGTTTTCCCCCATTGATCATGTTAAAAATTGGAAGGGGAATTTTTGTCAGCGGTGTTGGAAGATACGAATTAAATAATTTATTGAGATAGCCGTACAGAGGCACTGAATACGCATTTGCCACAGCCGCCGCAATTGCAAGCGATGAACAGAGAATGGCGTTGACGCCTAATTTGGATTTGTCAGGTGTCCCATCAAGATTGAGCATGATCGTATCGATTGCTTTTTGATCTTCTCCAAGCTGCCCCCGCAAAGCTTGTGTTATGGTGGTGTTCACATTATTGACCGCCTTACGCATGCCTTTTCCCTCAAATCGAGCTGGGTCTTCATCACACAATTCCTTCGCATCGTATTTGCCAGGAGTCATTCCAGACGGAATGGATACGGTTGCCCGATATCCGCTTTGAAGAATAGCGGTCACTTCAATGGTTGGTGTGGCGCGCGAATTGATAATTTCTCGTGCAAAGAGTCCGTAAATTTTTGTATTGATTGTTTCACTCATATGGTCTCAACGTTTTGTCACTACCGACTTTTCCGCGAGTGCTATCGTTTCACGAACACGTTCAACGGCATCGGGATTTACAGAAACACTTGTAATTCCCCACTGCACCAATTTATCGACGAGATCAGGATAATCCGAAGGCGCCTGACCACATATGGAAGCCGTTATGTTTCTTTTATCACACGTTTTTATTGTTTTTTCCAAAGCCCACAACACTGCAGGGTCTCTCTCATTAAATTCATTTGCCACTTCGCTGTTATCCCTGTCTGTGCCAAGAACTAACATTGTCAAATCATTTGATCCAATCGATACCCCATCTATACCAACGTCGATAAAATCATCAAGCCGGATGACGTTTGTGGGAATTTCCACCATGAGAAAAAGCTTAAAGGTCGACGAACGACTTAAGCCGACTTCTGCCATGTGCTTTTTTATTTTTAATAACTCTTCCGGTGTGCGAACAAACGGAATCATCATCCATAAATTTTTCAATCCCATTTTGTTTCTTACCCTTTTTATCGCTTCAAGTTCAAGAGAAAAAACAGCAGGGTCCCGGACATATCGGGCCGCACCCCGATAGCCAAGCATCGGATTTGGTTCTTCTGGCTCAAACAAAGATCCGCCTTTTAAACTACGGTATTCATTTGTTTTAAAATCCGTAGCGCGATAGATAATCGGTCTGGGAGAAAAAGCTTTGCAAAATGTCGCAATTTGTTCACTGAGGGTATTTATGAATATATGTTCCTTGTGATCTGCTATGAGTTTCTTCGGATGGGTCCCGATACCTGCAATCATGAATTCTGCGCGCAACAACCCAACTCCATCCACGTCCATACCCGCAATGGCTGCAGCCCTCTCAGGTTCTGCCAAATTTACATAGACTTTTGTTGCTGTTTTAATATGAAGTGATTTTTTCCGCACAACGGGATGCTGCATTTGACTTGCGGTAAGCGCACCTTTGGAAATAACGCCGGTTGATCCGTTAACGGTAATTACCTGACCATCTTTCACTTTGCTCATTATCCCTTCGGCGCCGACAACGGCCGGTATTCCCAATTCCCGCGATACAATCGCTGCATGGGATGTTCGGCCTCCACGTTCCGTTACGATAGCAGCTGCTTTTTTCATCGCAGGTACAAAATCAGGATTAGTTTGTTCGGCAACGAGTACCTCTCCCTGATGCACCTTATCTATCTCTTTTGCGGAGTGCAAGATCTGTGAAGGGCCGGATGAGATACCCGGACTTGCGGGATCGCCCGTCGTGATGATATCCTTTTGAGCTATTGCGCTTTTTGTTACCTCGCCCGACTTCATACCCGTTGTTGTTACGGGTCGGGTTTGCACAATATATACCTTGTCTTTTTCAATTGCCCACTCGCTGTCCTGAGGGAAATAGTAATGCTGTTCAAGTTTTTTTCCCAGCTGTGCCAAAGCTTTTATGTGTGCATCCGTCAATTTTGTTTTGCTTCCTGCAGCTTTTGTCAGATCACGGATAACATTCTTTCCTTTTTGACGCAACATGATGCGTTCCTGCGTATGTGTAGTTTTTACAGTAATATCTCCCGAACTTTTTTCCACTTCATAATGGTCTGGTGTAACTTTTCCCTGGACGATCATTTCGCCAAGGCCATAAATGGCTTCAATGACAATCTTCTTTTTATCATTTGTCACCGGATCTATGGTAAACATAATCCCTGACTGATCGGATGCAACCATTTTTTGAACGGGAACTGCAATCCCAACCTTAAAATGATCGAAATGGTTTGTTTGTCGATAAAAAATAGCCCGTGATGTAAACAACGACGCCCAACATAAACGGATTTTCTCAAGAACATTCGCTTCACCTTGCACATTTAGGTAAGTTTCCTGCTGACCGGCAAACGAGGCAGTCGGTAAATCTTCAGCCGTTGCAGATGAGCGCACGGCAACGAGTGCATGAGTAAATATTCCCTTTGCCATCGCAAAATATGCAGCAAACACTTTTTTGGATATTTCCTTGGGAATAGGTGCTTTTTCAATGAGCAAACGGATTTTCTGTGAGGTTGAATCTAGATCCTTTGCCTTATTTACATCCAATGGTTCTAAAATGCGTTTTATTTTTTCCTGCAGGTGATTTTCATCAATAAACGCGTAATATGCGTCGGAGGTAACGATAAAACCATTGGGGACGGGAAAGCCGGCCTTTGTCATTTCCCCCAGGTTTGCACCCTTGCCGCCCACAAGAGGAATGTCTTCTTTGGATACATCACGAAACCACACAACAAACTTCTTTGCCATATTTTTAGTATGCGGTGTTTCGGAAATTCTGGCAAGTCTCAAGTTATTCCGGAAGTATCGGAATGCCGTTTGATTCTATTTTCTTTACTTCCTTATATTTATTGTTTCGCTTCAAAGCCGGCTTTCCTTCGTGCTCCACCACGTAATAGGCAAACCCCTGCATCTGTTGAACAAGCTTGTAATCTGCATGTCCTGGAAGACTGACGGCATGTTCCTCATCAAAATTGACCGGCGTGTTGTCTGCTGTGACAAAATAGGTTTTACCAACATTGACAACTAAGTGGCCCCATCCGGGAGCCATATATACCTCATCACCTGTTTTGCACGGAATCGCCTTAAACTCTTCCACCGTATCTGCAATCATCATTCCATCGGCACGCGTAGCTAGTTTTTGGAGCAATGCAACGCCTTCTCCAAACAAAATATGGTACGTTTCATCCAGCTTGCCAATATGATAGTGCCCATATGTTTTAATATATTCTCCACTAATCGTTCCTGTTTCCCAGACGGTAATGTTGTATTGGTGTATTCCGCCACGAATCATGTAGTAATGGATTGCGGGACCCAAACCATTCGGATCCATAAGCACTTCCTGCATTTTTTCGTGCGTTCGTGGCGCATAGTGTTTTGGAACAAAAGTAAAATCACTGTTCATAGATCTCCTTTCCTATTTTTTTGACCATCCGCGATCAGCTTGCTGTCGCATCTCTTCCGTTTCCGTTGGTCTGTTTGAATCGTCTTGTAATCGGACGGTATTTCCCGCTTCGGGTGTTGATGCTTCTACAAAATCGATATCGGTTATTGCTGTAACACGATGCACCTGGCCAGGTGTAATAAAATACCCTTTATAGAGTTCCATTGGTATATCAATTGGTATATCGCTTTCGTTGGAAAGCGTAATGGTCGCATTGCCTTGTATCAGACATAACGTCTCCTTCTTGGTGTCATGATACTGCAGGCTCAACCGTTTCCCTGCAAGTACATGAAGAATTTTGCCTGTGGCAGGAGCGCTATCGTGTGTATAGATGATTTCATATCCCCACGGTTTTTCAATACGTTTCTGATAGGGTACTGTTGAAAACTGTGTTGCATCAAAACCTCCAGCCATAGTTTCCTCCTGTCTAAATTGACGAAATTATTTTTAATAAGGAGTCATGTAACATTCCATTGGATGCAAGTATTCCTTTTGATACATCTCTATTTTGTATGGGTTCTCCATGCCAATTTGTTACTTTTCCTCCTGCCTCTTCCACCAAAAGAAGCGCCGGGGCTATATCAAACCACTTCGGCACATTTGGCAGTATTATGGTTGCGTCAAACGATCCTTGAGACACTAAGCTGAGAAGCCGTGAATCATCCCAATGGAAACGGAGTCGGTAAAGGGAATTCGTTAGCTTTTTGGATAACTGATAAAATTGGTCAATTTGGTCGGATGAGTTGTTCGTCGTATTTACGGAATCGATGCCGACAAATGCAGTGTCTAAATTTGATGTTTTTGAAACAGTGATTTTCCTTCCATCACAAAAGGCTCCTTGCCCTATGGAACAGGAATACAGTTGATTATGTCCGATTCGACGGACAACCCCCACAACGGGTGCCCCCTGGTCCTCTACGGCTATGAGGGTATTGTATTCTCCTATACCACGTACGTAGTCTTTTGTGCCGTCAAGTGGGTCTATCGTCCATACAAAGCGCGCGTTGGGAGTATCAATACCGAATTCCTCACCATAAAAGCCGTGATCTGGATATTGCTTTCGCACTTCTTCTTTAATATATTGCTCAACAGCAATGTCCGCGCTTGTTGCAACGTCAACAATATCCTTTTGTACCCGAATCGTGAAGTTTTTTTCCTGAGACACAAGCATTTCAGCAGCTTGTTTGGAAAGGTTTTCGGCAAATCGTTGTAACTTAGTATAGAAAAGTGCATCGTTCATTTTACGGTTGCTCCTTGCGATAGCAAAAAATCGGTTAATTCCTTTGTTTTTTCCTCAAGGATTTCCTTCGTATCCGCCTCAACGTTTAAACGGAATACCGGTTCGGTTTTTGAAGACCGAACGTTAAACCAATATGTCGGATACCACACGCTCGTACCGTCCAATTCGTCCTTACTTGTTGCATCTGTATATCCGGACCTGACTTTTTCCAGTATCGCTGGTATATGGTCGGAAACAAAATTAATTTCGCCGCTTGCCGGATATATATCCAATTCATCAACAAGCTGCGATAACGTTTTTGACTCTGTACATAACAGGGACAATACCATTAACGCTGTAAGAATACCGCTTTCTGCCCGG
>CAYUUX010000009.1:5587-31243 GCA_964448085.1 uncultured Gammaproteobacteria bacterium | reverse complement strand
GATTCCCAATCTCGTTGCCTCAGTAAAAGGATATGCAAAGCATGAAAAATCCGTGTTTGAAAATGTTACAAAGGCACGCACTGCTCTTATGAAAGCAGATACTCCGGAGCAAATGGCTAAAGCAAATGATGCGTTAAGTGGTGCATTGAAATCACTCTTCGCTGTCGCAGAAAATTATCCGCAGTTGCGCGCTAATGAAAATTTTATGCAATTGCAAAAAGAGCTCGGCGATACAGAAGACAAGGTCGCCTATTCACGACAATATTATAATTCAACGGTTATGGATTATAACGTGAAGGTAAAAGTATTCCCAAATGTACTTCTTGCGGGAGCATTTGGATTTAAGGAAAAACCGTTCTTCAAGACGGATGAAGAAGAGCGTAAAGCGGTTAAGGTAGAGTTTTAATCGTTATTCGTTCTGATGAGGGAAATTGCGACTCCGCGTCAAAGGAGATTGATATGTCAATCCGTTCGCAAATCCAGTCAAATATAGCTCGTTCCTATCTTTTTATGGGAGTTTTCGTTGTCTTTATTGTGGGATTAGCATATGTTTTTGGTCAGGCATTCGGATATGGCGATGCGTTCGTAGGTACAGCAGTTTTCATTGCGGTCCTTTCA
This sequence comes from uncultured Gammaproteobacteria bacterium, assembly GCA_964448085.1. Taxonomy (GTDB): domain Bacteria; phylum Patescibacteriota; class Microgenomatia; order UBA10105; family UBA927; genus CAIJMI01. The sequence goes on along the minus strand of CAYUUX010000009.1, from coordinate 30,625 downwards.
AGTTTTGTCAGTTATTTTTTTGGGGATTCCATTGTTTTGGCAATGGCGGGAGCGCGACCTGCCAATCGCACACATGATTTTGATTTATTTACCGTTACGGAAAATGTAAGTTTGGCCGCAGGAACTCCTATGCCAAAACTCTATGTGATTTCAGATATGGCAATGAATGCATTTGCAACCGGACGCGATCCGAAACACGCTGTCGTGTGTGTAACAAGCGGATTGGTGGAAAAACTTGAACGAAGAGAGCTCGAAGGAGTTGTGGCACATGAGGTATCTCATATTAAAAACTACGACATCCGTTTTATGGCAATTGTCGCAGTATTAGCAGGTACAATTGCATATGCATCAGATTTGTTTATTCGCAATCTTTGGATGGGTGGTGATCGTGATAAGGATGATAGAAATGATAGTGGTATTTTTATAATTCTTGGAATAGCGTTAGCACTTATATCTCCTCTTATTGCAACGCTTATTCAATTTGCAATCTCACGGAAACGTGAGTATCTTGCGGATGCTTCTGGAGCATTGGTTACACGATATCCTGAAGGATTAGCCCGCGCACTAGAAAAAATTAGCAAAGACCCACGCGTACTAAAAACCGCCTCAAACGCTACAGCACATCTCTTTATCGCCAATCCGTTTAAAAATAAACGGTCGCACGCGTGGTTTTCAACGCTGTTCAACACGCATCCGCCGGTTGCAGAGAGAATACGAATACTTCGTGCGATGTGAGTATAATGAACATAACAATGGAAAAATTGCTCTATTCAATAGCTTCTTTTTTTGGGTACGCAATATCCTGGATTATACGGGCGGGAGATCGCAGTACTGGTTCTACATGGCCGGGAGAAGTAGCCCTGAGAATGTACCCTTCCATTTTGAGGCAGTTGGGGAAACGAATAAAAAAGGGATGTATCGTTATTGCGGGAACAAACGGGAAAACAACAACTGCGGGGATGGTTGCAACTATGTTACGCCAGCAGGGTTTCTCCGTGTTACACAACTCAAGTGGTGCGAATTTGATCAACGGAATTGTGTCAACATTTTTTTCGCAGAAAAAAGATGCGGAGTACGCCGTATTTGAGGTTGATGAGAATGCACTGCCAACTGTACTTGCACAGATACAACCGAAAGCCATCGTGTTGCTGAATCTTTTTCGAGACCAACTTGATCGCTATGGTGAGGTTGATACGATAGCCAAATTATGGAGACAAGCTTTATCATCCTGCACAGATGCAACAAAGATTGTTGCCAATGGGGATGATCCAATGATTGTTGCTGTTACAGAGAATCTTCAAGCCTCCGTTGTCTATTTTGGATTGGAAAACCCAGAGCTTTACCTGAAAAAAATGCAGCATGCGACAGACTCCATTTATTGTCCAAAATGCGGAACGCGATTAACGTTTGGCGGTGTGTATTTTTCCCATCTTGGGAAATGGGCGTGTGGTACATGCGGATTTACTCATCCTGACATCCTTGTGAAGTCAGAAGAGTATGTTGCACCAATCGAAGGTGTATACAACAAATATAACGCGATCGCCGCTGGTTGTATCGGGGAATTGATCGGCTTGGATAAAGAAAAAATTCAACAAGGTCTCAATGCGTTTAGACCCGCCTTCGGGAGAATGGAATCCGTAGTGTATAAAGGGAAACAGATACGCATTCTCCTTTCGAAAAATCCAACGGGTTTTAACGAATCAATACGCACAGTCGTTACATCAAAACAGGTTGGACCGATTCTCATGGTCTTAAATGATCGCATTCCGGATGGCACAGATGTGAGTTGGATATGGGATGTGGATTTTGAACTACTGGAACAATGGAAATACCCAATTGGTGTTGCAGGTGAACGTGTTTATGATATGGCGGTACGTATGCAATACGCCATTGGGATTGAAAAAGGGATTTTTGCTGAGGAAAATCTCAATGAGGCAATTGAGGGGATTGTGGAGAAAGCTGCTGCACAAGAAACAATATGGATACTCTCTACGTATTCCGCAATGCTTCATGTGAGAAAAATACTCACAGGAAAAGGAATTTTATGAATCAGAGACTTACCATAGGGTGGCTATATCCAGAATTGATGTCTACCTACGGAGATCGGGGGAATATCCTTATTTTGAAAAAACGATGTGTTTTGCGCGGTATTGAATGTGCTATTGTGCCTATTGATTTTGAGACGACGCCAAAACAGCTGGAAACAATGGACATCATTTTCGGTGGTGGAGCGCAGGATAGACAACAAGGCATATTAATTGACGATTTGCGGAAAAATAAACGGGAAATGTTGAAAAAAAAGATTGAGGAAGGTACACCAAGTCTTTTTGTATGTGGATCGCCGCAATTATTAGGAAGATACTACGAGACTGCAGATCATAAACAACTTGAAGGACTCCATATATTGGATATGGAAACAAAACAACCCCCAGACGGATTAGCTCGCTGTATTGGAAATACCGTAGTTCGTATTGGGAACCAATATAAAATTGATGGCATTCACTATCGAGATACGGTTGTGGGATTTGAAAATCATGGAGGTAGAACGTATCTTGATTTTTCTCTGGAACCTTTTGGAAGTGTGCTTATCGGATACGGAAATAACGGTCAAGACAAGACCGAAGGGGCAAGGAAGCACAATTGTATTGCTACGTATTCACACGGACCGCTCCTTGCAAAAAATCCCCATATAGCTGATTGGTTGTTGTATGTAGCGTTGCAGCGCAAGGGTTCCAAAAAAAAGGCGTTAAAACAATTGGACGATCATTATGCATGGAGAGCACACGATTCGATGATCGTTCGGTTGCTTAACCAACAGTGACACCGATGTAATCGATTTTTGGAAAATCCTTTCGAAGCAGCTCCCGGAATTTTTCGGAAAGGTTGTGGGAAAATTTTCCAAACTGCCCACTTTCGGTTTTTCCACATAACCGTCGCTCGTAATCATGTATGACATTCTGAAGTTCTTTTCCAACCGTATTAAATTCTTCTTGAACGGTTATGGGGTTTGCTACGTATCGTTCATGGACGCTGTGAAAAGCGGCAAACAAAGATTTATTTTCGTCTATCATGGTTTGATATATAAGTTGATATTGGCGCATGTCATTATTTTACGGTAGAATGAAGCGTATATGCAATTAAGAAAAGTGACGAGTGAGCAAGTGTTTAAAATTGCCGAACTTGCACATATTCCCGTCAATGATGAAGAAGCAAAAAATCTTGCTCAAGGGTTTACGACAACCTACGAAGTAGTTGAAGGGCTAAACAGTGCCGATACGAGAGACATGGAACAAACGCAGCAGGTAACAGGATTGGAAAACGTGACCCGTGAAGACATCATCGACGAACAGCGCATGTTTTCTCAAGAGGAAGCGTTGCGGAATGCATCAAAAACACATAATGGTTTTTTTGTCGTTTCTCAGGTTTTAGATAAATGATATGAAGGCAAATGAACTAACCCTTACAAACGCAGTAAAACTTCTTAGGGGTCACAAATTGACTCACCATGAGCTGTATGAAGAACTGATGAAGGTAGTTACAGAAAAAAATAAGAAATTGAATATCTATTTAGCAATTGACAAACAAGCTGAGTTTAAAGCGCAAAGAGCATTAGAAAAACCGTTGGCAGGATGCCCATTTGCGGTAAAGGACAATTTTTTAACGAAGGAACTCCCCACTACAGCATCAGCGAAGGTCCTTGAAGGATTTATGCCGCCGTATGAATCAACAGTAACACGAAAGCTTATGGAGGCAGGAGGCGTTATTTTTGGAAAAACGAACATGGATGCCTGGGCTCATGGGTCAAGTACAGAAACATCGGATTTCGGAACAACGAAAAATCCAAGGAATCCAGAATATCTTCCTGGAGGTTCTTCAGGAGGAAGCGCTGCAGCGGTTGCTGCGGATATGTGCATAGCAGCAATCGGTTCTGAAACAGCGGGTTCGATACGTCAGCCTTCGTCATGGTGTGGATGTGTTGGTGTAAAACCTACGTATGGCCGTGTGAGCAGAGCAGGTGTGGTGGCTATGGCTTCTTCAATGGATAGTCCTGGACCAATAGTAAAATCCGTTGAAGATGCCGCGATGTTGTTTATACATATTTCAGGAAAAGATCCGTATGATGCGACAACTGGACCACAAAACGTGCCGGATGTAACGACATCCTTGCGAAAGGGAGTTAAGGGGATTCGTATAGGAATTTGTTACGTTGACCATGAAAAATTAAAAGGCACACCCGCTGCAGAAGCCGTAATCGCCGCAGGCAAAGTGTTTGAATCTTGCGGAGCACACGTGGAGCATGTGGCACTGTCTGATCAGTTGAAGCCTCAGAAGATATTAACGCCAAATTATGCCATTGGCATATATACAGTCGTTCAACGAGGGGAAGTTTCCAGCAACCTGGCTCGATACGACGGGATCAGATACGGCAAAGAACGGGCACTTTTTGGTGCAGAAGCAAAAAGGCGGATTATGCTCGGTACATTCGCGCTGTCCAAAAATTTTGATGAGAATATTTATGAAAAAGCACAACGAGCACGGAGCCTGTATATCAAGAACTTCCAACAGTTATTAGCAACATATGATGTTCTTATATCCCCATCATCCCCGGGATTTGCACAGATGTTGGGAGCAAGTCAAAAAAGTCCGATGTTTGGCGAATTAGAAGATATGTTGATGGAACCAACATCCATTTCCGGTCTTCCGGGCATAAATGTTCCGAGTGGTTATGATCCTAAAACAAATCTCTATTTGGGAATGGACATTGTTGCCGGACAATGGCAGGAAGAAAAAGTTTTTCAAGCTGCATTTGCATTTGAAGAGGCTACAGCATGGAATCCATGGAAAAGAAGCATATGAAATCGTATACGACCATAGTCGGGATGGAAATACATGTGGAACTGGCAACCGCATCGAAAATGTTCTGCGGTTGTCAAAACGACCCTTTTTATGCAAAGAAACCGAACTGTTATACATGCCCTGTGTGTTTGGGTATGCCAGGTGGTCTTCCGGTACCAAACAGAAAAGCCATAGAATGGACCATCCGATTAGGTATTGCGTTGGGATGTGAAATCCAGCAGTTTTCAAAATTCGACCGAAAACATTATTTTTACCCAGATTTGGCGAAAGGCTACCAAATTTCGCAATTTGATTTACCGTTTTGCAAAAACGGAAACATTGAAACAACAGATGGACCTGTTCGTATTAATAGAGTCCATTTGGAAGAGGATACGGGAAAGCTGCAGCATACGACAGTTGACGGAAAAAAAGTAACACTTATTGATTTCAACAGATCTGGGGTGCCGCTCGTTGAAATTGTGACCGAACCCGACATACATTCAGGAAATCAGGCAAAAGAATTTTTAAAGAAGCTGCAGCAAATCATCCGGTATTTGCAGATCTCAACAGCTGATATGGAAAAAGGCTCGATGCGGCTTGAGCCAAATATATCCGTCGCACCATGTGACGAGACCGGAGCGTATTCCCTTCCTTCCTACAAGGTCGAAGTAAAAAATATTAATTCATTTAATTTCGTCAAACGCGCTATAGATTTTGAGACGACAAGACACAAAGAACTTTTGGAAAAAGGTGAAACCCCAAAACAAGAAACACGCGGATATGTTGAATCATCGAGCTCTACGGTATCCCAACGAAGTAAAGAAAATGCAATTGATTATCGGTATTTCCCTGAGCCGGATATTCCTCCAATGCGTTTTACCACCACACAGATTGAAGAATTGACAAAAACCATTCCCGAATTGCCGGATGAAAAAGTGAAACGGTTTGGAAATGAATATGGAATTCCATCAGACATTGCATGGAGTATAGTCGAGACGAAAGATCAGGCTGATTTTTTTGAAGCATGCGTTTCGCTTGCGCAATCAAGTAATTCGTATAAAGACATTCAACCGATCACATTGGCAAATATACTCATCAACAAAAAAATACTTATTGGGGAAATAGCGCCAAAGCAAGTTCTCGAACAGATACACGAGGCAAGCGAAGCAAAACATGTACCAAGCGAAGAACTTACACAGGTTGTGCAAAAAGTGATACAGGAACAAACGAAGGCGGTTCTTGAATATAAAGCGGGAAAAACAACCGCCATCATGTATCTCCTTGGGCAGGTGAAACGGGCATTGAACGGAAAGGGTGATCCGAAAAATATCGAACAAGAGCTGTTAAAACACTTGTCGTAATTATGGCAAATTTTATTCATCTTCATACCCATAGCGAGTTTTCACTTTTGGATGGTTTGGGAAAATTGGATCATCTCATTGAAAAGGCAAAATCTTTCGGGATGGACGCTCTTGCAATCACAGATCATGGATCGATGTACGGCTCTTTTAAATTTTATATGAAAGCGACTGCCGCGGGAATTAAACCTATTATTGGTGTTGAAACCTATGTAGCGAGACGCAGCAGGTTTGATAAGGAAACCAAGGTTGATGTTGATCCGTATCATTTGATTCTTTTAGCCAAAAACGAAAAAGGATACCAAAATTTAATGCAGTTAGTAACAACCGCACATTTGGAGGGATTTTATTACCGACCTAGGGTAGATTGGGAATTACTGCAAAAATATCATGAGGGCATTATTTGCTTAAGTGCTTGTTTGCAGGGGCAAGTCGCACAACTGCTGCTTCGAGATGAAGATAAGGAAGCTGAAAAAATAGCTCGGCAGTATGCGGAATTATATGGGGATAATCATTATTATCTTGAGATTCAACGTCATGCAAACATACCGGAAACCGAAGAGGTAACCAAAAAAACAGTTCGACTTGCTAAAAAACTCGGGTTGCCTCTCGTTGCGACAAACGATATCCATTATGTAAACGCAGATGATGCGGAAGCACAGGAGATACTGTTGTGTGTACAAACACAGCGTACTATCCTGGAAAAAAACAGGCCGATGTCGATGATCGGATCACCTGATTTTTATATGCGGTCTCCTGATGAGATGGAAGAACTTTTCGAAGAGTATCCAGAGGCAATAGAAAATACTGTTCGTATTGCAAAAATGTGCGACGTAAAGCTTACGGTTGGAGAGTGGCATCTTCCAAAATATCCAGTACCGGATAATACAACACCTGAAGAGTACCTAAAACAATTAGTTGAAGAGCGTTTGCCAGTACGGTATGCAAAAATGACCAACGAGATACGAGAGCGAGTGGATTATGAGTTGGACATTATCAACAAAAAAAATTACACGTCCTACTTTTTAATTGTTCAGGATTTCGTCAATTGGGCGAAAACGCATGGTGTTGCCGTCGGACCGGGGAGAGGGTCAGCAGCCGGTTCTGTCGTTTGTTACCTATTAAATATTACGGGACTTGACCCTTTTTATTTTAAACTTCCTTTCGAACGATTTCTAAATCCATTTCGTCCTTCCGCTCCGGATATCGATTTGGATTTTGCTGACGATAAACGAGATGAAGTTGTCGCATACGTAACGGGCAAATTCGGAAGCGATAAGGTGGCACAGATCATCACGTTCGGAACCATGGAGGCAAAAGGTGCGATTCGTGACGCCGGTAGGGCTTTGGGTATGCCGTATGCCAAACCGGACCGTATCTCCCGAATGATACCGCCCGGGGTTCAGGGAAACGCCATGACATTGGAGAAAGCATTGGTGCAATCAACAGAGCTTGCACTTGCCTATCAGTCGGAACCCGAGACAAAACGGCTTATTGACGTTGCCAAAAAATTAGAAGGAGTTGCGAGGCATGCATCTGTGCACGCTGCGGGTGTGGTGATTTCAGATAAACCGCTTGTTGAACATACGCCGCTTCAAAAAGAAGCGAGGGGAGAAAAGATTATTACACAATATGATATGTACACTGTCGGAGAAAACGGTGTTGGATTGTTAAAAATGGATTTCTTGGGACTTCGGAATTTAACCATCATGTCGCATGCGTTAGGGATCATTGAACGGAACAAACACATACATATTGACCTTGATTCCATACCGTTAAATGATAAAAAAACGTTTACCATGCTTGCGAAAGCGGAAACAACTGGAATTTTCCAATTGGAGTCTGCGGGTATGCGCCGGTATATAAAAGAACTTGAACCAACAACGATTTTTGACCTTATGGCAATGGTTGCGTTGTTTCGGCCGGGTCCCATGCAGGTAATACCGGAATTCATCAAGCGCAAACACGATCCGTCAACCATTGATTATCCGGATCCTCGGTTGAAGGATGTGTTGAAACAATCGTACGGTGTTATCGCGTATCAAGATGACGTTTTGCTTACAGCAATTACCCTTGCGGGATATTCCTGGGGGGATGCAGATAAACTGCGTAAAGCGGTCGGCAAAAAAATCCCAACGGAAATGAAAAAGCAGCGGGAAAAATTCATTTCTGGTTGTATGAAAAACGGGTTGACGCAAAAGCGTGGAGAGGAAATATTCAACCTGATAGAGCCATTCGCAGGATACGGTTTTAACAAGGCGCATGCCGCATGTTACGCAATGATTGCATACCAAACCGCGTATTTGAAGGCAAATTACAATGTTGAGTATATGACGGCTGTGCTGACGGCGGAATCTCGTGCAAACACAGGTCCTGCCCGAGATGAAAAGATTTCTAACATTATTGCAGAATGCCGGCGCATGGGGTTAGTCATTCTTCCGCCTGATATTAATACCTCGGAAGTTGAATTTAGCGTAGAAAAAGAAAACATACGCTTTGGTCTTTCAGCGATTAAAAATGTCGGAACTGCAGCAATTGATAGTATGTTAGGCGCGAGAAATGCTCATGGGTTGTTTACTTCGCTGGGCGATTTCTTAACAAGGGTGGATCTTTCCAAAGTAAATAAAAAAACATTAGAAAGCTTAATTAAGGCTGGTGCGATGGATGCGTTTGGGAAGCGCGCGGCGTTGTTGTCCGGACTTCCGGATATTATGGAAAAACTTCACAAAAAGAAAAGGGATCGTGATCAGGGGCAATCGGGACTTTTTGATACTGACGAGGAGCCAAAAACGCACCTTGCAATAACCCTGCCGGATGTGCCAGAACTTCCTGGAAATGAATTATTGTTATTTGAAAAGGAGCTCCTGGGATTTTATTTAACTGCCCATCCGCTCTCCTCCTACGCAAAACAGTTAGCGGCGCTGCAGGTGACACACATACAATCAATTACCGAAGAGACGGTCGGTTCGCGCATACGAATTGCGGGAATCATTACGGACGTGAAGAAAATATATACAAAAATGAGCAATAGTGAAATGGCATTTGTGAAAATTGAGGATATGACCGGAACGATTGAAGTTGTTGTGTTTCCTAAAATATATAGTCAGACCGCGGATATATGGCATTCCGATGCAGTTGTTGAAGTTTCCGGAAAGGTGGATCAAAAAGAGGAGAAACGTACGATCCTGATCGATTCCGCGAAACGAATTGATTTTGACCGTTGACGGAAAAATCCTTAATTTTGTACAATACAGGAGTACAAAGACCTATATGGTTTGTTTGTTTATTGGACAAATACATGGGTAAAGAGACTAAAAAATCAGAACAATTTGAAGTATCTTTGTACGGAGAAGGTCTTTTACAAAAAGGTCAGAGAAACGAAACGGACAGACATACGAAGCAAGGATCATTTGTGTACCTTGGGTATGTCGGTCAGATAGGATTCGCAATCGCAATTCCGATAGCTGGTGGGGCGGGGATTGGATCCTATCTGGATGGGAGATGGCATACATATCCCAAAATGACGCTTATATTATTGATCATCGGAATTATTATCTCCGTTTTCAATTTTATAACTGTCATAAAAGAAATTATTACCAATTCAAAGAAGTCATAACATGTTACATATATCGCTTGCTGCTGAAAAGATAGCGAATATCGGATCGTTTCCGATCACGAATTCTCTCGCACTTACATGGTTAGTAATGCTTCTGTTATTTATTTTCGCCCTCAGCGTCCGTAGAAAAATTAGTTTGATTCCTTCGCATGGACAATCGATTGCAGAGGTACTGATAGACGGGTTGTATTCATTTTTTGAATCTGTTGTCGGGCATCACGTCAAACGATTATTTCCCCTTATTGCATCACTTTTTTTGTTTATTCTTGTTTCCAATTGGATCGGTTTATTGCCAGGTGTGGGGACAATCGGATTCTTTCATTCAAGACCGGAAGATGCGATGGAACTGGAAAAGCAGGTAGAGGCGCCGTTAGAAGAAACAGATTCCGTTATAGTCAGTGATCATGTTGAGTCTTCTGTTGCACGATTTGAGGAATCCACGGGTGTCCCTGCAGAAGCGATAAAAACCGAAGTGAAAGAAGAGGAAGAATTTACCCCTCTCTTCCGAGGTCCGACGGCAGATTTGAATACAACGCTTGCGCTCGCATTAATTGCGTTTGTCGCCATACAGTATTTTGGCTTTACAACGATAGGATTTAAATACAGTGCCCGGTTTATCAATTTAAAGAACCCGATTATGTTTTTTGTCGGAATCCTTGAAATTATTTCCGATATTTCTAAAATTATTTCCTTCGCGTTCCGTTTATTTGGAAATATCTTTGCCGGAGAAGTTCTGCTTGCTGTTATGGCGTTTCTTATGCCCTTTATTGCTCCGATGCCGTTTTTGATGCTTGAATTGTTTGTCGGTTTTATCCAAGCGCTTGTGTTTTCAACGCTTACCGCAGTATTTGTGAATGTCGCATTGGCGCATGAAGAATAAAAAAGGAAAGGAGGTGTTTGTATGGACGCAGATATGTGGAAATTAGTTATGACTGGTGCAACTATTGCATTGGGAGGTGCTGTTCCCGCACTTGCTATTGGTATGATTACGGCAAAGGCAGTGGAATCAATTGGGAGAAATCCTGAAGCAGCTTCCGATGTTCGTACCAGCATGATTTTAGGTATGGCATTTGCTGAGGCTATCGCTATTTACTCATTGGTTATAGCGCTTATTATTAAGTTCGTATAAAACAGGCGCTTCGTGTGAACTATGGTTATACGAAGCGCGAGAAACGTATGGATAAATTGGGTATTGAAACACAATTAATTATCGCGCAGGTTGTCAATTTTGCGATCATCATATTCTTTTTGAATAAGCTGTTGTATAAGCCTATTTTAGGTATGCTGGAGAAACGGAAGAAGAAAATACAAGAAGGGTTGGATTTGACGGAAAAGATGCAGGAAGAGGCGGAAAAAATGGAAATAAAGAAGGGGAAAGTGATAGCTGATGCAAAAAAGGAAGCTATCGCTATCATTGAGGAAGCAAAAACCCAGGGGAAAACAGAGGAAAAGCAGATTATTGAGGCAGCGCATCGGGAAGCGGACGATATTATAGAGAAAGGCAAAGGGCAGGCAGCTGAACAAAAATTACAAATGATGAAAGAAATTCGAGGTGAAGCGGTCCGGTTAGCAACTGTTATGGCGGGACGGTTATTATCATCCATAATGACACAGGAAGCGCAACGTTCCGTTTTGAAAAAGCATATCAGAGAGCTGGATGAGATCGCATAATAATGTATGGCAGAATTGACCAAAGACGCACGAGGATTTGTGAGCGGAATCGTACAGTATCTTTCTCGTGATAAAAACATCACGGTAGAAGTACCAAAGATCCGTAAACTACTGTCAAAAGTGACGGCATCCAATGAAAAGGATGTCGAAGCGATAGTAGTATCCGCTGTAGCTCTTCGTGAAGAGGAAAAAACAAGTTTGAAAAAGGCGCTGCAAAAACTGGTTGGACATCCCGTTCAATTGTCCTGTGCTGTTGATCCAACGGTGATTGCGGGGATTCGCATTACCATTGGAGATTGGATTGTGGATACCACATTTAAAAATCAGTTACAAACCATAGCGCACGTATTAGGAGAAAACACTGTATGAAACAAGATAATCCGTTAACTATCGCACAAGAATTGGCAAAACGGCTCGAGGAGTTTTCTCCGGAAATCTCTGCGCGACGCGTCGGTAGAATTCTCTCTCTGGCAGATGGTGTTGTACGTGTAAGCGGATTACCGCAAGTTGCGTATCTTGAACTGGTCAGATTTGCGAATGGATTATCTGGTTTTGTTATCAATTTGGAAGAAGATGTCGTGGGAGTAGTGGTTTTGGGGGATTATCTCTCGTTGAAGGAGGGTATGGAAGTGGAAGCAACAAAAACATTGTTGTCTATCCCTGTCAGTGACGCCTTCCTTGGACGCGTGGTAAACCCTCTTGGAGAACCAGTTGACGGAAAAGGTCCTATTAAATCAAAAAATCGGTATCCTATTGAAAAAATCGCACCAAGCGTCATGTTCCGTTCGGCCGTAAATACGCCTATCCAAACAGGATTAAAAGCAATAGACGCGATGATACCAATTGGGCGAGGACAACGCGAACTTATTATCGGTGACAGAAATACAGGAAAGACTGCAGTTGCTGTAGATACAATCATCAATCAAAAAGACGAGCATGTACTCTGTATCTATGTCGCAATCGGCCAAAAAACATCACGTATTGCACAGGTGGTTGCAGATTTGGAAAAACACGGCGCAATGAAACATACTATTATTGTTTCAGCGTCAGCAAGCGACCCCGCATCGTATCAATATTTAGCTCCGTATGCAGGATGTGCACTTGGTGAATACTTCATGGATCAGGGTAAAGACGCTTTGGTTATTTATGATGATCTGATTAAACACGCATGGGCATATCGCCAGATTTCACTGACGTTAAAGCGACCTTCTGGTCGTGAAGCGTATCCAGGGGACGTTTTCTATCTTCACAGTCGATTGCTTGAGCGGGCGTGTAAGCTTGATGAAAAACATGGGGGAGGATCATTAACAGCGCTTCCTATTATCGAAACGCAAGCAAACGATTTATCCGCGTATATTCCGACAAACGTCATATCCATAACAGACGGCCAGATTTATCTTGAATCCGATCTTTTTAACGCTGGACAACGGCCAGCTGTGAATATCGGTTTATCCGTATCACGCGTGGGAGGAACGGCACAGATTAAAGCAATGAAGAAAGTTGCCGGGAACATGCGTATTGATCTTGCACAATATCGTGAGCTTGCCGCATTTGCACAGTTTTCATCAGATCTTGATGAAGCGACAAAGAAACAGATTGATAGAGGTTCGCGGATGGTTGAACTTCTAAAACAGGGACAATATGTTCCCATGCCGGTTGAAAAACAAGTTGCAATAATCTGGACAGGAATCAACGGATATCTCGACGACATACCGCTTGTCGAAGTTTCGGATTTTGAGCGGAAATTATTGGATGTGTTTGGGAGAGAGCACAAAAAATTGTTGGCAAGCATCGTGAAAGAGCGCCAAATTACGCCACAAATTGAAACTGAACTGAAAGACGCAGTGGAGCAATTTAAGAAGGAATACAAAACAACAAAGTAACCTATGGCGAGTATTCGCATATTACGAAGACGGATAAAATCCGCAAAAAATATTGCGCAGATTACGAAAGCAATGGAGTTAGTTGCTGCTTCTAAGATGAAAAAAGCGCAGGCACAGGCACTGGCGGGAAAACAATACGCACAAAAAATATATGAAATGGTAACAGAGCTTGCTGCGCGCACTGATGTCTCCAACCATCCCTACCTTACCAAGCCAAAGGTATTGACTGGTAAACGCTTACTTATCCTTATTTCTACAACAAAAGGATTGTGTGGAGGACTCAACAGTAATCTGTTTCGTTTTTGCCTTAAAGCATACCCGAATTTTACGAGTCAAGACGTATTGACCGTGGGAAAAAAGGGTAGTTCCTTGGTAGTACGCTTAGGAGCAAAACTTATCGCAGATTTTTCAGAAACCGTTCCTTTCGTAACCGCAGTTCCGTCAATTGTCGATTTTGCAGTCGAAAAGTATCTTGCCGGTGCATATGATGGAGTTGATATGCTTTTTAACGAATTCCGTTCCGCACTGCAACAGGTTCCAAAGAAAAAGACCGTGTTGCCCTTGACGATCGAGATGACACCTGAGGAAACGAAAGAGAAAACAGATTTTTCTGAATTTGTCATTGAGCCCACAAAACGTGAGGTATTTGACGCATTATTACCACATTATTTGGAAAATCAGATACGCGACGCAATACTTCAGGCAGAAGCGAGCGAACAATCGGCACGGATGGTTGCAATGAGGAACGCAACAGACAACGCGTTATCATTAATCGATGGATTAACGCTGTTGTATAACAAGGAACGCCAGGCAAAAATTACATTTGAGATAGCTGATATCGTGACCGCGAGACTAGCTGTCGAATAATACAAGTTATAAACAAGAAGGAGACGTATGAAGGAAACAAAAACAAATACAGCAAAAACTGGAAAGATTGTTCAGATTTTTGGAGCTGTTCTCGACATACAATTTTCAGATAAATATCTTCCTGCTTTATATGAAGCACTTCATGTTAAAACAGCCTTTACGGAAAATAGCGTGCTCGTTCTTGAGGTTGCGGCACATCTGGGAGAAGGAAGAGTTCGTGCTATCGCGTTAGGACCTACAGATGGGCTGAAACGCGGTGAGGAAGTCGTTGCACAAGGTCGCCCCATAGAAGTTCCTGTTGGAAAGAAAACGCTTGGGAGACTCTTTAACGTCGTCGGGGACCCAATCGACGGAAAAGGGGAAGTAAAGACCTCAACACACTACCCAATTCATCGGAACGCACCACCGTTAACTGCACAAAGTACGAAACTTGAGATTCTTGAAACAGGCATCAAGGTTCTCGATCTTATCGCCCCATTTGTGAAAGGCGGAAAAGTTGCCATTTTCGGAGGTGCAGGAGTGGGAAAAACAGTTCTTATCCAAGAACTTATTCATAACGTTGCGGAGGTGCACGGAGGGGTGTCCGTGTTTGCGGGAGTCGGAGAGCGCTCTCGTGAGGGAAATGATTTGTATCGGGAAATGAAGGAGTCCGGCGTTATTGATAAAACCGCTATGGTTTTTGGACAAATGAACGAGCCGCCAGGTTCCCGTTTGCGTGTGGCACTCTCAGGACTGACCATGGCAGAATACTTCCGTGACGAAGAAGGACAGGACGTTCTATTATTCATCGATAACATTTTCCGTTTTGCACAAGCAGGAAGCGAAGTGTCAGCGCTTTTGGGAAGAATCCCGTCTGCTGTTGGTTACCAACCGACGTTGGCTTCAGAAATGGGTGCATTACAAGAACGAATCACATCGACAAAGAAAGGGTCCATTACTTCCGTGCAAGCAGTATATGTACCGGCGGATGACTACACTGATCCTGCACCTGTTGCAACGTTCGCCCATCTTGATTCAACTATCTCTCTTGATAGGGCAATTGCAGAACAGGCATTATATCCAGCGGTGGATCCGTTGACTTCCAATTCACGCATATTGGAACCTGGTATTGTCGGAAAGGATCATTATGATGTGGCACGAGGTGTACAACGGGTATTGCAACGGTATAAGGATCTGCAAGATATTATTGCAATTCTTGGCATGGAAGAATTAAGTGATGAAGACAAACGTGTCGTCAGTCGGGCAAGAAAAATACAGAAGTTTTTGACGCAGCCGATGTTTGTGGCGGAAGCGTTTACGTCAAAACCCGGGAAATACGTCAAATTGAAGGATACAATCCGGGGATTCAAAGAAATCCTGGAAGGGAAACACGATGATAAGAATGAACAGTCATTTTACATGGTCGGATCCATTGACGAAGTGAAATAATATGAATACCGTTCGTTTGGAGATAGTTACACCACAAAAAGAGGCGCTTTCTCAGGACGTACAAGCGGTGTCAGTGCCTACTCCCACGGGCATTATACAAATCCTTCCGAAACATATCCCCCTTGTAACAGTTTTAACGGAAGGGGAAATCAAGGTTCTTGCCGGAGGTAAGGAAACTTATTTTGCCATTGGTGGCGGATTTATGCAGGTGACGAAGAAATCAATCATTATTTTGGTTTCCCGTGCTGTTCACGCCGATGAGCTGAATGAAAACGAGATTAAGAAAGCGCAGGAAAATGCCAAGATCGCATTCAAACAAAAGGGGACGATTGCGGAGCGTGCGGATGCACAAGCACTTCTTCGTCGTTCCCTATTGGAATTGAAAGTGCTTCGTCATAGAAAACGTCGGTCTGGACCAAACGAAGCAATATGAAACAGAGAACAAAAAAGCTCTATATCATTACACATCCCCTTATTGATCATTCCCTTACCATTCTGCGAGATAAGACAACAACGACAGAAAATTTTCGAAGACACGCTGGTATTGTTTCAAAGATTCTCATCTTAGAAGCAACCCGTCATTTGAGACTTGCTCGAAAAGCAATCGTAACACCGTTAGCCCCAACAATCGGCAAGAAGCTCAAAGACGACGTGATTGTGGTTCCCGTACTTCGATCGGGTCTTGCAATGTTAATTGAACTGGAGGATTTTCTTCCCTCAGTTGAAGTCGGATTTATTGGGTTATCCCGAGATGAAAAAACCGCACAGGCACATAAATACTACCAGAAGCTTCCAAAAATATTTGCTTCCCACACGGTGCTGTTAATCGATCCGATGCTTGCCACTGGTGGATCGCTGATAGAATCCATTGTCATGTTGCGGGAGAAAGGGGCAAAAAAGATTATTGTGGTGTGCATTGTATCAGCACCAGAAGGAATACAACGAATACAGCATGCCTATCCAGATGTGGCAATCTACACGGCTGCAGTTGATAAAAAACTTGATGCACACAAATTCATAGTTCCGGGCTTGGGTGATTTTGGCGACCGGTATTTTGGAACGGTATAACTGATTGTATTTGACAAGTAAAAAATGTCTCTTTATAGTGTATAGACCTATGTTGGTATCAAAGGTAATGCAGAAAACTCCGGTTACAGCATCTCTGGATTCCTCTGTATGCGATATCCTTCCATTATTTTTTGAAAAGAAGTTGAATTCGCTCCCCCTATTAAATTCAAAGCGTCAATTGGTGGGCATTGTTGTGCGTGAGGATGTTCTTCGGTTGTTATATCCTGATTATCAGGAATATGTTCAGGATTTCGTTACTTCAGAGAAACTGGATGTCTTCGATAAGGATTTTAGTGAGGTTTTAAGCAAAAGAACAAAAAACATCATGAAAAAACGCGTGTTAACGACAACTCCTGATTCGTCGGTGATGCGGGCATTGGGTCGTATGATTGCGCACCATATCGATCAAATGCCGGTTGTAAAGGAGAACGGAAAACTGATCGGTATGATAACGAAATCCGATATCTTCCAAGCGCTTTTTAAGGCAAATAAAAAGCGCATTTATCTTTGTGCACTCCCCAAAAGGAATTCGAAGGCTCGTTGACGAGCCCCTGAGTTTTTGGTAACCTAGAGTATGCTTACTAAATATATCTTCGTATCGGGCGGTGTAATATCAGGTCTAGGCAAAGGAAACACCACAGCTGCAATAGCACTTCTTCTGGGTCTTCGTGGTTTCAAAATTACGTGCGTAAAATGTGAAAATTATCTCAACATCGACGCTGGTCTTATTAATCCCATCGAACATGGGGACCCGTACCTTTTGGATGATGGAACCGAGGCAGACATGGATATGGGAACCTACGAAAAGTTTTTGGGCGTGAACATGAAGAGTCATAACTACATAACGATGGGGCAAATCTATCAAACTG
This sequence comes from uncultured Gammaproteobacteria bacterium, assembly GCA_964448085.1. Classification (GTDB taxonomy): domain Bacteria; phylum Patescibacteriota; class Microgenomatia; order UBA10105; family UBA927; genus CAIJMI01. The sequence goes on along the minus strand of CAYUUX010000009.1, from coordinate 13,029 downwards.
TTATTAACCGAGAGCGAAATTTTAAATATAAAGGAGAAGACGTTGAGGCGATTCCCCATGTGACAGATGAGATTATCCGTCGCATTCAGCATGCTGCTACTGTTGAAAACGCAGATATTGTTGTTGTTGAACTGGGCGGTACAGCAGGGGAATATCAAAATATGCTGTATTATGAAGCATCTCGGATTCTCTCTCGGGACAGAAAAAATACGGTCATTCATATACACGTTAGCTACTTACCAACCCCCTCCCACTTGGGTGAACCAAAAACAAAACCTACGCAGCTTTCTGTACGAACGTTAAACTCTATGGGCATCCAGCCGGATTTTATTGTTGCCCGAGGAGAGAAAGCTGTAGATGAGAGACGTCGGGCACGCTTTGCCCTGTTTTGCAACGTTGAGCCTGAAAATATCATCAATAATCCTGATGTGAGAAGTGTATACGAAATTCCAAAGCAATTCGCCGACCAGGAGTTTGATGAAAAGATATTAACAATGCTTGGGTTTTCAAAGGGGAAGTCACTTGATCTTTCACAATGGGAAACGATGGTGCAAACCATTACAGCAAAAAAACGCGCAAAAGTACGTTTAGCGATCGTCGGTAAATATTTTGCAACCGGTGAATACGAGCTTCGTGATAGCTACGCAGCTCTTCTTGATGCAATAGATCATGCGAGTTGGGCAAAAGGGGTAGAAGTTGAGAATATTTGGGTACAGTCAGAGAAACTGGAAACAGGCGGCCTTGAACAATTGCACGAGGCGGATGGGATTATCGTACCCATCGGGTGGGGTCCGAGGGGTGTTGAAGGCAAAATACGGGCAATTGAATACGCCCGTACGCATAAAATACCCTATTTGGGTCTTTGCTATGGCATGCAACTGGCAGTTGTTGAATATGCACGAAACGTATTGAAACTTATTGGCGCACATACAACAGAATGTGACGCAAAGACTCCGTATCCGGTCATCCACATGATATCTGGGCAAAAGGAGGTGCTACAAAGGCGTGCGTATGGCGGAACCATGCGGCTTGGTAGATGGGAGTGTCAGATTGCTGCTGGAAGTATCGCTGATCATAGCTATATAGAACACCAGGGGTATGAAGATGCAAATAAGAGAATTGTTGGCGAAAGGCACAGGCATCGGTATGAATTTAATAATGACTACAAACGTCAATTTGAAGAGTCGGGGCTGTTGTTGTCGGGCAAATCAATCGTTGAAGACCTTGTGGAAATAGTAGAATTGCCTAAATCAGAACACCCGTTTTTTGTCGGAACGCAGTACCATCCTGAATACCGGTCCACTCCACTCATTCCACACCCGCTCTTTTTGGACTTTATCGAGGCTTGTACACATCGAAGCTAAATAGTATAATAACAGCCTATGGCTAATCAGGCGAACTGGAACACTACTGCAATTCATGTCGGGGATACCGTACGTGTGCATTACAAGCTGATTGAACATGAAAAAATTGCAGGCAAGACGAAACGGGAAGTGAAAGAAGAAACACATGAACGTATTCAAGTATTTGAAGGGATCGTTCTTGCATTTAAGGGTTCTCATGAGAATCAAATGATGACCGTGCGGAAAATAGGTGTCGGTGCGATTGGCATCGAACGTATTTTTCCTTTGATTTCTCCATGGATAAAGAAAATTGAGGTAAAAAAACATGGGGAAGTGCGTCGTTCTAAGCTTTATTACTTGCGTTCACGGAAAGGTCGTCAGGCTACAAAAATTGAAGAGGCATCTGAAGGGCCAGTACGACAAAAAGTTTAAAGTAAAGAGTTGATTTCTTCTTACAGATACTTCATTTACGCAACGAGTTCCCGATGTATTGTTGGATTAAGATGCGCAAGGAGATCATCTGGAATTGTGTGCGCGCTGTATGCTTGATTTCGTATTGAACAGGGGGACTGTGGATTATTACTGTAGACAATACACGTATCTCCAACATGGGTGTCAGAAACAGCACTAATGTCAATTGTTGTGATGTTCATTGATACCCGCCCGATTATTGGGCAAGCATGTCCATGTACCTCAACAAAGCCACAATTACTTAATCGACGGTCAACCCCATCAAAATACCCTATGGGAAGAACTGCAAGTGTTACCTTCTTTTTTGCCGCATATGTATTGTTGTATCCAACTGTGTCTCCTTTTTGAATTGTTTTGATCTGCGTGATTGTTGACGTTACTGTTGCAACTGGTTGTAATTGCAGTAAAGAATGTGCGGGATCATCGGTTTGGAGCTGATCAATTCCGTACAGCGCCCCTCCGGTTCGAATCATGGTAAATACAGAATCAAAGACTTTGTATGCTCCTGAAGAATTTGAAATATGTCGCCATGTTGGGTTAATACCTTCGTTTTGCAAAATACGCAATCCTTGTTTGTATGCGGCAAGTTGTTTGGCAATCATTGTGCGTGACTTTGGGTTATCCGCATCGGCAAAATGAGACCAAAGACCCACAACCTGTACATGTTGCGTTTTAATAAAACGAACATACGATCGTAATTCAGAAATCTTGAGTCCATAGCGAGACATACCCGTGTCGATTTTAATGTGTACCTGTGCATTTGGTTGAAAGCGAGACAACATTTTGACCGTGTCTTGATCAAATACAGAGAAAGCAAATGGAAGTTTTTTAATACGAAGGTTTTCCGGATTTGTGTATCCCATGATAAATACCTGTGACTGTATACGGTATCTATAGAGTTCATAGGCTTCAAAAAGACTGTCCACACAAATATATGGTGGCTTGAACGCATCAACCACAGGGGCTACAAGTTTTATGCCATGTCCGTATGCATTGCTCTTGAGAACAGGACATATGGCACATTGTGGATGATGGTGTTGGAGTTCTCTATAATTATGTTTTAGCGCGGATTTTGATATCAATAGGTTGTTGAGACTTTTGTATGTTTTTCGATAAAAAGGGATTCGTAGAGGGAAAAGCATAGATATATAAACGGTTAAATGTGTGAACTTATTTACTAAAGTCAATTGTATTAATTAATGTGAGAATATCATTAATTGCGTTTTGTCTATTACTTTCATTTTTTGGTAATGGGTTTGGTAACATCCCGTTTGTAGGGCATTTCAAGGAAGATCCATAACGAAAACCGTTACAATCTTTGTGCCATTCTCCTGGAACCAAATTTACAAAAAAAATATAGAGTAAAAATAGAAACAAAAGGAGTAGTATTCTTTTCATGATTTAACTAAGTATATCAAATAATTAGATGCCGAAGCTGTTTGAGGATACGTGCTTGTGAGCCGGCCGGGACTCGGACCCGGAACCAACAGCTTAAAAGGCTGCTGCTCTACCAATTGAGCTACCGACCCTATAATTTGGATACGCTTTATTATACCAATTTTTCAGGCTAGTGACACGGGGGTTATTGTGTAAGGCAAAAAACTCCTCCGACGGGGTTGAGTTCCGAAAACTGAAATGTTGGACCGATAAAAGCAGATGCACTACCTCCGTCAAGATTGATTCCATCTGTGAGTATAAGGTGTTCGTTATGCGCAATAGAGCGAAGGACTTCTGGAAGATTTTGAAGAAATGGACCTTGATAGGATGAATTGGGAAAGGCGATAGCCATGAAAATAAGATCTCTGGAAGCTGTCTTTGCTGCAACCATCCGTCTTGCTTCCTCGTCATCTTGGATGTGAAGGGTTCGATATTCGTTGTGTTCCAGGAGAATCGGGCCAGATTGAAGTGCTAATGAATAGCCTTCTGGGAGTGCATCCTGGATAAACGCAGTGTCATGTAATACAAAAATATACCCGTTAAATAGCGCGCTTGAAAGGGGAGTGCGACGTGTATAATCCGTACCGACAAATACTCCAAGCGGCGAGTTGTTCGTATCATAAAATCCCGCGTTAATAGCAAATTGACAATGTTTTTCTCCAGCAACTTCGTCAATCGTCTTACGAACGGTAAAATTTTCATAGAGTTTCAAGCGTGAAATATCTTTAACTGTAAAATAATCATACGTATAGGAAACACCCCGCAATTCAATCGTCTTGTGTTCTTTTGATGGTGAAGGTGATTCAAAGGAAATATTTTGCATTGATGCAGGTTGATCGGAAACGGTGCCTTGAGTTTGTTGGAAACGGTAGAAGTTTACTCCCAGGATTGCAGCCGTTGTAAGTACGACAAGAATAAATAGAACTGTTATTCTTTTTTTCCTTTGCTCCATGGTGCGGAAGTTAGGATTGGTGAGTACAAATCATCATCAAGCGTTATGACAAGCGACTCGGTTTCTTCTTGAGTTGGTGGCCGGTTTTGAAAGGTAACAAAAGGAACATCAGAAATAACCGCAAGCGGTGTTTGTTCATTTCCCTCTCCCATAGTTAGCACTGCTGCCGCAGAGAATCCATCCAAAATATTTGCCTTTGTGACTTCAAGTGGTCTGCCAAAAATGTCAGGTTTGCCGATATAACTGTTGAGTGCGTGAAAACCGCACCAAGCAATCCCAATACCCGTTGTTCCCCATCGCAAAGGAGTCGTATGGCTATCCGTTATAATGACTCCGAGTGTTGCAAGGTTATGTTTTTTGGTAAGGTATTTCCAAACGTGTGCAGCTTCTTCTTGGGGATCCTCCGGCCATAATATGTAATAGGCATTACCATTGGATTCATCAATACCGCTATTGGGAATCAGAATATTATTGGTAACTGTCAAAGCCATATGATAGCGCCTCGTGGCGTCATTTTCGATATAGTATTGCGCCTCGTCTCGAATGAGTGCGTATTTTTCCTCATCCGTCGTTGTCTTCTGTATTCTCCCTTGACAGATGCTGACAATTTTAGATGTGATGACGACAATGTCACCGTTGTGCAATTGTGGAAGACTCTCGTCAAGAATAGCCGTTAACCGATCGCCTGAAACGACTGCTTTTGTTTTATATGCGGTTATATTCATGATTATTGATATTTTGAGGATCGTTTGACGAGTTTGGCAACATAGACGATCTCACGAACTTCTCCATCATCACCTTCAATTTCATTTGATCCAGACAAACGCATGTATTCCCGAAGATAATCTGAGAGAGCAGCCTGAAGATCTTTTAATTCACCAGAAAGATCCCGTACTTTTCCAGCAAGATCAGCTGCAGCTGGTTGTTTCAAGAGTTCGGATTTCGTCTTTGTGCGGATTTTCGTTGCCTCCTTCACCGCTTTGTCGTGTTCCATATATGTAGGATCGTTTGCATAGGTATCAGAAAGCATTTCCTTGAGCTTTTTCAACTCGGATTTGCCTTTATCAATACTTGCAATATGTTCCTTGATGCTCGATTCAAGGTTGCCAAGAAGTTCTGCACCTGTTTCTTCAACGACTTGTCCTTCAATACTTGGTTCTGGGTCTTGTTGTGTATTCATATCCATACACTATATATAACTGGGCATGAAAAAATCAAGCAGGATCATGAGAAAGGGGTGTAAACAATGCAAGAGCCTCTTTGGGAGTTGTGATACACATAATTTTTGAGCGGAGGTTCGCTGCATTGGGAAATCCCTTCGTATACCAAGCGAGGTGTTTTCGAAGAGATAAAGGATTAGCGTGTGATGAAAGCTCTAAAAAGTTACGGATATGAAGTATTGCAGCCTGAATCCGTTCATGTGTTGTGGGTGTTATTCCTTGAAATATCCAGGGGTTTCCAAGGGCTACGCGACCGATAAGAACACCATCAGGTGAAGCGTTTACTATCCGTTCTTTAGCCTCCGGTAAAGAGAGTATGTCTCCATTCCCAAGCAATATTCTATCCTGTCGTTTTGCAAGAAGTGCTGCTTTTTTAATTTCTCCCCAGTGCGCACTGCCTGTATATTGCTCTTTTAGCGTTCGACCATGGAGGGCTATTGCATCAACGGGTGTTGTCAAAAGAGTCCCAATCCACTCTTCTGTTGTAATGCTGTCATAGCCAATACGCGTTTTGACGGATAGGCCGATAGGACGCTTGGATGTGCGAAGAATGTCGTGTACACGCTTAAGGATGTTTGTTGCAACAGTTGGACGGCGAATTAAAGCAGCACCTCCGCCGTGTGCGGCTATTCTTCTGTTAGGGCAACCCATGTTTATATCAATACCAACAACACCGGTTTTTTCCAGAAGAATTGATGTCGCTTCAGCCATTGCCCCCGGGTCGCTTCCGAAAAGCTGTCCTATGAGGGGTGTTTTGGAGTTGTGAGAAGAAAATGTGCGAAGAAGCTTTTGATTACGGCACAATCCATCAGCAGACACAAATTCCGTGTACATAATAGTTGGCTTGCCGATTACATCAAGCGTTGCCCGAAATGCAGGGTCAGTAATACCGTCCATCGGCGCCATGCCGATTATGGGAAGAGAGATTTGATTCCAAAAAGACATATGGTTGGTATCCAAACCAGAATTCCATTATACTCTAGGCGTATGGACAATACATTTATAGATGTGCAGGCACTTGCTTCGTTAAAGTATTTCACGACAAGAGCCGATGGTATGCTTACGCTCAGATCGGGAGTATGTTCATCCATTATCGATTTTCATACGCATATTGGATGGGGATTTCGATTAGAAAATAATCTAGCTCCAGGCGACACAGTCTTTCCAAGAATTGGTGCTTCCGTTGATTTGCGCCACTATTCAGCACATGACTTTACGAAAACGCTCATCAAACGGGCTCGAAGAAAGACCATATCAGCTGTATTGGCGAAAGGACGAAATTATAATACTAGCGCCTCACACCTAAGAGAGGAAATGAGTGCGCTTCGGATAAAAACTGCAATACTCCTTTCTGTTGACATATTTGGAACGATTAACTCAGATACGGTTTTGAAGGTGGCACAAGTCCAGCCAGCGGTTTTTACTCCTTTCATTTCGCTTCGTCCCCGATACAAAAGAAACGCATCTCTCATGAAAAAATACATGCAGTCAGGTGCTCGTGGAATGAAAATCCATCCGCCGATGCAACTTATTCGCCCTAATAGTAAATTAACCTGCCGGATGATCGAGTATGCACAAACGTACAACATACCTGTATTATTTCATTGCGGTCATACGCCGTTGTCACCGAAGATGCAAAAGAGATTCGCAAACATGGATGATTATGCAAAAGTAATTTCGTGGTATCCAAAGGTTACCTTTATTCTTGGTCATTCTGGGATTGATCAATATGAGGAAGCAATACACATGGCAAAGAAATATGAAAATATATATCTCGAATTGAGTGGTCAACCAGCTCATGCGATTCAAAAAATGATAGCAACACTTGGGGCTGAACGATTGCTTTTTGGTTCGGATTGGCCATATTATCCAACAGCCTTACCATTGGCTAAAGTTTTGTTGGCAACAGAGAGAAATGATACTGTACGCGAGAAAATCCTTTATACCAACGCTTTATCCCTTCTTAAAAGAGTAGCGGCTAGGTTTTAGAAGTATTTTTTGATAAAATACTGGTATTGC
>CAYUUX010000009.1:0-5577 GCA_964448085.1 uncultured Gammaproteobacteria bacterium | reverse complement strand
ATCTGCATATCATAACATAAAAAATATACGATAGGCTTTTCATAGAAGATTTGATACAATAAAAGCTAAGTTTGTTCTCGCCCCCATCGTCTAGAGGCCTAGGACGGGTGGTTTTCAGCCACCAGATCGCCGGTTCGAATCCGACTGGGGGTACAATCGAACATACTTAGGTTATTCTTCAAGATATAGATATTTACTTAGGCGGTATAATATAGATATATGAATAATCCGTTTCAGTTGGTTGAGGCAATACAATATCAGGCAGGTTCTGTGGTTAGTAAGGAAATATTGAATAAACCTACGGGTACTATTACGCTATTTGCATTTGATAAAGGACAGGGACTCAGTGAGCATAAAACACCATTTGAAGCATTTGTTTATATTATTGATGGTAAAGCTGAGATTATTCTTTCTGGCATTCATCATGTTCTCAAAAATGGAGATGTAATCGTTTTTCCCAAAAATGCAATACACGCAGTAAAAGCGCTCGAAAAATTCAAGATGCTTCTTATAATGATAAGGTCATAAAATTTATTTTGGGTTCATTTTCAAAGATTTCGAACTAAAATTTGGTTGAAAATAGCCTCGTAGTCCTTGACTAGTAGTGTGATATCATTCAGTTGAGGGGTACAAAATAGCGTCAAATTAGCCTCAAAAATAACTAACTCTAGGCATGTAAGAAAGCTTTATCTTTGCCACTTCAAGACATTGGGGGCAAAATCCACTTGGTACCTGGGTATTCCTAAGGAAATTCCATAATCAGTTGCTTGCTGGTACTCATCTGACTTGGTTCTATCGATTTTAAAAACTTTGTTTCTGAAAATAATATAATGTGTGGTATCATTTTTAAAATCAGCAAACCAGTTATGTATTCTTTCTAATGAGTCACTAAGTTGTATTGCTACTGTTTCTGCTTTATCTTCATCTATAAGAATAGTGTGCATTGTCCATTGCTTAATCCAAGGTGTTTTATGAGCTTCAGTTACCTGTTCAACCTTAGTGGAAATAATATGTACGTTCTTCAAACAAGTCTTATTAGCCAAACTTTCTTCTATGATTATGCCTTTGTATTGCATATGAAAATTATAACATAGGACATATGAAATAAATGACTTATCATCCTAATGGTTTTCGAACTAAGATACGATTGAAAATCGCCTCATATTTCTTGAGCAACTGTTCGTAATCGCATAGTATGGGGATACAAGGTTAGCTAGTGTTTTAATTCGTTCAAAGCCTTTTTCACAAATTTTCCGAATTTTCGATCTTTCTCTCGTTTTTCTACTACTGTCATTTCATAATAACTGCTTTCTTTTTTTAGTTTTATATAGTTTGCATATTTATCTTCATCAAGTATTTGTTTCTTCAAAGCTTGTAATACCGCGCATCCGGGTTCACACGTGTGGGAACAATCGGCAAATTTACACGATTGGGATAATTCTAAAATTTCATCAAAAATATTTTTAAATCCGGTATTAGAATCTGCTATTCCCACTTCTCTTGTTCCTGGGTTATCAATGACAATTCCTCCGTTTTTGAGGAAATACATTTCTCGAGTGACTGTGGTATGTTTTCCTTTCCCAAGCGTAGTACTTATTTCATTTGTCTTAATTTCGTTTTTTTCAAGTAATGCATTTATCAGAGAAGATTTTCCGACTCCTGACGAACCGAGGAAACAATACGTTTTTCCTTTCATAATAAAGGAACGTAAATCTTCAAGTCCTTGATCTGATTTAACGCTTGTTAGGATGACTTCAACGTCTTTAAATCTACTTTTTAGTTGATGTACCTTTAGCTGCGTATCAATATCAGAAATAAGATCAATTTTATTGAGTAGTATGACTGGTGTAATGTTGCCTTCAGTTGCTAAAATAAGATATCGCTCAATACGATTAAGATTATAATCTCTGTCTGTTGATTCAGTGATAAACGCAATGTCTATGTTCGTCGCAATAATTTGAATATCCTGTTTATCACTATATTTCTTTTTAAGTATGGTTTTTCTGGGCAAAATACCTCGAATAATTGCTTTATCTTCCGGGAGAGCTTCAAATGCTACCCAATCTCCTACAGCAGGGTAATCCTCTCTCGTTTGTGCAGAGAACATCTGTTTGCCAGTTATTTTTGCAAAATATTCATTTTCTTCGCCTTTTACTCTGTATGCTTCTTTATACTCAGCAATAATTCTCCCAACTGAATAGTTAGTTTGTTTCATTTCTTTTCGCCCAGCATCAAAAAAAGCATCATAACCTAAATCAATGAGTGGTTCAGATATCGTGAACATATGTTCATTATACTAAAATAGCATAAGTAGATTTATGTAGATTTTATAATATATAGTTAGCTTCTACGATACTAATATTTCATTTTTAAATAACTTCATATACCTCGATTAGCTGTTAAATTTTTGTTACGGTCGATAAAATTCTTTTTGATAAATACGTATGCAATAGGGGTTTGATGATGTTGTTTTCATTTTTGCCCCAGAAGGATTATAGAGCTTCCAAACGGTAAGGAATATCTTTGTAGTAATGAAGATTCAAATTTTGTTATAAGATACAAAAAATTATTTGAATGAATAGTATTTGCCATTGAAACGTTGAATAATTTTTCGATACATCGTAAAAGGAAAAAAAGAGGAAACGTCAACATAAATGAATAAGAACTTCGTAACACGGTAAATCCCGCTTGTTGCATGTAGAAAACCAATTGGTTTTTTGTAAAACGTTCTCGAGCAAAATTTGCTTTGTCGTGAGGTCCCAAGAGAAAGGAATACGCACAATCGGTGACAAGACAGTATCCTTTGGGCTTAAGGACTCTATAACCTTCTTTTAAAACATTTATCGGCGAATGGATGTTCTTATGATATAAAACATCTAAGAAGGTTACGACATCAAATAGTCCTGAAGCAAAAGGAACTCGAGCTGCATCTGCCTGGACAAAATGCTTTTGTTGAAGTTTTGTATAATATTTTTTAGCATAATTGGATGAATCTATACCTATAACAGAGCCAAATTGTTGCAGGGTGATAAGATTTGCGCCGGTTCCACATCCAAAGTCCAGTATTTTTATTTTATGTAACTTCTTAATGGAACACAGATACGTAGCAATAAAATTTCTTCGAGCTTTATACCACCAATAATGAGACTGGAGATTAAACATGCGCGTATATTCACGAGGTTGCATAAATAACGGTATAGTTTTACATTAGTAAATGTATTTTAAATAATAACATACAAGAGTGAAAAAGATTGTTTGGAAAGCATTACATAATAAAACACACATGTTTCTAGCCGTGTGTTTTTTGTTGGGATTGTTCTTGCGGTTATATCCAGCGTTTATAAAACCTTTTTGGGAAGATGAGTTAGCCACATTTGCTTTTGCCAAAGCACCATATTCATGGTTGCAACAACTTATTTGGCCAATGGATGATAGACCACCAGTATTTTATTTATTGGTTAGATTGTTAACAAAGATAACAACGAATGAATTTCTCTTAAGACTGCCGTTTGTACTTCTCGCTTCATCTATAAGTCTTATTTATTACTACGGTTTTAAAAATATATCAAAACACGTTGCATATATTATATTTTTTTTATTTACGTTTTCATTGGTACGCGTGGAATATGCATGGCAACTTCGCGATTATTCAATACTCGGTGCTGTAACAGCTTTTTCTATACTATTGCTGCTTCGCTATTATGATGATTTATCAAATAGGAGCGTAATTAATTTTTCTTTATTACAACGATTAAGTTTATTATTTTTACTTGGTTGTCTCACGAATTATATATTCGTGGTTTTTTGTCTGTCTACGTTAACGTATATTGTATATTTTACCTATCGGAAACAGTTCAAAAATAATGTAAAAAAAATTATTCCGTTTGTAAGCAAGATAGTGCTATACCAAATGCCAACAGTGCTTTTATTAGGCCTCTATCTTAATAGACAATTCGCTATTATAAAAAATACAACAGAATGGATAGCAAAACCAAATATAGCCAGCTACTTTGCATTAAACAGTATTCTGCTGGGTTTTGATAATAATTTTTATGATCTATACCAAACGACGACGAAATACATCATTCATCATGTATTTATTAATATCACCCTGGTTGCAATATTCCTATTTGCCATATATATATTCTCGCTAAAAGAATATAGACGATACAAACAATTGAAGGAAATATTCTATATGGGATTAGGTATTTACATCAGTGGTTTTTTAGTGATGTTGTTGATTGAGAATATATTACATATCAATATATTTCTTGTTCGTACGTTTATGCGACTGGGAGCATTTTTACTCATAAGTTTTGGAATAGCTATCTATACAATCATGACATATTTAGTAAAACGCAAATATATATACGTGAGTATATGTGCCATCTTAAGCCTACTCTTTGTCATATTTGCAATTGAATATAATGATTGGTATGAGCCAAATGCTAAGGATCTTTCTACAGGTATACAGCTTCAACCGGAATTAACGAAACTGTATGAGATATATAAACCAGGCGATCAAATAATATATTTTCCGTTGCATTACCAAGCGTTATATCCACTTTACTATTGGCGCAATAAACCAGATAATCTGAAAAGTCTTGCGCTCTATCAACAGTTATTTGGAAATGAAACTGCCTTATTTTCCTCCTATCAACACCAGCTGCTTAATAACGATTTATCGCATATTGCCAATATGCCTAAAGAAAATGACTACGGAAAAATTATAGTGTTGGATTGGACCTATAAGAGTCCTCCAAGCTGGAAAAAAACGAAAGTACTCGACTTTTGTAGGGATAATAAAAATGGAACCTTCTCCGCTGTTCTTGAAAAACACGATGTCGTTGTTTCTGTATGTAAGTAATTACTTGTTATAACAGTTTCTGCATCGTGCTTCATAAACATTATCTTGTAATTTTGAAACAAGAGATGGATCAGTTGAAAGTGCATCTGCGGTTTTTCCATGAACTATACGTTTATGAAAAACCGCATCTTCCCCACATACGCTACATATAGCCGATAATTTTGTTACTTTATCTGCCATTGCCATAAGACTTGGAATAGGAACAAAGGGTTGTCTGTCAAAGGTCATAGCAAGTCCTGCTACAATCACATGAATACCTTTGCTGAGCAATTTTTGGATGACGGGGACCAAAGATTCACCAAACCACTGTGCTTCGTCAATTGCAACGATATCTACTTTGCTCTTGATAGATTGCAAAATAGTGTTCGAATGGTGAATTGGTTCTGAATCAAACGTTATGCCTGCATGACTTTGTACTTTTTTATCGGTCCCGTAGCGAACATCGATATCGTGCTTAAAAACCAGTACGCGTTTCTTTCCTATAGTTGCGCGTTTGACTTGACGAATCAACTCTTCTGTTTTGCCACAATACATTGGTCCAGCAATAACTTCTAGATATCCGATGCGTTTCATATCGATATCCTAATCGTATACCGTTCTCTTTGCAAGTATATAGTGTTACTCATTCTGAAAATCGTTCTGCAAAATAAATGTATCAATAAGGTTTTGGGCTTTTTGTCGGTCAGTGATAGGAAATATAATTCTCATTT
>CAYUUX010000008.1:26703-35997 GCA_964448085.1 uncultured Gammaproteobacteria bacterium | reverse complement strand
CGGGCTTCCTGGACGAATACCCGGAATGAATCCTCCATATTTCTGTATTTCTTCGGATATTTTTTTGGGGTTAAATGTTATCGCCGTATAAAAATAGGTAAAACCGATAACCAGTAAAAAATAAAATATATTATAGAATGCCCCGTTTGGATTAAAAAGACTTTGTAAACCTTTCCCAAATCCAACAATTCCGGGGTTCTGGGTTTGTGCCAAAAATCCCCCCAACAAGGAAGGAAGTAATACCAGGGATACTGCAAATATTATAGGAATCACTCCAGCTTGATTGAGCCGCAGTGGGAGAAATGAAGCGCCACCACCATAGATTTTGTTCCCTCGCACGCGCCGAGCATATTGCACCGTGACTTTCCGAACCGCCTCATTCACAATGACGGTTGCTGCGATCACGACAAATCCGAGTGCAAGAATGAATACCATATTGGTAATAGATTCTGCTGTTGCTGCAGTAAACGCCTGACCAAACACAACGGGCATTCTTCCGACGATTCCTGCAAATATTAACAACGATATCCCGTTGCCTATCCCGTATTCCGTAATCAATTCGCCAAGCCACATGACAAAAATTGTTCCTGCGGTCATCGTTGCAATAATGGTCAAAAAAACCAGTGGTTCTACTTGAGAAATTATTCCCTGATTTCGAAGGAGTGCAACCATACCGATTGCCTGTACCGTTGCAAGTGGTACTGTGAGAAAACGCGTATATTGATTGATCTGTTGTCTCCCGGATTCCCCTTCTTTGGCAAGTTCTTCCAGTTTGGGAAACACGATCTGCAGCAGCTGCAATATGATGGAAGCGTTGATGTATGGATTGATCCCAAGCGCCAGTATGGAAAAATTCACCAAAGTTCCTCCAGAAAAGACGTCAAGTAGTGCAAGAAATTGGTTTTGCGCAAATAATGCTGCGAGCTTTGTTGCATCGACACCCGGTATAGGAATATGCGCAAACATCCGGAATATGACAAAGATTCCTGCGGTGAGCAAAATTTTCCTTCGAAGTTCAGGCGTTTTCCAACTGGAAACAAGTGGTGCAAGTAACGTATTCATGGAACACACTCTACATTACTACGAATCCTTTGTATTATTCAAGAATCACTTTGCCACCGGCGCTGGTAATAGACTTTTCACTCCCTTTAGAACACGGAATGCGTACGGTGTATACATGTGTTAATCGACCAGACCCGAGAATTTTGATGCTCTCAGCGTTCTCCGGTACGAATGTTTTCTTCACAAGCACTGCTTTTGTAATTTCACCTGCCGGCAGCGTATCTAATGTCTGTACATCAATAACATAAACTTTCGCTTTTCTGGATTTGTTGCGCAATTTTCCACGAAGAAGTGGTAAGCGTTTAATTATCGAAAGTTGGCCGCCTTCAAATCCAATCCGCACGTGTCCGCGTGCATTTTGTCCTTTGGTACCTCTTCCTGATGTTTTTACTCTTCCCGATCCATGGCCCCTTCCGATACGCCGTTTTGCTTTTGTCACAAGAGATGGTAATCGTATGTCTGCCATAGCAATATCCTTATTTTCTAATATGAACTTCCTTTAATTGTTTTAATGCTTCTATTGTTGCGTATACGTTTGATGCTTGATTTTTACTTCCTAATATTTTCGAAACCACATCCCGAATCCCTGCTGCCTCTACCACGGCGCGCACAGCACCTCCTGCGATAACACCGGTTCCTGGAGGAGCGGGCTTAATCAATATCATTGCAGCCCCCCGCTTCACACGAACCTCGTGAGGAATTGTTTTTCCTCGCATAGGAACGGTAATCAAATGTTTTTTCGCGTAGATGACAGCTTTCTTCACCGAAGATGAAACATCAGGGGCTCCGCCAAGGCCAACGCCAACTCTCCCCTTCTTATCACCAACAACCACCAGCACGGAAAACCCTATTTTATTTCCGCCTTTCGTTTTTTTGGAAACCCGATTCACTTGGACAACTTTTTCTTCGAATTCCGATTGAATATGACGCGCTTCGTTCATATTGTTACTCCTCCTTCTCGCACCGTATCAGCCAACGCCTTAATAACGCCATGATATTTATGTCCTCCTCGATCAAAAACCATTGCGCTAATGTGCATCGCCTTTGCTTTTTGCGCAATGATTATTCCCAATGCTTTTGCACCGACAATCGTATCTTTGTCTGTACGTGCAGTCATTAAGGTTTCATGTTTAGCATCGTCAATAATCTGAATGGTAAGTATTCGGTTGGACCGATGTACAGCGATTCTCGGACGCATACTCGTTCCAACTACTTTTGCGCGTATACGAGCAACTCTTTTTGATTGAATATGTTTTTTTGCTTTTCGTTGTAACATACAAAATACTCCTTATTTAGCTCCTGCTGCTCCTCCGATTGCTTTCGCTGATTTTCCCGCTTTCTTTCTGATATGTTCTCCTTGATATTTAATCCCTTTGCCTTTATACGGCTCCGGTTTTTTTACTGATCGTATGTTTGCAGCAACTTGTCCAACAAGTTGTTTATCGATTCCGGAAACGACGATCTTCCCCTCAACGACCGCAAGGGTAATTCCTTCGGGTGGAATTATAACGACAGGATGAGAAAATCCGACAGAAAGCGTAAGATTTGATCCGGTCACAACAGCTCTATATCCTACACCAGACAACTCAAGCACCCGTGTCCAACCCGTCGTGACACCTTTTACGTAGTTTGCAATTTCCGCCCGAACAAAACCATGAAGTGCGGTAAATGCTGTGCCCTTTTTCTTACATGTCACTGTCAAAACCGGACCTTCTATGGTAATCGCTATCATTGGTGGAACTACCAGGGATAGTGCTCCTTTCGGACCACGAACGGTAATTTTTTCTTTTGTTTGTTCAATCGTTACGTCTTTCGGTATTTCGATGATTGCATTGCCAATACGAGACATATATATTCCTTTCGTTACCAAACCTCACATAACAACTCCCCTCCAATACCGTCGTTTTTCGCTTTCCTACCTGTCATTATTCCTTTGGAAGTCGATACAATTGCAGTCCCCATGCCACCAACCACTTTTGGAATCGAATCTTTATCAACATACCATCGTAAGCCCGGCTTACTGATCCTTTTTACTCCGGATATTGTCGGCTCACCTTTTTCATATCTTAACGTTATGTGGAGAGTGAACTTGGGGGCATCCCCAGCCTTTTTCACACTTTCTATGTAGCGCTCATCCACAAGAATGGTCGCAAGCGCTGCTTTCATTTTTGAATACGGGATCACCACGGATGATTTTCCCGCTAAAGCAGCGTTCTTTATTTGAATCAACATATCTCCGATAGGATCATTTACCATAAATTTTCCCCTTTACCAAGATGCTTTTACTACTCCAGGCAATTCTCCTTTATGTGCAAGATCTCGAAAACAAATTCTGCATATGCCGAATTTCCGCATATATGCTCGCGATCTGCCACACAGATTACATCTGTTCTTATGGCGAACCGCAAATTTTTGTTTTTTTTCGAACTTCACGACGTCAGATGTTTTTGCCATAGACTCCTTACGATGCAAACGGTAATCCTAATACGCGTAATAATAATTTTGCTTGTGTGTCGTCTTTTGCGCTTGTGACAAACGTTGCCTCAAATCCTCGAACCCTGTCAACAACGTTGTATTCCAAATCCGGAAATATGGTCTGTTCTGCAATACCTAACGTATAATTCCCTTTTCCGTCAAATCCTCTTGTCGGGATACCTCGAAAATCACGCACGCGCGGCAATGCAATACTTACCAACCTGGTCAAAAAATCATGCATCCGTTTTCCTCGCAGCGTCACTTTCACCCCAATTATGTCTTTTTCGCGCAATTTAAAGGATGAAATTGCTTTTTTTGCTTTTGTCACAACTGGACGTTGCCCGGTGATTATCCCTAATTGTTCCACAACTTTTTCCGCGATTTTTTTATCCTTCAGCGCCTCTCCTAAACTACAATTAATGACAATTTTCACCAATCTTGGCACAGCCATCACGTTTTTGATGTGCAGTTCCGACATAAGTTTCTTTTTCATTTCCGCCTGGTTGTCTGGTAATGGTGTCATAGGTTATATTTTTGCTTCACATTTTTTGCATATCCGATACTTTTCTTTTGCAGTTACCAAAAACCCAATTCGTGTTTGTTTTCCGCATTTTGGACAAACGAGAGCAATTTTCCCCACAGACAATGGTCGTGGTTTTTCTATAATACCCCCTGGATGTTTCTCATCCCGTCGCTTCATATGGCGCTTATAAAGATTCACTCCAGCAACAACCACGGCTGATTGGGTTGCAAATACTTTTTCTATTTCCCCTTTGCGCCCCTTATCTTTTCCTATTGTTACGATAATTT
This sequence comes from uncultured Gammaproteobacteria bacterium, assembly GCA_964448085.1. Classification (GTDB taxonomy): domain Bacteria; phylum Patescibacteriota; class Microgenomatia; order UBA10105; family UBA927; genus CAIJMI01. Next base: position 31,650 of record CAYUUX010000008.1, on the reverse strand, counting down.
CATCACCTTTTTTGAATTTCATAGTTAAAACATCTCCATAGACATACTGGCAATTTTATCAAAACCTTTCTCTTTAATTTCTCGGGCGATTGGACCAAAAATCCTGGTTCCCCTCGGATTCCCGTCAGCATCAACAACCACTCCTGCATTGTCGTCAAAACGAATATAGGATCCGTCTTTCCTTCGGTATTCCTTATGTGTACGCACAATCACCACTTTTACCAATTCGTCATCCTTTACGATACCGTTTGGATCTGCTTTTTTAATAATGCATTGCACGATATCACCAAGAGTCGCCGTGCGCTGTTTCGATGCACCATAAATATGTGTCACAGTCATCCACTCTGCACCTGAATTATCCGCTGGTTTCAATTCTGTTCTTCGTTGTATCATACAATTATCCTTTTAAGTTCTTCACGATAAAATGCTTCATTTTGCTTATTGGTCTCGACGCTACAATGGTAATTTTTGCTCCAACAACACCTGTTTCTTCTGGGTCATGTACAAGATAGCGTTGTGTTTTTCGAACGGCTTTTCTGTATAAAGGATGCCGGTGCAACACTATCGTTTCAACGACAAGTGTCTTTGCTGTTTTCTTTGAAACAACCGTACCGACTAATTCTTTTCTTTTTATGTCTTTCTTCTTTTCTGTATTCGCCATAATTACTTCTCCTTCGATAGCTCCTGATACACTCGTTCTTTCTGTAGTGTTTTCAATAATGCAATTTTCGTTTTTATTGCCTTTCCCATGCGGACATTTTTCACCGGCTTTGTAAATTTATCCCTGTCGAGTTCTTCACGTTTAGCTGTTAACTCCGTTATTTCCTTTTCAATTTCCGAAGGAGACAGAGAACGATAGTGCATTTTATCTTTGTATTTCATATCATGTTTCCTTCATCACAAATTTTGAGAGGACTGGCAACTTCGCTGATGCAAGCCGCATTGCCTCTCGAGCATTTTCCTCTGCTACCCCACCCATTTCAAACATTATTCTCCCAGGCCTCACTACGGCTACATATTCGTGCACATCGCCTTTTCCGCTTCCCATCCTTGTTTCCGGCGGTTTTTTCGTCATCGGTTTATCCGGAAAAATCCGGATCCAAATACGGCCACCTCTTTTTATATAATGCGTCATTGCCCGGCGCGCTGCTTCTATCTGTCTGCTCGAAACCCAACCACACGTTAACGCTTTCAAACCAAACTCCCCGAAATCCACATTGCATCCTCGAGTCGATACTCCTCTCCTTTTTCCTCTAAATGCTTTTCGATGTTTTGCTCTCCTTGGTACTAACATAGTTATTTCCTACAAATCCAAACTTTTACTCCAATGTATCCGGATTTCGTTAATGACGGTACTGATGCGAAATCAACAAATTCACGAATTGTTGAAAGCGGTATTGTACCAGATCCATACTTTTCGTGACGGGCAATTTCCGCTCCAGCGATACGACCAGAAAGTGCAACTTTAATTCCTCGCGCACCAGCTCCCATGACACGCTCTATTGCCTGATTGCATGCGCGTTTGTGAGGAATGCGTCTGGCAAGTTGATCGGCAATCGTTGACGCAACGAGATATGCACTTAAGTTGGGATCTTTGACTGGCTCTACTGCTATTTCGATTTTCGCCTTTCCGGTATCTCCGGCAAATTTCTTGTGCAATATCATTGCGCGTTTCGATTCAAATTCGTGCAAAAATCGCTCGATTGCTTTTTTCATCTCTTCAAGTCCGCTTCCTCCACGTCCAATGACAAGTCCGGGTCGTGATACTCGAACGGTAATCTTCATTTTATTGATTGATCGCTCTATATCAACCCGTTCCAAACCGGCATTCTTCATTCGCTTAAAAAGATATTTCCGTAATGCAACATCTTCAAGCAAAAATTCTTTGTATCGATTTTTATCCGCAAACCATCTCGATGTCCAAGTGAACACCGTACCTAATCGAAATCCTTTTGGATGTACTTTTTGTCCCATACGTTATTTCTCTCCTTTATCACCAAGAACTACACGAATGTGTGTCATACGTTTTTTATATCCATGCGCCATACCGCGCGATACGGCATGAAACCGCTTCATAACCGGTCCACCCATGACTTCTACCTGCTTCAGTGACAATGTATCCGCTTCCTTTTGCGTTTTTTTTGCATTTGAAAGAGCGGAAAGCAGCACTTTTTTTAACGGTTCTGCCGCGGCCTTATGCATCAGTTCCAATATAATCAAGGCACGATCTGCACTTTTGCCTCGAATGGCATCAGCTGCAAGCCGCACCTTACGAGTGCTCGTTCTTACATATTTTGCTGTCGCTTTGTATTCCATATGTTTATGTTTTATCCATTGTCCTCTTCGTAACCTGTCCGTGACCCCGGAACATGCGCGTCGGAGAAAATTCCCCAAGCCTGTGTCCAACCATGGATTCATTGATAAATACTTCTACAAATATTCTTCCGTTGTGAACCTGAAATTTATGACCAACGAATTCCGGAGGAATTTGGCATGCGCGAGACCACGTTTTAATCGCATTGCGGTCCCCACCTGCTTTTTGTTTCATCACTTTTGCAAGTACTCGTTGATCTATATATGGTCCTTTTTTACTTGAACGTGCCATAAGACTCCTTATTTCTTTCTTGAAACGATAAATCGATCACTATATTTTTTCTTTTTTCTTGTTTTGTTTCCCAATGTCGGTTTTCCCCATGGGCTTTTCGGGGAGGGCATACCAATACCACTTCTTCCTTCTCCTCCGCCGTGCGGATGAGAACGCGGATTTTGCGCAACTCCTCGAACCGTAGGCCTTTTCCCCATATGTCTGCTACGTCCCGCTTTTCCAATAACCCTGTTTTTCCATTCGGTATTACCGATCTGACCTATGGTTGCCCGCGCGATATCTGGAAATATTCTCACTTCTCCTGAAGCAAGTTTAATCTGAACATTATTTCCATCTTTTGCTTGGATTATAGCAAAGGAACCAGCCGAACGTATCATTTGCGCTCCACGACCCGGTTTTATTTCCAGGTTATGAATAAGAGTTCCAACGGGAATTGATCCAAGCGGCATTGCGTTTCCGATCACCACGTCCACACGCCTTCCGCTTACCACAAAATCCCCTGCTTTCAGACCAACGGGTGCTATGATATATCGCTTTTCTCCATCTGTATAGGTAATCAGCGCCACATCCGCACTTCTGTTCGGATCGTATTCGATAGACGTCACGATACCTTTAATATCGTCCTTGTTTCTTAGCCAATCAATGTGTCGATAAAACCGTTTATGACGGCCACCTTGATGTCGTACAGCCACATGTCCACGAACATCCCTTCCTGAATTTTTTGGAAGAAGTGATGTTAGTCCCTTGATTCTATTCAGCTTTTTCATATGTGTTATTTTGCAGGCTTCGTCTCACCCAACTGAAATGCGTCTATCGTTTGTCCCGGCGCCAATTGTACCATTGCCTTTTTCCAGTTTGATTTTTGAATTGTTTGCTGTCGTCTCCCCACACGCTTTGTCTTCCCATGGACAATTATCGTTTTTACATCTGTTACCGTTACTTTATATTTTTCGTGAATTTCTTTTGCTATTTCCGCTTTATTTGCATCGATGCGTACCACAAAGGTAAACCAACCGCGAGCTGCGTTGGTCATCGTCTTTTCTGTAATATACGGTCTGATAAGAACTATGTTTTTCATATTAATTATTTGCCGTAAAACGATTTGCCAGTAGAGTTATTGCTTCCTTCATGACAATGATATTCCTGTACTGCATGACATCATACGTGGTAACAAGCGATGCGGGTTGGATATAAACTGATGCAATATTTCTTGCTGAGCGGACGATAGGATTTTGCATGGAAGAAACGATAAGAAGGACTGACCCATCCAATTTCATTTTCTTTAATCCTTGGTCAAAAATAGCGGTTTTTGGTTGCATCGTTTCGCCACCAGTTATCACAAGCAACTTTTCACTCTTGAACTTGCTTGCAAACGCGCTTTGCAGTGCCTTACGCCGCATTTCCTGAGGCATTGTTAACGAATAGTCCCGTGGCATCGGACCAAATACAACGCCGCCTCCGACAAATATTGGAGCCCGCACGCTTCCGTGCCTTGCTCGACCTGTTCCTTTTTGCTTGTATATCTTCCTCGTTGACCCCTCAATGAGTCCTCTTGTTTTTGTTGAAGCAGATCCTTCACGCTGATTTGCGCGATATACACGAATTGCTTGCGCGATTAACCGAAGATTCACTTTTCCCGCACGAAGGAATTCCGGCGCGGTCATTGATCCAGCTTTTTCTCCACTTACCGTATATACGGATAATTTTGCCTCAGCGGATACTTCGCGTTTTGATGCAACAGTTGGTTTCCCCTGTGCTTTTCGTTTTGCGATTGGTGCTTTTTTTGCTGTTGCCATATTAACCTTTTGTAATAATAACAAGTCCATTTTTGTGACCAGGTATCAACCCTTTAATTGTCATCGTATGTTTTTCTGCATCAATACCAACAACTTTCAATCCTTGGACAGTAACGGTATCTCCTCCCATACGTCCCGCCATACGTTTTCCCCGATATACTCTCCCCGGAGTGGTTGTCTGACCGATCGATCCCGGAGCTCGCTCTCTATCAGATTGACCGTGCGTTTTTGGTCCGCCGGCAAATCCGTGTCTTTTTACAACTCCGGCAAACCCTTTTCCTTTGGAAATTCCGGTCACCCGTATCGTGTCACCAACAGCAAACACATCTGATAGGTGGATTTCTTTCCCCATTCCCCATCCTTCTGGGAGCTCATCTATGCGTACACTACGCAAAAAGCGGAGCTTTTGTGTGAGCCCCGCTTTTGAAAGATGTCCATTTTCTGCTTTATTCATGTGTTTTTTTGTGGCAAATCCAAGCTGGATGTTTGTATAATTTGGTGCCTTATCAATGTGTGTTATCCAACACGGACCCGCCTCAATAGTGG